>CAYGZM010000004.1:0-69107 GCA_964354365.1 uncultured Pirellulales bacterium
TTTTATAGACGATATCAATATCCTCAGCATAAAGTATCTTCTCATCATACCCCGTCGTTTTCAGATAATCCCGCAGCTTGAAGGTCTTGAAGTGGCTGACCACATTCGCATCGAGGCTTGTCCCGCCCGGCGGTATCTGGCCGCAAAAACCGACTTTCCTCCGGTTCAGATTCTCGTCACAAAAAGCGAACTGTGAATAGATAAGCCCGCAATCGGGAATTTCCACGTGCCGTTTGTGCATCGTCTCGACGGCGTGCGGCAGCAGGCAGTCGTCGCTGTCCAGGATACCGAAGTATTCCGAGCGGACGTATGCAATGCCGGTCTTCAAGGCAGCGGTGTAGCCGCGATTGGCCTCGTGCCGAATCAGCCTTATGCGGATGTCACAAAGATACTGCTCGACAATAGCCGACGAGTTATCCGTCGAGCAGTCCTCGACAATTATCAGCTCCCAGTCGCTGAATGTCTGGCGACATACCGACTCTATGGCCTGCATTATGTACCGGGCGTTATTGTAATTCGCCATTATGATAGAGAATTTCGGCCTGGGCTCGTCCTGTCTGTCAGACCGCTGGTCCGGTTCGCTGCAACGGCTGAAATACAATTCAACCTCCTGGTGGCAGGATTTGGGGACAAAACCGGAGTACCTCTCAACATCAATCCTCCCGCCCTGCTCAAATACCTGAGCAAGCCGCTCCACGGAGTAATTATCGTTACGACCGACGCGATTATTCCAGACCGTTTGAACCATATTCACGGGTGTACAAAAGGCGACGGACTGCTCGAAGCAAAGCAGGCTGTTCCTGACCTGCCGATAGAGATGGGAATTGGCCGCCATAGCCGCTTCGAGGGTGTTCGGATTGGTGAACTCCACTTGTCGCAGCAGCCCCAGAATATCGGCGGCGCGGTATATGGAGCTTGATAGTTCGAGCGGATAGCCGAAGTCGTGCTCGGCCAGCCCGCCTCGGCGGGCCAGCGTCCAGTCGTACTTCAGTATCCCGCCGTCCGCCCCCTGAAATGCGGGCACAGACTGCTCGGCGTTGTGGGCATAGCAGCAGGTTGTATTGCGCCCTAATCTCAGCGAAAAGCCGATCGCATCAGCGTTGTTCTGCAGACTTACAACGACATCAACCAGAGAAAAGTCGCCCACAAACAGATTATCGTCAACGAGAAACAGCACGTACTCACACCCGGCCACTACAGCAAGCACCTGTTTTTTGAAATCCTCCTCTTCAACAAACGATACGTCGCGGAACTTTTCTTTGAGCCTCTCATACTGCCCGCGGTGCAACTGATTTGACGCCTTGTACAATACGCGCAATCGAATCCGGCCGCGGTCCTGACAGTACAAAAAGAAGGACTCTATCGCGGCCTGAACTTGCAAAGCCCGGTCCTTGCTGAATATAAGGCCGGTTATCCTGTTTTGCCTGCTATTGCTCATAACCACCGATTCTTCACGGCACAAAAGTAGCCACTCACAGTTGAATTTGTGTGCTGTTCGCTCAGCAGCCGGCTAAGGGTTGTGGATTCCTGCCTTCGCAGGAATGACAACTAACAAGATCAACGTTGACGGACTAAAGGCCGTTCAGCAATTCTCCACGGATTCATAAGCCCTGATAATGTTTAGCAGTCTATTCACGTAAGTATGATGACTTTTGACTACTTCCTGCTGTTCGTAAATCATATCTCTATATCTGCCGAATGGCAGACTGAGCGTGTTGTCGATTATTTCTTCGATGCTCCGGCCCGGCACCGTGCAACCGTTGAATACCTCGTCGAACTTTCTGACGTTCGAGACGCCGAGCTGCCCGTATGAGATATTCTTCCACATCCGGCAGGGAAGATAGTCGTTTTCCACCTGCCAGCGTCCGGCGATTGCCGGGGCAATGAGCGAATGGCGAACGTATCTGACGTTGAGCAAATCCGAAATGCCCTGCAGGTGAACGAATCTTATGTCCCTCTTTTCGAGGACATTTTTTAGAATCTCTATCTCATTGACATTGCCCTGATTCAGCCGATCACTCCATATACTGCCGACCCAGAAGACAATGTTGCTTGGGGGTCTGAGTATCGGCTCTTCAAACTCGCCGGCAAGCAGGTCCGTCGCCCAGGGCTGGAAAAGGGTGCGGGTTTTGCCGTCAAAAAACGTCACCTGGTCCCACTTTTCGCCGGCCTGCTCCGCCGAGCGTGTGTATGTCCTGAGCCTGATGTTTCTTGATGGATCAATTCTCCGATGGATATCGTCCTCGCAATTATGCAGGCAATAATAGACCCCCCGCCTGATAGGCAGATAGCGGCTCGCGACATCGACGGAGATGACCAGTTCATCGCCTTCTATCACGTCTTTGTTTTCCAGCAGATCATCCACCAGAACAACGTTTGCATCGAGCCTCTTTAAGGTATTGAAGAAGTGACGATGGATGTGGGCGTGCGTATGCCCACCGGTCTTGAGGCCCCATACAACTACCTTGCTGAACTTCTCGAGTTTTCTTCGCAATTGCGTCTCAGAGCGCACGGCGTCCCCACAAGTGGCCATCAGGCCGGACCGCCTCGGCGTCCTCACCATAGCGGCAGCCGGCGACGCCTGATTTGTAAAGTCCGCAGCCTTCCACGATTCGGAATAAAGCGAGCCTTCCTCACACGACATATCAAAGGCCTGTTCGCAGGCGCAACTGTTAAGGGTATCGACAGAGCCGCTTTGGGCCGAGCACAGTACGGGCACAACCGAGTCCGCCGCAACGAACTCCCGGCGGGTCACTCGGATTAGAAGGTCCAGCCCCGGCTCAAAATCCGGTGCCAACCTTACTACCCCTGTGGCCGCTTTCTCGGCAAGGGCTTTGTCCTCGCACTTATCCGCCGCCTGCGCCAGGCACCATAGGACCTGCTTGTGATCACAAAATGACTTTACCGCCTGCATGAATTCCTGCTCTGCCCGGCCAAAGATGCCCTGCTGAAAACAGGCAAGGCCGCGCCAAAAGCTCTCAATGCCCGAACCAATCTTTTGCAGACCGGCGGGCACATCGAACGCCTCAGAGAAATCATCCCGCCACAACAGACGCATCGGCCCGGGCATCTCATCGCCGGCAAAATGGCTCCAGCGTCGCCGGCACAGCTCTATGTCACGACCGCCTGCATCGGCGTTTGTTTGTTTCTGTGCGTCGAGCAGATCATTGTGAGTAACGAAACACCCCGGCAGTGGAATAAGCTGCTGGCCGGCCTCGTAAAGCTTATGGCACAAATCGGTATCGGCGCAATAGAACCTGTAGGCTTCGTCAAAACCGCCCACCCGCCTGAAGCTCTCTAACCTGACCAGACCATAGTTCATCAGCAGCCTGGCCCCATCCGTAAAATCAATACCGTATTCGGCCCAATCCTGCCTCGTCGGACGAGGGTTCCTGTAGAAAAATATCCCGCCAGCCACTTGCTCCTTCTGCCTTTTCAGCAGCTCCATCGCCCGAACAACCGCACCCGGACCGAATACGATATCGTCACTGGCGTACATTGCCCACTTGCCCCGGGCCTTGGAAAAACCAAAATTATAGAGCTGCGGCCATGAGTGCCTCTGCGGTCCCAGCCATTCCGACTCGCTATAGACTCCTGTCACACCGTGTTTGCACAATACATCCAGCGTGTTGTCGCGAGAGCCGCCTTTGACCACAATCAGCTCGTAAGCTACGCCCGCCGCGGCCTCTTCAAGACTATCGAGCATCTCATCCAGCAGCTCGGCCCTGTCCTTCGTGCAAAGAACAATGCTCAGGTCGCATTGCTTCTCCGGCTCATCCCCGCCAGGCCCATCGGCCACTTGGCGGGTGGCCCGTGGGGCCGCGCACTGTATCGCCGAATCGGTATTGTGGATGAGAATATCTATTTTCTTCTTGACCAGCCCGGCGCCATCCCGCCGGACCGGCGGCCTGTTTGCGGCATACCCAATCCTCAGACTCTTTTTTTCCAGAAACTCAAGGATCGAGCTGGAAAAAACATGCGGCAGCATCTTGTCGTCTCTGCCGCTCCACCTGGTGTCCCCATTGTGATTCGTGTAAAAGATATTTGCCAAGAGCGCCCACGGGTTCGTGTCGGGATCTTCGTAAAAGTTCTCGCTGGCCTTATCAATCAAATATGCGAAGCACTTTTGCGCCAGACTGATCCATTGCTTGTGGTCCCATCTGAAGCGGTGCCTGACGTGATACGCAAACGGCCCAACAACTCTCTTTATTTGGAACCCCTCCAGGGCGGCAATCAACGGCGCCCAGTAGTCCCACCAGGGCGCTCCTACACAGAATTCAGTTTTTGGGATATGCGGTATGAGTGATTTATGAAAAAAGAAGAAGTCGAATCCCTGCTCATAAACTTCGCCTTCTAAAACCTCAAGGGAATCCACGTTTATTCTTGACCCATAGACAAGAGACCCTCTTGCCTGGCTTTTGATGAAAGAGATAATGCCTTCGTCACCTGCCAGGAAAATATCCGAATTTACAATCCCCCCGAATTCAAAATCGCCCTGGCGAAAATATTCCAGAAAGTCGTCAAAATATATAAGCGGTTTGCCAAAGACCTCTCTTGCGTCCCGCTTTGCGGGGACAAACTCGACTTGCGGAAATGATTCCCTAAGTGCGTCGATTTCTTCAATGCAGTTTATCGAAACGGGTCTAAAGCCGAGCTTTGCCCAGCTTTCTATTGCCCTTGCCTGCTTTTCAATTTCTTTCGGAGCTATGCTCGTTGCAATAGTCAGCCGGGCGTCCGGTTGTGTCTCAACGTCGGACCGGCGCCAGGCATCCGGCAATCCCGCCGACTGCGGTGTGTGAACGTCGAAACTATCTCCACAGTCCGCTGTGGCATTGCCGCGGCCCTCGACCGGGACGATCTCTATATTGTCGGTTCCCAGGAACTGCTCAAACGTCTTCCATTTAGGCAACCCGGCCCGCGCCTCCCACAACGAATTGCCCTGCATAAAGACGCGAATCTTCTGCGAAGACTCCTCAAAACTCCGCTGAACGGCCTCAGTGACCACTTCCGTCGCAACGTCCTTGACACAATGCGAGCTTCTGTATCGGCAGCTCCAATTACACCCAAAACACTCCAACGGCAGGCAGGCAACCGACGTCAACGGTGAATAGGGCATGAAACGCCCGAAGTGTCCGCCGCCCAGCAGAATCACATTAGGCGTTCCCACCGCGCAGGAAATGTGCGCCAGGCCCGTTTCCGCCCCGACCGCCAGCCGGCAGCGCTTGAGGATTGCGCAGGACTGCAAAATGGTTGTCCTGCCGCTTAAGTTTATCGTCCTTACGCCAATCGCATTCAGGTTCCTCTGGTTGATGTCACGGTCCTGCTCGGTTCCCAACGCGATTACCGTAAGCCGGTTGGCCCTGCAGAACTCCGACATCGCCTGGCCGTATCCCTCGTACACGCGGCATTCATACTGGGCGCCGGCAAACAGGGCGATTGTCCCGGCCGGATCGAGCCCGTTTTCCCCAAACAGCCTGTCGGCAAACGCCTCATCCTCCTGTTTCATCCAGACGACGGGCCGCAGCCCCGGCGCCTCAATATCCAGCCCTCTTAGGAAATCCCGGTGCCGCTCAAGCTCGAGCTTCTGTCCTCCGGGGCTTGGCAGCAGGTCGGTGTAGAATTGATTGTGCATGCTTCTGCGCTCGGGCGAAATGTTGCACAGATTGCCCTCGAGTGCGACGCGCCGCTCGGCCCCGCACTTTATCGCAAACCAATCCGTCAGGGCCTCACGCGAATACACCGAATTCAAGGATAGCTGCGGCTTCAACATCCGCAATCGCGCCGTAATCTCCAGGCGGTACCGTTCGTCCTCCAGAACCCTTTTCCTGTTGAACACCACAACCTCATCCACGTATGGACACGCCTCGTATAGCTCGCCGATATGCTCCTGACAGACAACGACTATCCTGGCGCCCTCGTACTTCCGCCGGATGTACGGCAGCATCGACGCCGACAGGACCGCATCACCTATCGAATCCGGCCTCACCCAAACTATGTTCCTGATGTTGTCTATCATCTCTTACCTGGCATGGGAATTCGACACCACATAATGGTTCGAAGTCTGTTCGCTTTGCCGCAGAATCGCCAAGCCCTGTTTATCCAACGGAGAATGCCTCAGAGCGCGTTTTGCAATCCCGCCGGCCTTCTCGGCTTGTCCTCCGGCGGTATAATAGGCGGCCAGCTCGCACATGGCAGTTACACAGGACGGCTCGACAACAAGCGCACGCTGCCAAAGCTGAGCTGCTTCATCATATCTCTGACATGATTTGAGAAAATCAGCTCCACGAAGCAACGCTCCCAAGTCGTTGCGATACACATCACAATATGTCGTAACGGCATTCATAACCAGCGATGCAGCCCTCTCGCGCTCGGCCCGCACCCGCTGTGACCGGCTGATCACATACTCAATTCCGGCACGCAAGTTCTTCTCGAAAGCCTGCTGCGAGTAGTCCCTCAATGCAGCCTGCCTGACCTTTATCGAGTGCTCGCGATGCCATTCCGCGGGCTTTGCAGTAAGCTCGCGCACCGTCCGGACTATTTCCTCCACGGAATCATTTTGCAGCATTATCCCGAAATCATCGACGTCTATAGTGACGTCACGGCTGACAATCGGAATAAGCCCCTGATTCATACATTGAACTACTCCCCCCGAAGATCCTTCCGCGCATGACACAAAGATAGTGCAGTTGCACAGATTCATCAGCTTGTAGAAGAGGGGCGACCGCAGTTCCACCCAGTCCACAAAATGTATATTGGGATGTCCAGCCAAGATTTGCCCGTACACCTCCGCGAAACCCGGCTCTAAACGTCCGGCACACCACAGCTCTGCATCTAATTGCATGAAGGCCTCAACTAACAGGTCGAGACCTTTGTGCACGTTACCAGCGGAGCCGAAGTAGAGAAAATGTCGGCGGCCGGACTCAAAATCCTTGCTCGAAGGATTATAGTGGTCGTCCGCATAGCACCCGTTATTAAGGTTAAAGCAAACCGGAAATTGTCTATAGCTTTCCGCCGCATGACTGTTGCCGAGACATACGATCCCATCAGCATCATGGCACGCAAACTCTTCACTGTGTTGTATCCACCGGTCATACGGCAGACGCACGCCGCGCCTTCTCTCAAGGTCGGCAAATCTCTCGGCCTCCCGCCGATTGAACTGCCGCCAGTATATTCCTGTCGCAAAGTATATCTTCACGGCCTGACCGACGACGTTCCTGCTTAGATACTCCCAATTGGCGCCGGCATGGCCGACGAAAAGGTCGTACACCTTGTCACTCTTGAAGTCCATGCAGGTCCAATCGATCAAATCAACAACATAGCCCATCTCTACCAGAACCTTGACCATGCTCCGGGCAATACCCGCGTTACTGAACATATGCGGGTGATACTTCAGCCCCATCCTTATCGGGGCGGTAATATAGGAAACCAGCGCGTTTCCCTTTGTCGCCGTCGGCACAGACCTGGAGCTTCGGCATGTTCCGGGCATCGCCGGGCTATTGCTCCTGAATGCGGCAGCAGAATCCGACATTACATCCGGATGTGTACCTGTAAACGGCTCAGTGCGCGATTGCTCATCACCAAGCCAGACGGGGTACCTGCTTTCTATCTCCTCCCGATTCTGCGGATTCCACTTGAGAAAACATTCATTGTACCAGCCCTGCCGGTCGTAGCCCTGAAAGTTCGCATTCCTGTCCATCCTGCCGTAGTAGTCATTCTTCTGCTTGACCTGGCTGTCCAGAATGTAGTTGTAATGATACATCACCAGCCCCATTCGCCTGGTCGTCGTCCCGTCCAGAAGATGCATCTGCTCGGTAGTCTTGTTCTGGCCCGGCCAGACCATTGTGGGAGGGCGATGGGATATGAATACGGCCCCCGGGACAAACTTGAACAACCTTCGGAAGTGATTTGAAAACTCGAAGAACTTCGATGAGTAAACAATGTAATCCGGCCCCTTCCAGAAACTGTCAGGGATGAAATTCACCTGAGTAATTGACGGATCGTTCTTGAGAACCTCATTTATCTTCTCAAGATGCTCTCGCTTATAGACCTCATCGGAATCTATCAGCCAGACGTAGTCACCAGTGACATATTTGAGCGCCTCGTTCTGCATCTCGCATTTTTCCGGCCATCTGCCCTGAATCAGCCTGACCTTTTTCTGCGGGTCAGGGAAAGATTTTATGAATTGAATCGTCCCGTCCATGCTGCCGCCATCCGGACCGGCGGCGAACATGCAGTTTTCCACCGCGCCTTCGACAATGATTATCTCGTGGGCAAAGTCATAAACGGACTTGAGGCTGTATTCAATAAACGGCATACCGTTCAGCACGATCATCACGAACGAGAACCGCAGCTCCTTCTCTTTGAAATTCTGCCCATTCGCCCAGGCCGCCGCGGCGCCAAATCCGCCGTCGTGAATAGATGTCCTGTCCGTGTTCAACTTGGTTCCTTTTCCAGCGCCTCTAAGCAAATCACATATTCCATTCCTGTCCCGCTCTCCCCGCAAGGGGCCCTCCCGTCAGCGCACCAGGCTTTCTCGGTATTCGTTTGCCGCCCGGTCTATCCGCTCGAGCAGTTGCGCGGCGCCGCGATTGTCCGGGTCCAGCGACAGCTCCAACCGGCAGGCCCTCCTCGCCGAGAACATGTCTCCCGACCGGGCATAGGCGGCAGCCAGCGCGTAATACACGTTGGGCAGCGTAGCGCAATTCATCGCCGCCTTTTCGAGGTGCTTGACGGCCCGCAGCGCATCGCCTTCATTCAAACAGCGAAAACCTTCCCTGAAAAGTTCCTCGGCAGCCGGCCTATTCTCCATCTCCAGACAATCCAATAACAGCTTCGCAGCGTTCCTTGCCGAGCCTAATACCACCTCCCTCTTGGCGGCAGACAGCAGCCCAGCGCGGAGGCCGGCATCCATCTGCCGCCCAAGAGCCTCGCACTGCCCTGCGACGATTTCGGGCGCCTGGTGATACGAGCTTTCGATACATTTGAGGGCTGCCGAGAGGTTATCTCCCTTGAGAAACTCGCTTATGGGCCTCAGGGCAATGCCGGCGGGCGTCAGCTCCCAGGCGGCGTGGGACGTATATGCAAAAGAGGTATCGTTCCCGGCCAACTCCAGATTTCGCCGCACCTCAATATCGAAACTCCTGGCCTTTTTGCCGCCCGGGACGTGCGAGAAGTCGTGGTTCTGATGAATGATTGTGACCTTGCTGCTTGCATCAATGACCGGCCGGCCCGCCAGCAACGCCTCTCGAACAAGCCAGTTGTCCCATACATTCCGCCCCAGCGCCAGCGGCGGAATTTCCGGCCACAGACCCTTCTTGAAGGCGAAATAGTCGATGCCCGTCGGCGCGTGGTAAGCGCCCTCTCGCCCGGCCCGGTCCATCAGCCGCTGCTGCCAGTCTTCTGCGCCAAAATCAATTTCCTGCGAAATATCAATATCCCACCGCCGACCAACCATCAAAAATTGACTGAACCGCCGGGCGACATTCCCAATTGCTTCGGTGAAATTATCCATAAGGATTATGTCGGCGTTGACATAGACGCATATCTCATTCGACGCGGCGGCCTGAGCCTTTTGAAATATATCGTCGAGCAGCGGTGTCCCGAATTCATTCCGCTCCACATTTGGAATATGCCTGCAACCGTACCTGCGAGCGGCATCAGCGACCCCATCATCGTCTCCCAGAAGAATGATTTCAGGACTTGGCATCAACCGCATCCAACTCCTTATCGCGTTTCTCTGGATCGTTGCAAAGAGACCCGTAAATCCCTTGGGCATCGCAAAAATGGTGAAACCTTTAAGCTGACCCTGCCGAGCCTGCTTTGAAATACGACCCTGTTCTCCGGCTGCATGATTCTTTACATCTTCATAGAGAATCCGGGCGTTCGGATGAGCAAAACTGCTGCTGACCTCCGCCTCCAGCATCTTCGCGGCCAAATCAAATCGGCCAAGTCTCACAAGACACACACCCATCCCGTAGAACGCCCCACTGATGTTTGATGTAAGACCAGCCGCCCGATTCAAACAGCCCAGGGCTTGGTCTATACGGCTTGCCGCAAACAATTCAATCGCACGCCGGCACAACGCCCCCGCCTGTTGACCGGCTGCAACATCTTTCTCTTCGTAAATACATATTTGGTCCACGGGGTTATGATGCAGATTCCCCGTAAGGCTATTGAATCCCTCTAAATCGAAACCCTCCCCGGCCGTGTTTGCAGGACCCGCGGGGCACTCAAACATTACCACCTTGCCGCCCGGTTCGAAAATCAAGTCGACCTTGTTGCGATTCACCCACTCCATCAGCGGCACTATTTCCGGAAAGCCTATGAAGAAGCCCCCTTTCCAGTAGGGCGCATAATGACCCTCAAAACAGCCAAGATAATCGATCTCCTTGTCAACAACCTGCTTGAAGAATTCTGAAACGCTACGCTCCGACACTTGCTCACTGCAATACCACAAGTCATCCACCGCTATCACGTGACTTCGCGGCAAGGCCGGCACGGCATTATTGAGAACATGTGCCATAATCGGAGCATTTGGGGTGTCATGCGCATCAACATAAAGTATGAGTCTATCCTCTTCAGACCAGAGCCGCCTGAAGTCCGTTTTCAGAATGTCTTGTTCAAGAAGTCTTACTCCGGACAGTTCAACAGGAAGGACTTTTTGGCTTCTAAACAGTGGCTTGAATGACAAATCAATAGCAATCACTTCTGCTTTGCTTTTAGCCGCAAGCCAGGCACGCAATGAAAGACCCGAAAGGGTGCCCAACTCTACGATCCTGGTAGGCTCGTATCTATGAACGAGATCGAGCAGCATATTCAGCGATTTAGGAGTCTGGTCACGGTAATAGAGACGATTTTGAGTTAATGCCAGTGTATCAATCCATTCTTGAAACGGTTTGCGGTCATTATCCTGCGAAATTACGTTCCTGTTTGTCATCTGGCCTTTCCATCGGCCGCTAATCACGTATTCCTTAAATTCAGTCTGTGCATAGCCCCAGTGTTCATTATTATTTGTTATTGGCTTACCAGCCTCTATCATCTGCCGGCACCAGACAAGGTATTCTTTTTGATAGTCGAGACCCAGCCGTGACAGAGCTACGGCTCGGCAGGTCGGACAACGTTCCGTTGTGAGTTTCTGTTTGGCCTCATCACTAACAGCCCAGCTCATATCATGCTCAATGTGGTAAATTCTCATAGGCTCGGGCAAAATAACCTGATGCAGGCCGCTGACATAGGCCATATGTAGTAGTAGCCCATCTACATAAATAGACCATTTTCGCAGTTCCGGATAAGCTCTGAACAAATGCCAATTAGTACGTGACATCAGCGTGAAATCACCACATCCATTCGTATGCAGCTTTTTATCCTTACTGTCATAAATGAAGTGGTCCGATTCCATTTCCGATATTTTCTTGGTACCATATAGCCCATGAACACGCACAATATTGTTCCGGCAAAACTCCAACTGTTTGTTAATATCTTTACACTCAGGCAGTATTTTGCTACCTACATCATGTCGGTCGATACGATAGAAACAGTTCTCATCGAGTCGGCCGCCTGCTAAAAACTGCATCAGCTTATTAGAAAACAGAATGTCGATATTGGTCGCTAATACAAATTTTCCCCTTGCCCGTCTGATACCCACGTTCTTGGCTATCATTTGGAAAAATGGGAGCTTATCTGAATTGCCAATGCTGTTATGAATTTCTGCCGGTACCTCGATGAATCGAACCGTCAAAGGGCCCAGGTCATCCGGCCAGTCAAGAACCTCATGGAGTCTTTTACTATCTGTCGGCGGATTCCACTCAACGATTATAAGCTCTGCATCAAGGTTGAACCGCTTGCACTGTTCAGCAAGTCCTTTTGCAAATACCTGCATCCGGTGTAAAATATTTGCATCATAGTCATCATTCCGAGAAGCGACCACAATACTCAGATACTTTTCATCAACTGCATGGCTTACTGTCTTATCTAAGATTTTTTCTTGGTTGTCTTGTTGTATTCTCGACACTGGGACAGCACTTAAGCGTTTTTGTGTCTTTGGCAGTTTAGTTGAAAGAGTAGGAAGACTAAGCGGTTTTCTGGATGCGACAAACACAGACCTTGTATTAACTCTACCTTTAACAGGTGCTGGCCAATTCAGTGGAAACTCATGATGGTCAGGTTGTGTAATTGTTACATATACAAACGGAAAGTACTTCTTAAGTTCGGCCAGAACCCAGTCTCTACCCGGACAACATCCAATCCCTTCGATACTTTGATTAAGATGATTTCTGTTTTCGCTTGTAGGGTTAATTTCACCGTTATCTACAGTACTAACACATGTTTCAATCAGAAAAAGCTTACGACAGACTGAGGATAGCTCTTTAATACATAAGCTTGGATTACTGAGATGATACAAAGTCCCGTAACAGTAGATAATATCAAACTCTCCGAAACGCTTATGACTGCCTGGGACACTTAAATCTGCCAATTCGACTTTCCGGTGGGGATATCGACGCACATGCTCCGCAACATTTTCAGGACGTGCGTCGGTTGATAAAACCTTGCAGCTAAGTTCCTCAAAAAATGCAGTGTGCCACCCCAGACCCGAACCGACCTCCAAAACAGATTGGTGAGCTAATTCCAACCCTAAAGAGCCCAAATGTTCCTGCCTGGCTTTGTTTATCTCGATTGCGACCTGGTCATCAAACACTTGAAAACCTATTGATTTGGTATTAGATTGATTTTGTGGCCGCTTTCCAGGTAATTCAAATGCACAAGACGGAGATGTAATTATGTGGGGTTTCGTCACGCTTACTCTCTTAGACTGATAGAAATACATATCTTCATGACTGACTTTTGCGTAACTATACCCTAATGATGTAAGAAATTTTACTATTTCACTTGGAAGGTACCCAAATTGTTTAGCATTGCCTTCATAATATTCACAAAAGATATTCGGACGGCACTGCCTTATAAATTCTTCAGCTCCTCTTAAAACAAATAGTTCGCAACCCTCAGTGTCAATCTTGAGCAAATCTACTTTGCCAATCCCATATTCCCCTGCAAAATCATCAAGCCGTCTAACCTCAACTTCATATTCAACCCATTCTGTAAATCTCAAAGGTTTCCCTATACAAGCCAACCCTGATTTCATTCCCGATTTTGGATACTTCAATACTGCCGTGCCGTTCTTATCTGCCAGAGCCAGATGAAGAGCTTTAACTCTATCCTGAAGATTATTCATGATTATGTTTTGCTTTAAGACTTCGAAAGTAACAGGCGCAGGCTCAAACGCATAGCTTCTCATTGCTGGATTCATCACGGCAAGCATAGAAAATGCACCGGTATTTGCACCTACGTCAAGAATAACCGGCGATTTGTATTCCAGTGTCCTTTCATAGAAAAACCGCAGCTCATCCATCCCCCACGCGGTAGGTATCCCGTTACGAAGCTTGCCCTCCCAGCAGCCGCCTATTTCAGCCGCTCTGGCATCAATCTCTACCTTGAAATCGTCTAACAAATATGCCTTCAATTATTAACCTTTTAACACTTCCGGTGCTTTCAACTCTTTATTCTTGCCGTTACACATAAGTGCCAACCGCACCTTCGTTCCATCCAGCGAAAGACCTTTTCAGGAAGATAGCGAAAATACCATACCTTTTTGTACCGATACGCTTTGTAATCCTCGATGCGATAGGGAAAAATATGTTCGACTTTCGTCTCCAAGACCTCAAATCCTTCAAGCAGCTCCTCTATGCTTCTCTTTGTAAACGTATAAGTGACCGGGCAGCCGGTTTGAGCTTCGGAATATCGTGCAATCAGCTCATCCAGTCTCCAAAACGCCCCTTTGGCGTATGTCATCAGCATCGCGAACACCTTCCACGAACGCCGATGATAAACCATTATCTTCAAAATGCTCCGCGGCCCCATATATTTGCGGATCTCGGAAATGGCCCTCGCAGGACGCGGAGTATGGTGAATTACGCCGAAAGAATAAACCAGGTCGTACTCGCGCACCGGCACAACCTCGGAAAGCTCCTCGGCATTCGCCTTGTAAAAATCAATCTTTAATCCATAAACACCCGCCCGCTTTCCGGCGATCTCTAGCGACTTTGCCGAGTAGTCCACCGCCGTGACCTTCGCCCCGGCTCTGGCAAAATTGATGGTATCGGTTCCTATTCCACACCCCACCTCCAGCACACTCTTATCCTTCCATCGTTCAAACTGTGCAAAGCCCCGAATATGCGGCTCAACGAAATACTTCCTTGCCTCAACCTCTTCAAAGTATTCGCGGCTCCCGGCTTCACGCGGAGAATGATGCAGATTGCAGGGCCTGGCGTCCCAGAATGCCTCAACCTTCTCCATAGCAACATGGGCAAAGTTTTTTACACTGTCGGCAGACATTTGACGTATGCCCCCAGGCCCAAACCTATGTAGTTAAACTTTGTGAATTTCCGCGACACGAGCTCACGCCAGCTATCCAGCAGAACGCATCCGTCCTTTGCGCTGCTCTCAATTCGCTCCCAATCAAGCTCCTTAAACGCCGGCCATCGCGTTAGAAGCACAATAGCATCCGCGCCACGAACACACTCATACGGGTCGCTCCAATACTCAACTGCCGGCCCCAACGCCTCTGCCGCATCCTCCAGGGCCGCCGGGTCGTGAACATTTACGCTGTAGCCGGCATCAATAAGTCTGTTTGCCAGCATTATCGATTGCGATTCTTCTATCACGTGCGTCCCCTGCTTGTACGATAAACCGAGCAGAGCCACGTTTGCCGCATCCGGCGCGTATGCCTTGATAAGACCATATAGTTTTTCCACAACCATATCATTAACGGCAACGGTCGCCCGGCTTATCTTCGCCTCATAACCTACATTCATAGTGAAAGTCTGAAACGCAGCATTGTCCCGCGGGAAACACGTGCCGCCAAATCCCATGCCCGCCCGCAGATATTTGCCGCCCACCCGGCTGTCGAAACCTATCGCCTCGGTAATTGCATCAACGTCGGCGCCCGGTATCCTTTCGCATATATTGGACAGCTCGTTGGCAAAACTTATCTTCGTCGTAACAAAACAGTTTAGACTCAGCTTGCTGATTTCTCCATTCAGCAACGACATCTTTGCGATACGCGGCCTATTTTCGCACGAGCTCAAATAGAGCTGCTCAACCATCTGGGCCGAACGCTCGTCGGATGCGCCGATAAGCACCATATCAGGTCTTGAAAAATCATGAATTACCGACCCTAAAGCTATGAACTCAGGGTTGTAAACGAGCCCAAAATCCTCCCCGCAAACCTTCCCGCTCAGCTGCTCCAGCAAAGGCTTAAAAACGCCTTCGGATGAACCGGGCATAACGGTCGAGACAACATCCACCACGTGAAATTCACCCGTGGACGCAAGCACCGGGCCAATCCGGTGTAATACAGCCTCAACATGCTCGTTCGAGAATCCCCCGTCAGGTCCGCTCGGAGTGGGAACAATAACCAGCGTAATATCTGAATGCCGCACGCCATCGGCTATCTCGGTTGTCACCGAAAAGTTGCCCCACGCCGTCTCCAGAAGCTCAGCCAGTCCTGTCTCCCTGATGGGACAGCGCTTTTGCCCAAGCTCACTGACAAGATAATTGCTCTTATCGACCCCAGTGACTCTATGTCCCTTGGAGGCAAAGTACGCTGCCGTGCATAGACCCAGCTTACCTAAACCAACTACCGACAGCTCCATTTTTTACCTCTTTACACACAGCATCAAATGAACTTGTATGTCATACTATCGCTTAGAATCACCTGCTCGTATATTTCATTGTGCGGCTGATACGTGCACCGCGGACACTCGCTCTGGACGATAATTCTGTCGTGAATGTCCCAATGTTGTCCGCTGCCCCACAGCTTCTGAATCTCATCGGCGCTTTCGATATTCCTGGCCAATTCGAGCTTCGAATCGCCGCGCCTGTCGCAGCAAAGACCAACCGTGAAGGAATCCGCCGGCGCATCCTCGCCCACCGGCGGCTCGATAACCGCCGTCATAAATATAGAGTGACACCTGCAGAAGTAGTTTGCACTGGCAAACTGGGAATTGAATTTATGAGTCACTCCATATACCCCAAAAGTCTCGTCGTCCAGCTCCAGCGCCCTGGTAATCTGTTCTTCAAACAACAGTATCTCCTCTCGTGAGAACGAAATCTCCTTCTCGGTGCCTAACTTATCCCACGTAGTCCCCACGGGCCTGAAATGAATGTTCTTACACCCGATTCGCTTGGCGAGCTTCGCCGCCTCATAGACCTCGCCGATATTGTCCCGGTATAGAAGATACTTGAAACTGACGCCGTAAGCCGGATGTTTCCAACCTAACTTGTTATTGTGCATCCTCGCGTAGTCAACCAGGATGGCCGTATTGCTGGTCACCCTGTCAAACAAGTCGCACTCGCCCGGCAGCCTTTTCAGCTTGTTGTAGGTCTGCCTCGTAGCCGCATCAACCGATACGCCCACCCATACCGCCTGGGACAGAGAATCAACGAACCCGTCCATCATCGTCCCGTTCGTGACCACGCCCACATCAACGTTGTTTGCCGCCACCCTGTCGATGAACCCGCCGGTCGCCGGATTGAGCAGCGGCTCCCCCCCGCCGGCGATGCAAATCGCCTGCACTCCCGTCTCCCCGAAACCCATCCCCTCACCCCAGCGAGGCAGAAAATCGGCAATCTCCCTCAACGCATTTTCCGAAAGTGAGCCTCTGCGCTCTCTGCGCACGAATTCCGCATTGCACCAGACGCAGCTCAGATTGCAGAGGTTAGTCGGGTCAACGGTTACAAGCACCGGCGGCGGAATCGCCCTGCCCCGCTTGATGCCCTTCCATCTGTCAACGTGCGCAAGCAGCTTGTAGCTGTTGAACGGATTCCACCTCTTGCTCGGATTCCATTCTCTCCGCGCTTGCTGTGGCACCTGCTGAATTTCGCCCGTGGCCTGGCCGCCCGTAGAAATCGCATCGGCAGGGCCGGCGGCAAAGCCAATCCCCTCCCCATAACCGTTCCCATCAGCCTTGCTCACTTCAGGCACGTATTTCACCCCCGGCCCCGCCACTTCCCGAACCGCCCTTTTCCTTACGACGAACATCCGATATTCCTTCTGCCGAAAGTCACTTCCTTGCGGCCTGAATAGTGCTGCGATAAACCCCTATTGTCTTTCTGCCCCTGCGAATTCGGTCCAGCTCGCTGCTTACCTCGTCTCTCTGGTCGGTGAGAGTCAGTTTCAGATTTCGGTACAACCCAGCTATGTTTTTTCGCTGCCCTTCAAACTCCGCGGACTTAAGTGTCCCGGTCTGTGCTATTTCTTCAACAATACCGTCCACCTTCTCGCCCAGGGCCTCGACTTCGCTCAGTTTGCCCTGCCGAGCCAGGTCTATCTGCCCTTCCAGCAACCTTTGCATCTCGTTCAACAGCCACACTTGCCTGTCTGTGCCCATACTACCCCCCCGCCTGCTTCCGCCCGGCCAGGCTGTGCTCCACCTCCTCCAATAGATTCGCCGCATCCTCATTGCCCGGATTCAACGCCAGCAGGTCCGCAAGCAGCGCACTGGCCTGCTCAAGCCGGTTCTCCTTGACGTAAAGCGCCGCCAGGGAAAACATCACCGAGCCGTCGCCGGGGTGCATATCGAGATATACTTCAAGATAGTGGATGACCTTGCCGAACGACCCCATCCTGCAGGAAGTCTGAAACAGCCCCAAAAGAGCCGTTAGATTGTCCGTATCCAGCTCCAGGCATCGCAAATAAAAGTCAAATGCCTGCTGGAAATCTTCTCTCTCTTGCGCAACCATAGCCAGCCCCGCGTAGGCCTTGGAACAGTCGGTATCCAGCCGACAGGCAACCCGAAACGCTATCTCCGCATCCTCAAGAAGTCCCTTCTGCAGCGCGACCACGCCGAGCCCAACATAAGGACCGGACTCGTCCGGTCCCAGTGACGCCGCTTTCTCGTAGCACTTCTGTGCCTGCTCATAGCTGCCCACCGATGTGTAACAGTCGCCAAGCTCCTGCAGCACTCCATAACGCTGCGTCGTATTCTCATGCTCAGAAATATTGCCCCGTGTTATTTCCATACCAGCTCTTTTCCTTCAAGCATCCGCTCCGCCTCTTCAAGAAGTGCTATTGACCCGTCAAAATTCTTCCTCGCCCTGTGCAGTCTCGCCTGCAACAGCAGCGTATCGACGGTAGGCTTTTTCTCGTTGACTTCACGCACCAGCTCAGCCGCCTTTCCAAGCTCGCCGGCCTTGTAGAAAGCCTCCGCAGCCCTGGATTTCATCCACAGCTCATTTCCATAACGCTCAACGGCGCTCTCAAACACCCGGCCCGCTTCCGCCCAGTTTCCTTCTTCTCCCACCGACTTGGCCTGGCAAATCAACTGGTCAAGCTGGAAGGGAATCTCATCCGGCTGCACTCGCCTTACCTCAATACCGGCCGCACGCAGCGACTCTCGAATCGACATACCCGGAAATCTCCGCCGGGCGTCCCGCAGGTCCTCTGTCTTCAATACCACCGCCCAAAAATTGTCTGTCGAGTCTTCAAGCTCAAATCCTTCTCGCTCCCTCGAGCTCTCAATCAGGGCATAAAACGAATCTTCCAGCCAGAACTCTCTTATTGGAAACCCGCTCGGCGTCACCGCCGTATATTCGCCCCCGCATCTCGCCAGGGCCGCATCGACTTTCTCGGTCTGCGACGCATTGGAATCAACCAACACGGTGACTACGTTGGGCATATCCGCATCTAACCTCTCCGAGTCACGCGGCGACAGCGGCAGGTAGAGCTCATAAGGATAAAAAGTATGACGCCAGATTGAAGCGAGGGTCTTGCCCGCCTGTTGATTCAGCTGCTCCGCAACGAAGATTATCGAAACGTCCTTAATCTTCGGCCAGGGCTTGGCAGGTCTGGTCGTTCGTATCGTTATGACGTTTCGCAGGTACTCCTTTTCGTCCTTGCGACGCCGGACCGACACCCTGTCCGACTCGCCGATGGGACTGTAATATTCACCCGTGATCTTCTGGACGTGATGGAAGTCTGAAAAGAAGCACAGCTTGCGGGTCAAATCCCAGTCTATCAGCACGTTAAGCTGCTCATTGTAAGGCCCGATCTTCTCAAGCAGAACACGGCGGTGCATCAGGCTCACGTGCAGCGTGTGATTGAAATAGAGCATAACAAATCGGTCGAAGTCCCTGCTGACCTCGAGCACCTTGCTCAGAATCTCCCGGCTGCCGTCCGGCTGAATCCGGCAATACGTCCGGTACAAGTCGCCGTACGCGACCCCGCAGTCCGTCTCATTCTCCAGCGCATTGACAAGCGTGCCGACGTGATGGCTGTAGTACAGATCATCGTCGCCAAGATAACAGATATATTTGCCCCTCGCGCGGGCCAGCGCCTCATTTAGCGTAAAGGGTATCCCACGATTGGCCTTCCTGTCGATGAACACAATCCTCGTATCGTCGAACAACTCGACAACGTCGCGCACATCCTCTCCGCCGTCTCTGATTACGAATATCTCGAGATTGCTGTAATCCTGGCGCACGGCACTCTCCAATGCCGCACGCAAATACAGCGGCCTGTTGTAGGTCGGTATAAGCACGCTGACAAGCGGCCCGTCTTTTACGCCAAAATCATCTACCATCATAAGTCTATCAAAAGATCATAAACAGCCGCACGTCACCAGACGCCGCGCCCCCCAAACACGCCGACGGGCGGCCCCACAGACATTCCAACATCGCGGCTGAGGTCCCGCTCGCGATCCGAGTCTATCCGGGCCTCCAGCCCGGCCAGAATCTCGTTGATCCCGCTCAACTGGCGATCCAGAGAATACCTCTGCTCGACGAATCCGCGATACCTTCGAGGCTCGTATCTATCGCTTAGAACCTGTCCGCAGAACTCCTCGGAGATATTGAACAGGAATTCCGACGGGAAAATCTGCTGTGCCCCCACGAAATTATGGACGACGGGCTTCAACCCGCAGGCCATCCCCTCCAATATCCCGACGGGATGCCCTTCGCAGATGGATGTTGAGGCTATGTAATGCTTGTCGCCCAGCCAGGCATTCACATCGTCCTGCCAGCCGTCAAAGAACACCACGTCCCGCAGGCCCAGCGCCTCAACTGTATGCCTTAGATACTGTTCGAGAACCTGGTCCTGAAATGCCCCCCCGAAGAACAGCCGATACGCGGGGTCAATGTAATGCAGCTTCTGCATGCACTGCAGCGCAAAGGCCGGGTTCTTGACCATCCGCAGATTCCCCAGAAATGCTATGTTCTTGCCCCGCCGCCTGTCAACAAATGCAAATCGCTTGAGATTGATGCCGTTTGGAACGGTTACGACCGAAGTCCGGCTTTCTATATCGGGAACCTGCCCCTTAAGAGTCTCCAGAGTAACAGCGTTGCCGACCGTCACCAGAACATCTATGTTGCTCCAATTGACCTGTCCCGGCCACCGCTCGTATGCCTCGTACCGGTGCAGTCTGACAATATTCTTGCAGACCTTGGGCCTCGCCGAGGCCGCCACTGCAAGATTCGTGCACCACTCGAACCACGAAATATCGCTCCACCGCATCAATTCAAAGAGCTCGTCCTGCGTTTGGCCCTCAAAGACCCGCACTTCAAAACGCCGCTTCGTGAACTCAATGATCTCGTGCAGAAACGTCATCCCGTCGCCCCCGCAGAAGAAAGCTATTTTCGGCCTTTTGGAGCGAATCACTTCAACCATAGGCGTCAGCACATTCTGCTCGGGCGCAATTTCCAGCGACCGGAGCAGCATCTCGAGCGCATTTGCCTTGTCGCCCTGGTCCAGGAAGACGGTCGCAGTCCTGTTGAGGACATCCGGATTCAATATCCCCATCCGCTCCATATCGTCGAAAAGCCCCGCGGCTTCTTCGGCCCTGCCGACGGCGATATACGTCTCGGACAAGTTCCACAGTATCTCGGCGCTGTCCTGCCTAAGACGTCTGGCCCTGTTGAAATGATCGATGGCCTCATCCGAACGGCCCAAGCAATGAAGTATTGCCCCTGCGTCATTCAACGCCTCGCCGTCTTCGGGCGCGGCCTGCAGATGTGCCCGGATATGCTCAAGAGCCTCCTGATGCCTGCCGGCCTCGGCCAATTCCCGGCCCCTGCGGTAGTGGTCCGAATTAGTTTGCCCTGTCATACGTTCTGCTCCTTACTTAACCAAAGGCTTCTGCAAAATTGCAGGTTAGACGTAGGGTGGGCTTCAGCCCACCACTTCGGTGGGGCAAGCCCCACCCTGCCGAGAAGAAATCGCTTGTTGATTACCTGCAATTTTGCAGAACTCATAATTCACCACAGTGGCACGGGCTTCCAGTGGCACGGGCTTGAAGCCCGTGGGACCACGGCCAAGATGGCCGTGCCACGAATGGCCGTGCCACGAATACTGCCAATCGCAGCGCGGTCTTGCCACCCTGTCATTCTGAGCGCGGCGAAGAATCTGGGCCGCGAACGGCAGAATCTTCCCCCGGAACCCGGATGCTTCGCCTTCGGCTCAGCATGACAACCAACAAATCTCGTGCCATCGGCCTTTATCCCTGTTTATTCACGATTACTGGCCGTCGCAAGACTCGATGTGTATAAATATCAAACACTTATGTCTTCAAAGCGCCTTCTCAATCCCTGCCCGCCGCGGCGGGCCAGCCTCCCAATCGCAATGTGGCACGAGCTTCCAGTGGCACGGGCTTCCAGCCCGTGCGACCACGGGCGAGACGCCCGCGCCACGAATGGCCGTGCCACGCATCCGCCTGTCGCATTGCCGCCTATTCAATGAAATCCAGCAGCGACATTGACATAAGCCTGCCCGCCACCGATAGCGACATCTGATACAAAACATCACGCTTGGAAATGTCAATGGCTATCTGCGCAATGTCCGCCTCCTGCAGCATAGTCGTCTCGTCTTCCGTGCTGAATTTCATGTTCTCAACCATGCCCTTAATATCTTCAAGGAATCCTATTCTCGTCCCCATTGAGACGGATTTCTCTGTCAAAAGACTCCTCACCTCTTCCAGCGACTCCATAGAGATGTTTCGCACCTCCTGAAGCTGAGCATTGGAAAGTCCCCTCTCATTGTTCAATATGTCCCGGATGTTGATTAGCGTGTTGAATATATCGTAGGTCCCCCGCACACGAACCATATCGACTCCCGCGCCGCTTATGGCCGTCGTATCGACATACAGGACCCGCCCGGTCCTCGAATCCGTTACAGCCAGGTTGGTGTCTGTGCCGTCGGTGTTCACGGTCGTCAGCCCGTCGTCGATGGAAAGGTCATAATTGCCTGCCGAGCCTGTGACGGTCAGCCACACGTCCCCTGTAACACTTGACGTGCCTGTGCCGGTCTTGGCGCCCGTGTCGCCAACAAAGACAGGCTCGCTCCGGCTGCTCGATCGAAAAAGCTCGTCTCCAACGTAAAATGCGGATGACTGCACGCCGGCGGCCACCTGTATCTGCCTGTCCTCCGAGCTGCCCTGGTAAGTCACACTGGTGATCTTGCCGTTTGTCCGCGTCACCGCGTAAGGCGCCGAGCCGGTATCGCCTCCGCCAAAGAGATATTCGTTCAGGTGCCTCGTATTGGCCAGCAAGACCATCTGCTCCAATGTGCCATCGATTGCCTCAGCGGTCCTCTTGCGCCCCTCCTCGTCATAAACGCCGCTGCTAATCTGCGTCAAAGCCACCTTTGCATCTGCAAGCGCTGATGTCATATCGTCAATAACGGTCAGGGAAATCTCCAGCGTGCTCATCGCCTGCACCATATTATCCATGTAGCCCGCCAGCAACCTCTGCTGGGAGTTCAGCCCCAGGACGCGATAGGCCGCAGAAGGGTCGTCCGACGGCCTGTTAATCCGCGAGCCGGTGGACGCCTGTTCCTGCAGCCGAGAAAGCGCCTCGGTATGAAGACGCAGCGCGAAGCTCAAATCACTGTATATGCCGTTGAGGGTCCCGCTCATCTAAATTACGCCTCCTATATCATCTCCATTATGCTCGACATGGACGACTGAATTGTGGTTATGTACTTCGCCATCGCCTGAAACATCTGCTCGAAAACCAGCAGCTGCGCCGCCTCTTCGTTGATATCCACGCCGCTTATGTCGCCCTGTTGGCTGCTGAGATTCTGAACAAGCTGTTCGACGTTGTCCTGGCGCATTTGTCGCAGCGAAACATCCTGGCCTACATCCGCCGCCACCCTGCGATAGAACTCTCCGCACGTCAGAGACCCCAGGTCCCCGATGGCCTCATCTTTGACCGCCGCCATTCGCAGCGCGTTGGTGTTGTCGGTCATATCGGGGCCGAGAGACGCTGCGATTCGCCCCGGCGCAGCCGCTACGTCCGAGCACACCGCTATATCACCTGCCCCGTTGCCGAAGAAAAACGTGTTCAGCCCGACCGCCGCCAGCACGCCCGATGTATCCGTATCGGCATAAGCGTCCACCTCAAAAGTCTCTCCGTCGTTCAGACTCCCCGCGCCAAGCGCGATCTTGAACCCGTTTCCGACGTCCAGCTTGTCGCCCGCCGCATAGCCTGAGCCGACATCAAGAGTAGCCACGGCCCCGCCGCTCCCGCCGGTAACAACAAGCTGCAGCGTGCCGTTGCCCACCGAACCCGTCCCCGAAACTGTGAACGTAAAAGTATCGTTCGCCGTGCCCGTATAAATGCCCGATACCGATACCGCCGGCGGCGACCCCGTCAGGCCGCTTGCCGTGGGAGTCGGCAGAACGCCCGGAAGAAAATCGAATGTGTAGTTTGCATCAGCCGAGATCTGCAATTTTGAAGACGCCACCGAAGCGCTCAGCCCCGTAATCGCTGAAATGTCCGCCGCTATGCTCGTCAGCGAATCCGCCGACGCGTCGATAGTAATCGCGTTGCGAGTTACCGCCCCGGTGCTCGTATTCGTCACCCTTATATATATCGTCCCGTCCGTCACGGATGAGCCAAAATCGCTCAGATCCTCACTCGTCATTCTCCAGCCGGTCAGCTCCGTGAAGGTGCCCTCCGAGCCGACCCCCTGAACGTGGTATTGATTTATCTGCTGTATTATCGTGCTGGCCAGAGAGTTCAGGTCGTCGTGAACGCCGGACACAAGCTCATTCTTCAGCGAAAATAATCCGCCAATCTTGCCGCCCGTAATATCGGTGTAATATGTGGCGGCGTCCTTAACGGAGATCCCCAGCTTGGCATTCTCATCCAGGCCGGCCTCAAGCTCCACCGTGAAAGCGCCCAT
The DNA here is from genome assembly GCA_964354365.1 of uncultured Pirellulales bacterium. GTDB lineage: Bacteria > Planctomycetota > Phycisphaerae > Sedimentisphaerales > Anaerobacaceae > CAYGZM01. Next base: position 24,230 of record CAYGZM010000004.1, read on the forward strand.
CACAACGGGTATCCCCGCGACAATCACATCAACGACGCCGTATGGCCTGTTCTGTGTTTCCAGGCCAATCAGCCCGGCCATGTCGGATATCAGCTTGTCCCTCTCGTCGCGCAGGTTATTGGCGGAGCCGCCGCCAACTTCAATGCCCTGAATTCGGCTGTTGAGCTCCGCAATCTGGCCTGCAAGCGTATTGATAGAGTCAACTACGTTCTCGGTCTCCAGCCGGATCTGCGTTTCCAGCCTCGTCAGAAAATCTCCCAGCGCCCTGAATTGACCGGCCATCGCGTCCGCATCGCTCACAAGCTGGTTCTGCCAAATAACGTCTCCGGGATGCGCGCTCAGATCGGCCAGCGAAGTGAAGAATTTGTCTATCGCCGCGTTGAGCCCCCCGTCCTCCGTCGAAAGCTCGCCTAGAACGCTTTCAACGGTTTGCAGTGTCACAAGCTCCCGGTCAACCTGGCCCAGCGAGGACCGCTGCCTGAGAATTTCCTGCTCTAAAAGCCCGTCTATCATCCTCGTGACGCTTTCGACGTCAACGCCCCTCCCAAAAATCATGGAGCCTTCGCGCACCGCCAGTGAAGGGCTCAACTCTATCCTTTGGCGGTGGTAGCCTTCCGTGGCCGCATTCGCAATATTGTTGCCTATTACGTCGAGCGCCTTTTGGGCCGCAATCAGACCACTAATGCCTATGGAATAATCCGACATCTGTTAACCCCGCTCGGGCGCCGGCTTATCAAAGCTCAAAACTCATAAAAGCCGAGTCGCTTTGATGTTTGGCCGCACCGTCGGAACTATAAGTTATTGCCCCTGTTCTTCCAAGCTCAACGATGCCTCTGAGCATCTCACTATTGAATCTGGCGCAATCAGATAGAAGCATCGTTGTCTTCAAATGCTCCTTCTTGAGTTTTTCGGTCAACACCCTTAATTCCGCCTTTCTCTGCGCCACTTGAATTCTCTTTTCGCCCGGCAGCACCGCTTCGAGCCGCGAGAGAGTCATATCGCTCACCCCGCAGTCTAATGCGTCGGCAAATTCCCTTCGCATCGACTGCCGTTTCGATTCATTCGCCGAGTAATTGTCCGACTCGTCCCGAATAGTCTCAAGCAGCCTGCCCAGGCCCGCCTGATCGCGTTTGACAAGCAGGCTTCGCAATTCGTCAAGCCGGGACAGAGCTCTGCGCACGTGGCGAATGTCCTCGTCGAGAACGCCTATCAGCTCATCAACCTTGTCTTCCATTCCGACTATCATTGATTCCATAGACTTCTATCCGCCCGTGGCCTGGCCGCCTGACTCTACTGGTCGTGGCACGGCCATCCCGGCCGTGGCCGCACGGGCTTGCAGCCCGTGCGACAATAGTTTTCACGGGCTGGAAGCCCGTGCTACGTTGTCCGCCTGCCCCGGGTTCTGAAGCGACTGATATATATCCTTCCACATTCCAAAGCCGCCGGCATCCGCAATGCCCTGTGCCAGATACAGCCAGAATATCCCCTGCATCTGCTCGGAGGCGCCGTCTCTTTCCAAGCCCCAATCCCCGATGGTGCTCTTCATTGCGTCAAGCAGCTTGGTGATCAGGACCGACTCAAAATCTCTCGCCGCCCGTATCTCCTTCGCCTGCGAAGCGGCATCGATTGGGCCGGCCTCTTTCAGCAGTGTCGGCATCGGTACGGGTTCGGTCAGCATCAAACCTGCCGCGCTGTCCATAAGCTCGCTCCTACATTATCTCTAACTTGGCCTGAAGGGCGCCGGCCTTTCTCAAGGCGTTGAATATCGCTATAAGGTCCCCAGGCGTTGCTCCTATTGCATTGAGCGCCTTGGCCAATTCCGCCACCGAGACCACCCGCGGCACGGGAACCAGATAACCCTGCTTCTCCTCCACGCTCATAAGTGTCTCGGGGACTTTTTCCGTTGTTGCGCCCTCGGAGAACGGCGCCGTCGGCTGAGAAACCGTCTCGGTCTCTTTGATCTTCACAACCAGGCCGCCCTGAGAAACCGCCACCTCCGATATGCCGACGTTCTGCCCAACCACAATCGTCCCCGTCCGCTCGTTGATAACAACAACCGCCGGCACATCCACTTTAACATCCGGCGTGGTAATCCCGTCAATAAACCCCGCCACTCGCGCCTCGCCAATCTCAGCGGGCACTCTGACCCGGATAGTGCCCGCATCAACCACCGCGGCGCTGCCGGTGTGCGTCTCATTGATGCTCTTGCTGATACGCTCAGCAGTCGAGAAATCATTGTTCCTCAGACTAAGAGTGATGAATCTTTCCTCTCCGACGTGCTCCACAAACGTCGCTAATTCCTCCTTCTCCACGACCGCTCCGCCCGGTATTCGCCCGAGAGTCGGATGGTTCTTCGTGATGGAAGCCTGCTTGCCCACCGCCGACCACCCGCCAATAAACACCGCACCGTGCGCCTCGGCATACACCTGCCCGTCAAGACCCCTCAACGGCGTCGGCAGCAGCATCCCCCCCTTAAGACTCTCAGCATCGCCTATCGAAGAAACGTCAACATCGATCCGCGACCCCTCCCGGGCAAACGGACCGAGCTCCCCTATCACCATAACAACCGCAACATTGCCGCCCGTAAAATCGGTCGGAGAAAGAACCAGTCCGGAATCGCGGAATATATTTGTCAGTATCTGCTGCGAGGCCAGGGACTTGTCCCCCGTATTCGCCAGACCTACCACTAATCCTATCCCCGTCAGCGGATTGCTGCGAACACCCTGAATATCGACGATGTCCTTTATTCGCTCACACCGCCCCAACTCAGCCGGACTCATCAGCATTACAAACAAAAGTATCAAACGGATCTTCATATCGTTACTCTTTCTAAAAAATCCCGGTGCACAGCGCCAAGAACAGGCCTAAAACGGCCAGAGTATGTCAAACAGCCTGCCCAGCCACCCCTGCCTGTTGTATGGCTCCGCAACGCCGGAGTTCTTCGTGATAACACGGAAATTCGCTATCTGTTCGCTCTTAACGCTATTGTCGAATTCAATGTCGCTCGGCCGGACTATCCCGCTCAATTCGATCTTCTGTATGTCGCCCGCAATGTTCCGGTCGCGCATCCCCATTATCACAAGGTTCCCGTTCGGCAGAATGTCCACAACCACCACCGAAACACGATCAACAAAGCTCCGCTCGTCTTTGTAATCAGCCTTGCCCTTCAGCTCGTTGCTCGATGTCGCCGCCATCGTAAAACCGGGTATGCTCGGCAGAATGTGGTCGATCCCGAGCTCGCCGTTAAACGTGGTTGACTTGTCGGTCTCCTTCTTGAGGTCTCTCTTTGCCTTGTTATCGACCTTGCTGTCCTCCGTGATCTTCACCGTCAGAATGTCGCCTATCCGGCGAGCCACGTCGTCTGAGTACAAGCTCCTCATGTTGTTATCTCTCTTGGCCCATATAGAGTCCGCCAGGACACAGCCGCTCCCGTGGAGCAGGAAAGATATCACAATAACTGTCGGCATTATTCTATTTCTCATCGTTTTCCCTTCTATAAAACCGGTTCCACCGTTCCGTCTTCATTGACCCTCGCCAGGATTATTCGCTGCGAATCGACGTTCCGCACCCTCACGTATTCCCCGGCGCCGCCTTCTTCCACTGTCTGTCCCATCGCAGTAACAACAAGTCCCCCTGCCGCAATACGAATAATAACCTTCTGATTGCGCTTGACCACGATCGCCGGCTCGACCGGACCTATCATATTGGAGCTCAGCACGGTATTCGCCGGCAGCCTGCGCCTGGCAACGAGGCCGTAAGGTGTGCCCCAATCGGCAGGCTCGGGATAGTTCGATACCGTCTTTTCCACCTTCACATTCTCCGGGCTGATAACCGCACCGGCCGGTATCTCAACCAGAGTCGCCACCTTGTGGCAGTTGAACTTCAGGCGAAAGCCTATCTCCCGGCTTGCAATCTCTTTGCCTCCCGAAATCACCGCAATTTGAACTTTTGCCTGGTTTAGAGCGCTGCCGCGAAGCAGGCGAGGAGAGAGTTTTACGTCCTGGCGTGATCCCTCAAGAACCAGGTTGCCCGGCCCACGCATCAGCTCGGATTCGCAAATCGACCTTGCCGGCGGGTTCCTCTCCAGAAACAACCGAGCCAAACCCACAAATTCATCCGCACCGATCGTCTGGCCTTGTTGACGCACCTTTATCTCTTCGGCGCCGGTCAGTTTGACTCTCGACGCGGGGATCCCGTTACTGGCCAGCCTGCTCAAAACGGTCAGCCTGTCAATCGTGACCTGCTGGCCCGGCACCGCAATACGCCCCATCGCAATCTTGCCGGCTCTGGCAACGAGAGATGCCTCGCCGTGAATTATGCCGATCTGCCCAAGACTCGGAACATTACTATCGACTGCAATTTCTCTCGGCAGGTGAATTCGTAGTGAGTCGTCGTGCGATTCACCCTCGCTGGGGGCCCGAGGGGCCTCGGCGCTGCCGCACGGCGAAACCACAAGACACACAATTGCCATAATACCGATCGTTCTGCTCATCATTGCCCCGCTATTAGAATCTTGCAATCTGAATTGCCTGTCGAAGCATCTCATCGGCGGCCAGTATTGCGCGTGAGTTCGTCTCATACGCACGCTGGGCCGTTATCAAATTCACAAGCTCGGTTATCATTTGCACATTGGACTTCTCCAGAAACCCCGCCTGAATCTGTCCAAATCCATTCTCTCCCGCCGTACCGGTCAGCGGCGAACCGCTGGCCTCGGTCTGAGCCAAAAGATTATCCCCCTCGCTCGATAAGCCCGACGGGTTTGGAAACCGAGCCAGCTGTATATTGCCCACAACCGACTGACTTCCCGAAGATGTCGTGATATTCACGCCTCCGTCCGTCCCGATATTGACGGCTATCGCGTCTGTCGGGATGGTAATGGCGGGCTCTAAGTAGTAGCCGGAAGCCGTTACCAGCTCACCGTTGGGGCCTTGCTGCAATGCCCCGTCCCGGGTGTACCTTGTCGAGCCGTCCGGCATACTCACCTGCAGAAAGCCGTCACCGGTAATGGCTATGTCCAAGTTTCTGCCCGTGGTCATAAGCTCGCCCAGAGTGAACACTTTCACCGTCGATGCCGCCCTAACTCCGCTGCCCACGTCCAGGCCGCTTGGAGACTTCATACCCGACGACACCTCCGTGCCCGGCTCCCTGATCTTCACGTACAGCAGATCCTGAAAGTCAATCTGGCTCCGCTTGAAACCGTTCGTGTTGATATTTGCAAGGTTGTTGGCGGTCACATTAACCATCATCTCCTGGGCGCTCATACCCGTCGCCGCCGTCGAAAACGCTCTCAACATCTTGTTCTTCTCCTTAATTTACCCGCTGCAAAATGCGATCCGGATAAATCAGCTCATAGCCACATCAATAATGCTTCTGGAAGTGTCTCTCTGCGCCGAGAAAAACTGCATATTCGCCTCGTAGAGCCTCGACACCATCATCATATCCACCAGCTCCTCAACTAAATGAACGTTCGATGATTCCTGATACCCCTGCTTGACAACTACATTTGCCGCAGCTTCCGGCTTCACATCCGCCGGCGCCCCAAAACAGCTCGCCCCCGCCATAAAAAGCTCCTTCTCGTTCCCCTTGAAATCCGCCAGCCTGAATTTGCCTATCTCCGCCCCCGCCACGCTTATCCTTCCCTCACTTGAAACGCTGACCTGCGAAAGCGCGACATTCGGAGGAATCGTTATCGGCCCCGATTCGCCCGCTACAAGCCTTCCCTCCGCATCCACAATCTGACCGTTCTGATTCAGGCGAAACATCCCGTTGCGCGTATAGAGCTGGCCTTCCGGCGTCTCTATCACAAAAAAGCCCTTCCCCGCCAGTGCAAAGTCCAGCGGACGACCGCTTTCCACAAAGCCGCCCTGTGTAAAATCATGCACCGACTCCAGCTCCGCTCCATCGCCCGCCTCCGCCTGCGTGCCCGCATCCTGAGCCATCAGCGACTTTGAAAACGTGTTGCAGCGGCGCTTAAAGCCAACGGTGCTCACGTTCGCCATATTGTGCGCAATGACGTCGAATTCCTGCCTTAGACCGCTGATGGATGAACTTACCTGTGACACAATATCCGACATTTCATACTCCCCGGGCAACCGAAGCCTCCACAACGGCCTCTTGCTCGCCAACCGAAGCACGCGCCTCCCCGCCAGGCCGCTCGGCCCCTTGTTGGGGGGACGCAGGGGCTTTGGCTCTGGCGCTTGCTCGCAGCGATGCCGCATTCGTCGCGCAAATCAAATCATCCACGTCCGAGTCCTTCAAGCTCGTCAATTCAACCGCTATTGAAAAACCGTTTTCCACGGCCCTGATGTGCCTGACCTCGCCGACGTCTTCTACTATCTTCACTGTTGATGCCTTGCCGCCGGCCTCGCCTCGCATCAAATCGGCGTCCTCCTCATCCAAGCTGAATGCCACAAGCACTCTCTCGCCCACATCTACTGCCAGGGCGGACTCGATTCGCAACCCGGGACCAGCCAGCTCCGTCACCACCCCCGCCACAAATTCAGGCGGACCCCACTTATCGGAAGACATTACCGGTATCGCTTGGCCTGTTCTCCCATCATCCGGCCCCGCGCCGCCGGTCTGGGCGAATATCCTCGCAAATGGGAAATACGCAACGAAACAACGCAGCCGCGTCGCAACACGTAGAAAACGTCTGCGATTGACAAACCGCAAATTATCGCTGTGATTCAAAACCAGAGTGTCGCCGTCGTAGCTGATCACCGTAGTATCAAATTCCCAAACCGATGCCCCCGAATAGTACCGCACACACCACGTCTCGCCAAAAATAACCTTTACCGGCGTCGTCAGCGTGACGGCAAGCTCCGCATCGCTGTTTCTCTTGACGGTTGCCTCAATGTCCGTTGAAGCACGAGCCTTTCGTCTGGTGACATAGAGTTTCTTGCCCGCCGGAATCTGCCTGCTGCTCAACACCTTCGGTCCGCCCGCCGATTCTCCCATAGCAGATGGTTGTTTGCCGAAACCAAGCTTCTCACGCAGAAATGAAATCTCCGTCTTCAACAACTCGCTGTCGCCATCCGTCCGCTCGCCGCCTATGCCCTCCTCGAGCACCCTGGCCGCGCCAATCCCAAAAGCCGAGCCCATCGTAAAAATCGACTCCGGCCGCTTCAGCCCCGCTTTATTCGCCGCTATCGCCAGAAGCTGGCACTCACGATTGCTCAAACCTCGCTGCCTGGCATATTCAATAAACGATCTGCCCGTGCCCTTTCGCTCCTGCCTCGCCCGATTCAAGCTCACCCACAAAAACAGCCCCACCAGCAGAATCAACGCCGCAATGCACACAAAAATCATCCAGCGCTCCGGTGTGAAATTGCTGGTGAGCTTGCGGGCGGCGGACAAACGCTCCAATGGCGTCAGCGCTACAAAGACCCCATCGAGAACGAAACTAATTGCAGGCAACATCGTCATTGCTCCTACCTGATAAGCCCGCTCAATTCTCTGAGTATGTCGTTCGCAACTAGTATTGTCCTCGCATTCGCCTGGAAGCCGTTCTGGGCCTGAATCATATTGACGAACTCGCTCGCCACATCCGCGTTCGATTTCTCCAGCGCCCCGCCGTGAACGGAACCCGCACCGCCGGTCATTGCCTGTGTCGCCACCGCCTCACCGGAGTTGGCCGAAGGACTAAGGTAGCCGTTCCCGATACTTTCCAGACCGGAGGTATTCTGGAATAACCCTATCTGAATTGTCGCGATATTCTTCTTGATGCCGTTGGAGAACGCGCCGATGACTATTCCCTCGTTATTCACCGAGACCGTTGAAAGTCTCCCTGCCTCGTAGCCGTCCTGCTCCCTCGCCACCGCCGTCGAGTTCCCGGCGAACTGGGTCAAGCCGTTAAGCTGCCCCGCCGTGCCCAGGGACATCGCAATGGTTTGAGGATTCGCGGTGTCGTGTGCAAAGGTCGCGACAAATTGCGCCGTATCGCCAATGGTGGAATTCAAACCTGCGTAGGTGCCCGTGCTTGCATCGAACTCTATGCCCCGTATCCGCCGGTTGTCGGGCGTGATGGCGCTGACATCGCCGGTAATCGAGGTGAGCACCATATCCCACGTATTGGCCGTGTCGGTCCTGACAAACGCCCCCGAAAGCACGTGCTTGCCTCCCTGCGTATCGAAAACGGTGATGTTGACGTTCTTGACCTCCTCGCCGCCCACGCTCGCAAGCTCAAAATAGGTCGGCAGCGTCAACGAGTCCGTCCCGTCGCTCGAAGCCGTATAAGAAAGCGCCACGTCCGACCTGCTGTAGCCCGGGCTGCTGTCGGTCACCACTATTCTCCCGTTGGTCATACTCGCCGTCACGTTGCCTGAGCCTAACTGGCTCTCAATATAGCTCAGCACATCGGCCAGGGATGTCGTCGCGCCGACATCCAGACCGGTGCTGTCCGTCACCGCCGTCCCGTCGGGTTGATAACCGGTAACATACAGCTTGCCGTCCGTATCCGTTGTGCCGAATGAGCCGCTGAATTGATCCAGAGCACCGACCAGCGTGCTCGCAGTCGCCCCCGTGCCGCCGCCCGTGGTGAAAGTCGTGTTCGATGACAGCTTTTGCGTCTGCGCCGTGGCAAATGTCGCATCGGAGCTCAAGTTGCCCGCCAGCACTACCTCAGACGTGGCATTTGCCGCCATCGCCACATCGTAGGGAAGCTTCAGATTGCTGTCGCCAGCGGTCTGAAAACCGTCGCTTATCCCGACCGAGCCGATACGCTGAACAAGAAAACCCGTTGCAGGATCGACAAGATTCGAGTCCGCATCAACGGCGAATGCCCCGGCGCGAGTGTAAACGTCTTTCGAGCCGTCGCTCAGCACAAAATACCCTTCCCCTTCCATCGCCAGGTCGAGCGGGTTGCCCGTGTTCACAATGTTACCCTGCTGCATATTGGGCGATATGCCGGCAATCCCGACGCCGCTGCCCATCTGCTGCGGATTCGTGCCGCCGACCGTACCGGTGGGCTGCGAAGCCTTCTTTATCGTCTGACTCAGCAGCTCCGAAAAAGTTATTCGGCTGGACTTAAAACCGGTCGTGGTAATATTCGCAAGGTTGTTGCCCGCTACATCCAGCATTTTCTGATGGGCCTGAAGCCCCGTAACGCCCGCTGATAGTGCAAAACTCATTTCTGTCTCTCCTTATCTTGACACTCAACTAATATCTATATCTCAGTTCTTCACCGATACGATGTCTTCCAGCCCGATAGTCTGGCCGTCCGCCACCAATACAATCTTCCCATCAACGTTGTTGAAAACCTGCTCCACCACGCCGTTCGTAAGCTCTCCCGACTCCGCCCCATCCCCTCCCACAAATGAAACCTCTTTCCCTATCAACGAGGCCGCGTAGGTCCGCTGAATGCCCGCAAGCACGTCCGAAAAACTCGTGTTCATCGACTCGAGTTGTTCAAGCTGCGAAAATTGCGCCAATTGAGAAGCCATCTCGCTATTATCCAACGGCTCAAGAGGATTCTGATTCTGCAGTTGGGTGATCAGAAGCTTCATATAATCCATCTGAATGTCGCTTGCCGTGTTTATCCCTGATACAGTGCTCATAATTTACCCGCCCGTAAAAACCAATAAACAGTCAACCTATTCACGTGCAAATCGCACACGCTGGCACACCCGGCTCACTATCCCGTTAGCAATCAGCGTGCCACAACAGAGAACCTCGTATGCCACGTGACATCTAACACGTTGCACCAATAGGACTTATCTGTGCCTGAGAAATTTGCCGCGCCCGAAAACTCGACAACCCCTCGCGAGCACCGGACAATCCCCCTGGACAATACTTCCGCCGATGCGGAAAATCCTGCCGCCTCCGCCTTCGCATGTCCTCGTGGCACGGCCATTCGTGGCACGGCCATTCCCTCGACTTCGCTCGGGACAGGCGTGGCCGCGGTCTCACGGGCTTCAAGCCCGTGCCACTTGAAGCCCGTGCTGCGCCGGATATGCGCTCGGTATCACTGTCGCCGCCATCCGCAACCAATCAAGTGACATCAACAAGCCTTCCCTTGTCTCAACTACTTCCCGTTGCGGAAACAACATTTTTGTCATTGCTGCGAAAGCAGGAATCCAGCTTTTGGAACATAGACTCCTGCTTTCGCAGCGGCAACATTGCCGGTTTCAGCTTTCCGCAACTAACCAGGCGTCGCGATGCAGTCCCATAAGAAGCAGCACCGCCTCTCTGGCAGGTCGGACAATATCGGCAAGTCCCATAACACAAACCGTTCGCAGATTGAGTGACATTGAGAAGTCCCATAAGATGCAACGCGGCCTTGTTGCAAACCGGCTCGCACCAATCAGCCTCCGCAATTCGCCGAATTCCGCCCGGTAAACCCCAACCGCAGCGCCGACGCACATCCAAACGCCCAAGACGGTGACATTATTGGCCCGTCCAATAAAAAAATTTAAGTCGTCTCAACTGCCCGGACGATTAACCGGACATTATTCCTTGTGCGAACGCACAATTAACAAAGAGCCAGCAGGGGCTGGATGTTATGGTTGGGGCCGAATGAGTTTACGCAGAACCGTTGCACTGAGCAGGCAAGCCGAAATTCACGAATTGGCTCGCCAGGTTAGCGGGGAGGTATTTACCGCTGACACTATCGCCGAAGCCTCCGACGTCATCGAGGCCCGCAGTCCCGACCTGATCCTTCTTGACCGGCAATTCAGTCCTCATATCGACCGATTTCTTCTTGCCGCCGATAAAATCTCCGATGCCCCCGTTGTGGTAATCGGCAGCGACGACGAAGACGCCGACACATTCGCCTCGCTCGAAAAGATGGGCGCTTATGACTATCTGCGAGGGAAAAACGACCTAAGCCGCCTCAAAGAAATTGCAGACCGAATAGAACAACAGTCAAACGTCCGCGCAAGCGGCCCTTGTGGCAATGCCTCACAGAAGACTGCCGACCGTTTCTTTGCCGAGGACTTCGCCGCAGAAGTCTCCCTGGTCGGCCATAGCGACGCAATCAAACACACGCTCAAAATGACTAAGCTCGTCGCGGCCAGCCGATGCAATCCCGTCCTGATAGTCGGAGAAACCGGCACAGGTAAGGAACTCGCCGCCAAAGCAATACACCTTCTAAGACACCCCCCGGGGCCAGGCCCGAAAGAACCCTTTGTCGCTGTAAACTGCGCCGCCCTGACCGCAAATCTCCTCGAAAGCGAACTCTTTGGCCACGTCAGAGGCGCCTTCACCGGAGCCGACCGTGACAAAACGGGCCTGCTCGAGCTGGCCGCCAACGGTACCCTCTTCCTCGATGAAATAAGCGAGATACCCATCGACCTGCAGGCCAAACTGCTCCGCGTCCTTCAGGAACAAACCTTCCGTAAAGTCGGAGGCATCAAAGACATTCAATCCAATGCCACGATAATTGCATCGAGCAATCGCAACCTCAAAAAAGAAATCGACGCCAACCGCTTTCGCCAGGACCTTTACTATCGCCTCAACATCAGTCCAATCACCATCGCTCCCCTCGGATCGCCCCGCCGAAAACAGGACATCCCCCTTCTCGCTGCATATTTTCTAAAGACGTCCGCCATTTGTCCTGAAAAGTCCGGCAAGATTACGTCCTTGACCAAACTGGCTCTGGAGGCGCTTGAGAAATACCACTGGCCCGGAAACGTCCGCGAGCTTCGCAATGTCATTGAAAGAGCCATTCTTTACGAAACAACCGACAAAATCGGCGTTAACAGTATAGTTATCGACCCTACCGAACCATGTGAATTCTCCGACGGTTCATCCGCCGGCGGAATCAGGAACTACTCCCTCGCAAAGGCCGAACGCGAGCTTATCTCCCGCGCACTCCAGGAAACAGGCTGGCAGAAAACCAGGGCCGCAGCCCTGCTCGGCATTACCAGAGCCACTCTCTATGCCAAGGTCAAGCAGTACAATATCGTCGAAAAAACGCCGCACGCCCCGGAACATCCCGCCCCGCAAGCCTCCTCGTCTGAGGCTGTCGCCGCCGCATACTGACCCCATCGAGCGTCGAGCATCAAGCATCGAGTATCAAGCATCGAGCATTGTCCTGTCAGAAATTCTCCCGCACCGTCTAAAATTCTGACATCTCTTTACGGAATCAAGGACCCGTTCAAAGTGCAAAAACGCCCTTTTTCGGCCCTGAGCCGGCAAATCCGCGTTACCCGGCACGCTTGCCCCAGTCTGGCATAGATATTGCTACCCCTTACAAGTGGTGCAGGCCCGCATTGTGCAGCTACAACAGGAACGGGCCGCCCAAAATGCTCGCGCTGCCGTTGAATATAAAGGGCGACGGGCAGTCAATACGAAGCTGAGAGTTATGCCGGAACAAGAGCCAAAACAGACTCCCGACCAGAGCCTTCCCGCCACGCCGGAAGCACCCAGGCCCCAGGCTGCGGGGGGGGCCTCTGGCGCGGATAGCGAGCTGCTCGAAGGCCAGCCCGCCGGTGCTTGGGCGGGCCAGCCCCTCGAAGAAATCCCGGAAGGGCAGGTCTTCGTCGCGGACGACGATCTCTACAAATCGCTCGATCAGATTGCAGAATCCCCGACCATCACAGACACACCAGGCAAACGCCTCAAAGTCCGAATCCCGCGATTGCACCTCTCAACCGTCCAGAAAATCCTTGTCGCCGGCATTATTCTGATTGTGGCGCTGCTGTTGCGCACGCTGCTGACCTCTGCGTCACGCCGCGCCGCCGCATCATCAAAATCCTCAGCCGACAATGCGATACTCGCAGTTCAGGAGCACCCCACCCGCCAAGTGGCCGAGGGGCCTGAGCCTGAACCTGTGTCTCAATCAGCTCAGCCGACGTCCTTGAAAGTCGCTCAGGATTTCTACGCCGCCGGCGAATACGACAACGCTTACGCAACCTACAACCAGCTCTATCGGAGTCTCCCTACTGATGCGAATAGCCACAGAGATTTACTTCGCCTGAAGATGGCTCTCTGTCGGGCCAAGTCAGGACAGATCGAAGAGGCCGACCGTATCCTCGATGAAGTTGCCAAAAGCAGCTCCAACGCACTCAGGCTGATGGCCAACTACCATCGCATCTCCCTCGAAATGCAAAAAAAGCAGTATTTGAACGCACGAACAAGGGCCTATCGCGCAATGGCCCTTATCGACGTCGTCGATACCGACGCAAAAGTCAAATCGTCGCTCCGAAGCAACTGCCACTTCCTGATCGCAGAAGCGCTGACTAAACATGTCCTTTCGCTCAGCGATCTCGACGCGGACCTTACGCCGGAGCTCTGGGGCGCTCCAGCCGAGATCGACCCTTTCCTCGGCTTGGACGACCGGCAGCTCGAAGCCCTCTTGAATTCAGGCGCCGATTATCTCAATGACGCGCTGCTCCGGCCCCAAATCCGGAAGATTCGCCGTGACGACGGCTCGATCTGCTGGTGCGTCGTTGCCAACGGCGCACCCATTGAAGAGCTCCTGGCCAGATTCGCCGCAAACGCCGACCTCGACATATCCTGGACAATCCGCAGCGATCAGGATCCGCAGGCCCAAGGCCCCTCCGCCAGGAGTCCCAAGCGGGACGTGGGGGGAACGGCAGACCCCGCCCACAACAGGCCCGTCATCCTGTATATGCCCGCGGCAACTGCACAGCAAGTCGTCACCGCCGCCGCCGGACAGGTTGGCTTGCTCGCCCGCATCGACCAGAACGATGTCGTAACCATTATTCAGCCGGCAGAGTCCTCTTCGTTGTCGCAATCCATATCTCTGCTTTGCAGTGAAACTATCTCATTGTGGCAGAGGTTCCTGCTCAGTTTCGATGACGACCGGCGCGCCGCCAATGCCCATTTCGCACTCGGCCTTCTGCATTCACGACAAGGCAGCATCCCCGAAGCAATAGCAGAATACAAATTGACGGCTAACCGTTTCCCATCCTCGTCTTTGGCGCCCTACGCCCTGCTCAACTCGAGCAAGTTGAAAAGCAGCCCACAGGTGCGAGACTACGCCGGCGCCGCCGAGGACCTAAAGCAGGTCGTGGAACAATATCCCGACGACCGGATTGTCACCAGAGCTTACGTATATCTCGCCGAATACACCGAAAAGGCAGGAACTACCAGCGAAGCCGCCAGGCTCTATCGTAAAGTCTATTATCTCGGCTTCTCGCCCGAATCACAATGCAGCGCCGCCTTTGGAGCCGGCAAATGCTACTATCAAATGGGCGATTACGATTCCGCCGTCGAATGGCTGGCAAACTACATCGACCTCATGCGGGAAAAAAAGAACCCCGACGTCTGCTCCGCCTGCTTCCTCCTCGGCAAAGCTTACCTGGCTCTCAACGAACCCCAGCAGGCCTGCCGTGCATTTCAATATGCCCTGGCCGGACCGCTCCCAAGAAATGAATACGTCGAGACAATCTCAGCCTTGACCGATGCGTATATCGATCAGAAACAATTCATCCAGGCGCTCGATGTCCTCGAAAACATTGACTCTTATCAGTTTTCACAAGCCGAATTGGTCAGGATATTGCTGCTCAAAGGCAAAGTCCTCCGGGAAATGGGCCTGGTTGACAACGCCGTCACGTTGCTCAGCAGCAGGATCGAATACGCATCCGACCCCCAGCTAAAGGCTGAAATATCCTTTGAGCTGACCAACTGCTATATCGCCAAGAACCAATTGGAGCTCGCCCATAAGAAGCTGACCGAGATCCTCCTCATCGTCCCACCCGGACCTCTGGCGTATGAGGTCGCGCTCAAGCTGGCACAGACGTGCCTGATGCTCAGCCAGGATTCACAGGCAATATCCGTCTGTTCCCAGCTCCTCGATTCAGCCGCACCCGAGCAAATCAAAAACGAAGCCGCCCAAATGCTCGCCACGGCGTACAGCCGGCAGAAAAACTACGACAAAGCGGCTTTGGCCCTTTTGGACCGCCCGAAATGAAGACGAATAACGACTCCAAAAAGCAGAACTACGGCCTCAAATCCGAATTCCCCGCAACGGCGGGCTTCAGGACCTGTCTCTGCGCCTTCTGCCTGACTTGTCTGCTGCTTTGCCTCAACGGATCCCCGGCCGTAGCCAGGCTCTCATCGGGTCTGCCCGACCCGAACAATCCCTCACCATCCGCGCTGGCCGAAGCCCCAACCGACGCAAACGCTCCAAAGACACCCCCTGCCGGGCCTGACGAACAACGCCTCAGACAGCACCAAGACCCAAAACCCGCAACTGATACGACCGCAGACTCTAACTCTCAAATCGCTGAGCAACCGCCCGCCCGCAACTGGCTCATCGCAAAAAGCCCAACTACCGACATTGGACGCAAACTCTGGCAGACCAGAATAACTGTACCCAACAGCAAGAACGATACCAACAGTGACGATGACCTCCGGCGAATAATCGAGCTGATCCGCTCCGTTGAGTTCAAGCCCCGCAACAAAACCCCCAAACCTCTCATCACCCTCGAATCGCCCGCGCAGCCAGAGCCAAACCAAGCCGCCGTCGGACCGTCGCCCGGCAAAAACACCGAAACGCAGCAAATCAAGCCGGAACCTCGCCCCGGAATGTTGTCCGAAGAGACCCTGAAAATCCTCGCTAAGCAGTTGCAGAATCCCGAACAGGTCAAAAACCCGTTCGATCTCGCAGAAGTCCTCTTTCACAGCGGCCGTCTCAAAGAAGCCGCAATATGCTACCAGCAGGTCCTCCTTCGAACCGACCCAAACCATGGCGACCCAAACCAAGCCGATCCAAACCAAATCGATCCGAACCGCCAAATCGACTGGATCCTGTTTCAGATAGGCAACTGCCTGCGAAACGACGACCCTCCCAAAGCAATGGAAGTCTATTCGCGCCTGTGCAACGACCACGCAGGCTCAATGTGGGCCGACCTTGCAAAGGCGCGCAGCATGCTGCTGAGCTGGTACCGCAAGGATGAACCCAGAAAGCTCATTGAACAGAATCGACGGCAGACAACCGATTACCCGAACGAAAATGACTACATCCTAACGACAAAATCCCAACCCCAAACGGAGCAAGCAAAAGGTGGATAGCGCCCGCGCAAACGAAAACCAAGTCACGCAAACCAGCCCGCCGGCGCCTGGGCGGGCCAGCCTCATCGCAAACGTGCTGATAGTGGACGACGACCCACAGACCGCCGGACTTATGCTC
This sequence comes from uncultured Pirellulales bacterium, assembly GCA_964354365.1. Lineage (GTDB taxonomy): Bacteria > Planctomycetota > Phycisphaerae > Sedimentisphaerales > Anaerobacaceae > CAYGZM01. The sequence continues at coordinate 40,326 of CAYGZM010000004.1, forward strand.
AGGATACTGGCCCAAAAAGGCATTCGCGGAATAATCGCCGACAGCGCCGAGGCCGCAATAGACTCTCTTGACGGAGCCGATTACGACCTTGTTTTCATCGGCGACAGAATATGCCAGCGCCCCGGCCTTGCCCCCAAACCACAAAACGCCTTCGACCTGCTCCACAGAATCAAACAGAGCTCGCCTGAAATGCCTGTCATTATGATGGCCGACCCCTGCAGACAGGATGCGTGGCACGGCCATTCCCTCGACTGCGCTCGGGACAGGCCTGGCCGTGGTCTCACGGGCTTCAAGCCCGTGCCACTGCAACAAATCGCCGAGGCGGCCGTCAAAGCCGTAAGAGCCGGCTGTTACGACTTCCTCGTCAAACCCCTCGACCTTCAAAAACTCCGGGCCATCCTGGACACGTTACTGCCCAACCACACCGTCCAGGCCTGTGAGTCCGCAGAGCACGGCATCCACAGCCTCTACCAGATCGTCGGAAAGAGCAAAAAGCTCCTCCAGACCGTCACCCTCGCAAAGAAAATAGCGCCCACTTCCGTCCCCGTCTTAATCAGCGGTGAAAGTGGAACAGGCAAGGAATTGATCTCGTACCTCATCCATCACAACAGCAAACGCGCACAGGCCCCATACATCAAGGTCAATTGTGCCGCGCTGAGTGACACACTTCTCGAAAGCGAGCTCTTCGGCCACGAAAAAGGCGCATTCACCGGGGCCTATACCCAGCGCAAAGGCCGATTCGAAATGGCCCACGGAGGAACACTTCTCCTCGACGAAATCACCGAAACTCCAATAAAGTTCCAGGCCAAGCTCCTCAGAGTCCTCGAACAGCAGAATCTGGAACGCGTCGGCGGAAACGACAACATCAAAGTCAACGTTCGAATAATAAGCACCACCAACAAAGACCTGCTCCACGAAGTCGAGCAAGGCCGTTTCCGCCGCGACCTCTACTATCGCCTAAGTGCGGTAAGACTGATTATCTGTCCTCTGAGCCAGCGAACCGAGGACCTGCCGGACCTCGTATGGCATTTCGTGAATCTATATGCCCGCGAAGCCCAGCGCCGCATAACCGCCCTCGACCCCGCTATGATGGATATCTTCGCCAAATACCACTGGCCCGGCAACGTCCGCCAGCTCCGAAACGTCGTCCTGACCTCGCTGCTTTTAGGCGTCGGCCAAACCCTATCGCTCGCCGATGTCTCCTGGCTCTTCGACGAGCTCCAGCCCCGACAGCAGGAAAACGCACCCGACCTCGACGACCTGCAGCCATCAGCCGCGTCACTGGGCGGAATACCGCTCGTGGAAATAGAGAAGCAGGCCATTCTCGACACATTACGACAAACAGAAGGCAACAGAACCGAAGCCGCAAGGGTCCTTGGAATAAGCGACCGGACCCTGCGGGACAAAATACGCCGATACCGGCAGGCCGAATCGCTCCAGCCGGTCGGATAACCGCCGTCACAAATATCTGAGGTAGAAAAATGGCGGATGAAAAAACCAAGAAGAAACAGGAAGACTCAAAAGAGCCAAAAGCCTCTAAGACAGGCATTTTGCCCTGGATTATCCTCGCCGCAGTAGTGCTCCTCTGCGCCGGGGGCGGTTTCCTGCTCGGTCGGTTACTCACCGGCTCCTCAGCCACCGGGGCGGCCCAGGCCTTTCAGGAAGACGAAACCGGACAGCCGGCCCCGCAGACCGACAATGCGGCCTCAAAGACCGAAAAAACCTGGTTCCACGACCTCGAACCCGTGGTCGCAAATCTCAACGAGCCGGGCGCAACCCGCTACGCCCGAGCAACCTTGACCCTTGAGGTGACCCCTGACGTCTCGCAAAAAGATGCCGCCAAAATCTTCGAAGAAAAAACGCCCATCCTTACAAATTGGCTCACCCTTTATCTCTCAGGCCTGAGCATCGAAGATATAAGGGGAGACAAAAACCTCAAACGAATTCAATTGCAAATACTTGATGCCTTTAACGAACAGCTGTTCCCCAATCAAAAGCCCAAAATTAAGCAGGTCCTCTTTAAGGAATTCGCCATACAATGACCAACGCAGTTGCCGCCCAATTGAGTACAGAGAAGATACGACAGTTGCTCGCCGCCTTGCGTCTCGAGCCGGGCGAAGATGCCGCAAAAAACGTCGAGGCATCCCAGTACGACTGGCGCCGGCCTCATTACTTCAGCCAAAGCCAGCTCAATGAGCTTAGGCACTTCACGGAAAATGTGTCCGCGGCGGCTGCTGCGAAATTCACCCGCCTCTACCGCAGCAATTACGACGTCACAACTGATTCGGTCTCAGAGCACTTTGCCGATGAATTTCTCCGCCATAGCTCAAATGGGGAACAGCCCGACTATTACCTGGTCTTTGGGCCTGCTCTGCGAAGCGCTACGCAGGCTCGCGGAGCAGAGGCCGGGCCGGCCAGGTCCCCCCAGGCAAAAGCCGGCGCCTCCGCAGAACTTCAGCCCTGGGGCTGCGTTGGAATACCGCATGAAACCGCGCTGGCCTGGGCCACTCAATCGCTTGGCGAGGCCAAACCTGATGAAGCCTCCGCCAGAAGTCTGTCGCAGTTGGAGAAATCCCTCTTGCTCGACATCGCATCCCTGTTCATCGAGGCCCTCTGTGAGTCTTACGACGGCTATGACTTCCACACAATCGGCGGCATCGTAACCGGCCAGCTCCCTCTTGACCTCGAAAACACAAAGGAGCTCTGCAAAGTCACCTTCAACGCCAAACAAACCGGCTCACAGGCCGCCGCCAATGCTTACCTGCTCATGCCCTGCGATAAGCTGCTGCCTGTCGCCAAGACTCCCGCGAAAACCACACAGAATCTCTCAGCCGAAGACGTCTCAAAAGCAATCATCGGCCATTTACACCGGATGCGCGTCTCCTTGACGACCCAGCTCGGCTCCGGAACACTCACTTTTGCCGAACTGATGAGTCTTAGCGTCAACGACATATTGATGCTCGACGCGCCGGTCAGCGAACCTGTCAAATTGATCGTCCAAGGGATCGAACTCTTTAAGGGTCGGCTCGCAAAATCAGCCGGCAAGTACGCCGTCGTAATCGCAGAACCCCCCGCCACGGTGGCAGGGGCCACTTTCGCCAATGCAAAGTGAAACAAATGCCAAAGTACGTGAACTCGATAACTAAAAGGAAATAGGAACATGGCACAAGCAGCTCAAGCCGTAGAAGAAAAGGTCGAAGCAGAACAGGACCAACAGCAAACCGCACAGCACGACTCCAAAAAGCAGGTGCAGGCCGTCGAGTTTTCCGAAGTTGCCGAGAACGAAGCCCCCGGTGCAGGCACGAATATCGACGTCCTGCTGGACATGAGCGTGCCTGTTACGGCCGTCATTGATAAAACAGAGATATCGGTCCGCCGGCTCTTGCAGCTTGGACCCGGCTCGGTGCTCAGGCTCGATAAGCCCATCGGCGCGCCCGTGGATATGTATCTCAAAGACGTTAAGCTGGCCACCGCAACCGTAGTGGTGATAGACGACAGATTCGCTGTCAGAATAGAAGAGATTCTCGGGCCCGGCCCCAGAGGAGCAGCAACTGCCGCGGACGCAGCCGATGTTTAAGACAACGTAAGGAAAATTCCGCTCTGGAGAAATAGTCACAATGGCGGTTTCTAACAAATCGAGATTGGCGCCGATGGGGTCGCTCGATCCCCCATTTACCTCACAAAGCAACGTCATCCTGACTGTCGGCCTCGTCACCATCCTCGCTACGCTCCTGATACCTTTGCCGACCATGTTGCTCGACGCCCTCCTGGCCGCCAGCATCTCCCTTTCTATTGCCGTCCTGATAGTAACCCTCTCCTCAAAAGAAGCGCTCGAATTATCCACCTTCCCCTCACTGCTGCTCTTCGTAACGCTCTTTCGACTCTCTCTCAACGTCGCCTCCACCAGGCTCATACTCCTCCAGGGAAACGCCGGCAAAATCATCCAGACCTTCGGTGATTTCGTCGCGGGCGGAAGCTTCGTCGTCGGACTCGTTATATTCCTCATACTCGTCGTCATACAATTCATTGTCATCACAAAAGGCGCCGAGAGAATCAGCGAAGTTGCCGCGAGATTCACACTCGACGCTATGCCCGGAAAGCAAATGGCCATCGACGCCGACCTCAACGCCGGAATGATCACCGAAGTCCAGGCAAACGAAAGAAGAGCAAAAATCGTCAAGGAAAGCGAATTCTACGGAGCTATGGATGGCGCCAGCAAATTCATCCGGGGCGACGCAAAGGCCGGAATCATCATTACCGCAATCAACATCATCGGCGGCATCGCCATGGGATATTCACGCGGCCTGCCTATTGCCGCCGCAGTAAGGACATATTCCATCCTCTCCATCGGCGACGGACTCGTCAGCCAGATACCTGCGATGATTATCTCCATAAGCTCCGGCTTCCTCGTTACAAAAATCTCCTCGAAGTACAGTGTCGGCCAGGACCTCAGCAGACAATTCTTCAAGGCGAGCGAGCCGCTCACCATCGCATCTTTTATAATCGCCGCAATGGCTCTTGTGCCCGGCCTGCCCCCGGTGCCCTTCCTGCTTCTGGCCGCAGGCACTGCTCTGACAGGGCGTATGGCTGCCAAATCAGAAGAATCCCACCCACAAATACCCCAGGCGCCACAGCAGCAGCCGACAGACAAACAACCCGTCGAAGACCTCCTCGACCTCGACCGAATCTCCGTCCAGGTCGGCGTCAGACTAATTGCGCTCGTTGACCCGCGAAAGCAAAGCACAATCTTCGACCGCATCGGAGCGCTGAGAAGAAAATTCGCCCAGGAGTTCGGTATCATTATGCCCCTGGTCCGCCTCCGAGACAATATCAACCTCGAACCGGCAACCTACCAAATCCGAATATTCGACCACATCGTTGCCGAGGGACGCCTTGAGCCCAATATGTTCCTCGCTATGGACGCCGGCAGTGTCCGCGAAAAAGTCGGCGGAATTAAGACCGCCGAACCGGTGTACGGGCTGCCCGCTCTGTGGATCGCGCCAAACGACAAGGAAAAGGCCGAGCTCAACGGGTACACCGTCATCGACCCCGAATCCGTCTTCATCACCCACCTGTCCGAAACGCTCAAAAAGCACGCCGACGAGCTGCTGACGCGCGAAGACGTCCAGCTCCTCGTTGACCGACTTCGAAAAACCCAACCCTCATTGGTCGGAGAAGTCGTCGGCGAGCTTGTCCCGATCGGCTTGCTCCAGCGAGTCCTCAGAAATCTCCTCAACGACAGAATACCCATTCGTGAGCTAACCACTATACTCGAATCGCTCGGAGAGCACGCCGCAAGAACCAAGAACACAAACGTCCTTACCGAGCTGGTCAGAAAATCCCTTGGCAGAACCATCACGGAGCAGTACAAAAACCAGACCGGCAGAATATCCGCCATAACGCTCGAACCGGTCCTCGAACACCGAATGAGCGCCGCCCTCCAGCAGGATGCCGAACAGCTCAACCTCGCCCTGCCGACGGACCTGGCAATGGATATAAGCCGACAAATCGCACGCGCCTGGAAAACGGCAATGGACAAAGGTATGGAGAAAATCGTCTTGCTCTGCGATTCAAGATTGCGCAGCTCGTTGGCCGCCATGCTCGCCCGAACGGTCCCCCCGCTGCCCATCGTCGCTTACGACGAAATCGTCCTCGGAACCGAAATAGACCCGGTGCAGGTTATAGCCCTTCCGCAAACCGCCCAAACTGAGCCAAGAGACGCAGAGCTTGTCAGTGCATTTTAGTTAAGTTATAGGGTGGGGCTTTGCCCCACCGAACTGGTGGGCCAAAGCCCACCCTACGCAGAAAGGAGCAAACGTTTATGCCGCTGAACATCCGGTCAACCGCGGTTAGCATCGCCGTTATATGCTTCTTCGGCATCAGTATTATAGCCTGGCTCAGCGGCCTCTCGCCATCCACCTGCTGCAAAAGAGCGCTAACCGGAGCACTGCTGGCTTATATCGCAGCCGTCTTCGCGCTGAAGGCCATAAACGCCATCTTGATCAGTGCAATGGTGGAAAATCAAATGCGTCAACAGAAGGAACACAACAGTGGCGACTAACACTGAAAATATCCCCGAATGCCCGCTCGTCGAGGACAGCCAAAAGCGGCTCAGAACCGCCGCCCGGCGAGCGTACGCCGGCCAGAAGCAACAGCTTATCGATAACGACCGGATCGCCGAGCTGTTGCCGCTGGTCCATAACGTGGTTCAGAGGGTCGTGGCATACCTTAAGCCCCCGCTGTCCTACGAAGACTTGATCTCAGCAGGCACGCTCGGACTCGTCAAAGCCGCCAGAGACTATGACCCCTCCTTCCAGGCCGAATTCAAAACCTACGCCTATATCAGAATCAGAGGCGCCATCCTCGACGAGCTCAGAAACTGGTCCTTCGTCCCTGCAAATGTTGATAGGCAAATCCGCGAAACACTCCAGGCAAGCCTCGAAATCATCGACCGCACCGGTTTGACGCCCACGGATATCGAGCTGGCCGAGAAACTTGATATCACCATAGATCAGCTCTACGACATATTCGAAAGCGCACGTGCAAAACACTTTGTCTCTATCGACAGTTCCCCCGAAGATTCACCGCCGCTGGGAGAATTCCTCGCCGCAGAAAATACAAGCACGCCACACGACCGCGTTGAAAAAAATGAGCTTATTGATCAGTTGACCGAGGCCATCAGCCATTTGGACGCCAGACAACGCCAGATAATCATACTCTACTATCAGCAACAATTGACAATGAAGCAAATAGCCCAGGTTTTTGATATTACCGAACCACGGGTCAGCCAGCTGCACGCAAGTGCTTTGTTCAGATTGTCCTTGAAATTGAGGCAATGGAAAGATGCCAGATAGCGATTACAACATAATCAAGTCGGTGGAAAACCTGCAAACTATCGGAGGTTTGACCCCGGTGAATAAGCAAAATGAAAAAAAACGGCGCCAAAATACTCAGCAGCAAGAGCAACAGCAGCCAGGCGAATCAGGCGAAGCCGACCGCAAAAAGAAAACTGCAAAAGACCAGCCGGACCGCCCTTCCATCGATTATTGCGCTTGACTTGACAGACCCCTTTGGCGCGGCAAGAGCAGATGAACCATGACAAAAACCGCAACAAACATCTTAAAAAGCAGCGACGTTAAAATAGAGGGCCGATTCCATCTCAACGTTGACCCCGGCGCTCATCCCGCGCCGCCGCGAAAGAATCGCGACCTCCCGCCGCAGGTCCGCATCGTTGAAAACCATCCCGGATTCGCCGTCCTGGAGCTGACCTGTTCCTGTGGAAACAAATCGTATATCAGGTGTGAGTATGACAATGCTCGGCCTGATGACCCCAAATCTCAACGGAACTAACGAGGAAGAACGCTATGCGAACCAACACAACAAAACTACGGTATCTGATTCTCACGGCCCTGGCAATCCTCTGCGCAGGCTGCACAATCGAAAAGCCGGTCGAGCTTGTTGCCAGGCCCGACTCCACCGGAGGATTAGTCGGTAATGCAAATACGCCCAGAAGGTTCGAAGACCCCGCCGAAGGAGCGCCGACTGCCATCGAGTCCGCGATGGAGCTGTCGGCAAAATACGCAAAGCTCTCCGACGAAATGGCCGTGCTAAAACAGAAAAACCAGCAGCTACTCGCCGAGAACCAGGACCTCAAGGACCGACTTGCCCCCTGCCAGGCCCAGCTTGTGCAGGCCCAAAAGGAGCTGACTGAAGCCAACGACCTCCTTATCGAGATGCGCGTTGAGCTAAACAACTGGCAGGCCAACGTCCTCGCATTCCGAGACGAGATGCGGGACGCCGACAAAGCCCAGCTCGAAGCACTGCTCAAGATACTCCAAGTCCTCGGCGGCGAAACAAAAAACCAATCCGTCTCGGACCTCAAAAAGGATTCCACCAATACCGCGCCCCAGGAATCCAACCGAACTCAGCAAGAATCCCCCCAGGCAGGGACTACTACAGGTGAGCTCAATGGATAGCCCAAGAACAATACCGCCGTCTGAAGCCGCAAAACGCGCAGTCTTGCGCGCCGCAATGCTCCTGGCGCTTGCCTGCTTGCCCGGCTGCAATGTCATCTACAAAACCTCATTGCACCAGCCGGATTATTATTACCTCAATCCGCACAAGAACTTGCCCGCTGTCGGCAAGGTTGTCCTCCTCGATATGCACAACGACTCGAGCTACCCCCAAATCTCCGCCGATATGACAGAAGCCCTCTTCCAGGCACTGCAGAAAGAACAGCTCTTCAGCATCACCGTCGTCCGCCGGACCGATCCATCCTGGAAGAGCCTGCAATTGGATGCGGACGCGCCATACACGCTCCAACAGCTCGCAGAAATGCGAAAAGCCCTGAACTGCAATGCCGTTATCGTTGGCTCTGTTACCACATATCAGCCCTACCCCCAAATGATTATAGGACTGAGACTAAAGCTTGTGGACCTGACGGATGGACAACTGCTCTGGGCGCTCGAGCAAATCTGGGATACGACCGATAAAACAATGGAAAAACGTGTCAAAGACTATTATCAGGATCAAATTCACTCCGGCTTCGGCCCTCTCCGCGAACAATTGGTCCTCGTCAGCTCGCTCAACTTCATCAAGTTCGTGGCGTATGAGGTGGCACAGACAATGTAGAAGACGGCGCGAAATTACAAACACGCTAACTCGTCACAAAGAAGCACCGACTTTAGAAAAAATTTGATATTTTGCCGGAAAATCGTAAAGTTTTTGCAGAATCATGCGAAAAGGACTATGAAACGAAAATTATAATGAGAAAACGATACTGCGATGATAGATAAGATCAATGCCAATCAGATTCGAGACATCCTGGAGAAATCGGCCTCCCAGCCCGCTAACTCCTCCAAGACCCCGACCGATAGCCAGCCGGATGCGTCGCTCCACGTTGACTTTGCGCCACTGATTGAAAACGCCGTGCAGTTACCCCAGACCGACGCCGACGCCGTCCGCAGGGCACAGCAGCTTTTGGCCTCCGGCCAGCTCGAAAGCCCCGAGAATATCCGAGCCGCCGCTGAAAACATCCTTGAATACGGCATATAGAAGCTCACAGAAAAATATATCCAGAGGCCGACCACGGACGGTCGTTACCATAGCCCTAAAGGATTTATAAACTCGGCGAGGAAACGCGTACAACTGGCCCCCACCAGTTATCCCCACCTCGCCGTTCTTTTTTCTTCCGATTCGCCCTGTTCTGTATGGAGCTGCGCCGGCGCCGCCCGCCATTATACTACAGGTCACGCCCGACACCTTCCACGATGTATTGTTAGTACCGCATTTCGTAAGTCCCGCTACTATGACGTCATTTCGACTGGAGCGATGCGAAGCATCGCGCAGCGGAGAAATCTATTCATCTACAGTAGCAACTTACTCGCATAGTCGTCTTATTTGCGAAATGTGGTACCAGGCGCAGTTATATTGCCGCAATGCCGATACTGCCTGGGGGCCCCCTCTTGAAGGACCTGGTATGATCCTGGCTAAAAAGATCGCCCGTCACGCGTAGAAATCAAGAATCCGTCCCGCACAGTCTTCCTCGAAGGATATCCGTAACGAGCCGCGCCGAAATGTATAAGCCGTCGAATTGCCGGGGGAGTTGAACCTGACGTTCGCAGCGTCAACAGAACCGCTCCAGCAGCCGTCGCCATCCCAGCACCCTGCTCGCCGCAATGCACCGCCGCTCCTCTTAAAAGGAACCGACCGGACAACCCTGCATGAGATTCTCTTTACCAATTCACCCACCTCCATTTGGTATAGATTGTAGCAGATTTCGCCCGACAAATCAAGCAGAATCTCATTCCCCCGGCTGATAAACAACCGGCCAATCCCCTATCCACCAATGCCGCGAAAACCAAAGCGATATTATGGGAGTACCGACGAAAAGTTTATGCTTCATCCGGTTAATGAGTAGGTGGCCGTTGCAGGTCAGGACCTTGGAGTTGTCTGGAGAGAAAAATCGTTTGGGCAGATGGCCAAATTAGGGCAACCAGGGGGGTAATTTGGACCTCTGGGGCCCCGAACGATTCTTCTCGGTCTTCCGAATCCCGAAGTACACCTATCCATTATTCGGAAGAACCCAATTTATGATGGACACCGCCGGCCACGCCATTAGAATCTGTGTTTGAGCCGCCTTCGAAGATAGATTTTACCCTTTGGAAAAAGGGACCGTTGATGCAGATTATCGCTAAATGCCCGCAATGCGGCAACGCCTGGCGCCTCGACGCCTCCGCAGCAGACAGAAGAATACGATGTCGCAAATGCCGCAGATTGTTCAAAGTCCCCAAACTCGAAGAGCTGCCAAAGGCAACCGAGACAATAAGGCAGGCAAAAGGCTCTATCTATGTTGACGAAGCCGGCAAAACCTACGGCTGAAAGCGCCGCCCCCGCCCCCAAAAAAACACTGACTAATCCCCGTTCCACAAACAGCGTCTTCGTCATTCCTGCGAAAGCAGGAATCCAGTTCTCAGACGATAGACCCCTGCTTGCGCAGGGGTGACTTCTCTGATTCTGCTTTCCGCGACAGATGCCAACCAAGCCACAACACCGCCTCAACTCGCAGCCGCAACACCGCTAACTCTCGAATCGCTCGACGCCATCGACTTCAGTATCTCGACAAAACGCCCCACCATAAACTCCGCAGGCCACGTCCGCTCAGAACGCTCAAGATTCTCCTGCGCCCACGCAAAAGCAAAAGGCAGCATCACCGCCTCGACCTCCGACCCCTCTAATTCGGCCGTCAGCTCACCCAGCGCCTGCGCGATACTCACCGGCATCGGCGCAACGTGCGAAGCATCCGTCCCCTCCGCCTGGCACACCAGCGCAGAACCTGTCACTATGTGCTCCCGGCACACGACCGGCCTTCGCTCATACCAGCTGCATAGACCGCCGGACAACAACGGACACGTCGCCCCAAGACCCCCGTACCATTCAGCGACCCGCCTTAGCTCCATCCCACCGTCCGCCCCGCCCTCTTCTCCCAATGTTGATCCTCCAGCTCCACAATCCAGAATCTTCTTCGCAGTATTCAGACAATCCCGTAATATCGACCTGCCCCGCTCACCCGGAAGCGACAGCACCTCTTCCCTGAACCGAAAAACCTCGGGTACCGACAACGGAACAAGATAACTGCAGCACCGCGAGCAGCCCTTGCGGCACGCAACATACTCCCCCCTGCTCCTTAGCCCCTCCACCACTAACAGCACTATCTCACTGGCCAGTCTCCGCGCTAATGGCGTTATGTCCGAAAGCCGCGCCTGACTTGGAGCAACACTTATTCGAAAATCCACCATCCTGCCGAACACATCAAGCTCGAAACCGAAACTCTCTGTGCAGCAACCGCCCCGGCCCGCTTTCTCCTCAGGCCCGCCCAATACCATCACACCCGAACTCTCGTTCATTAGCAGCTCTCCGCCCCCCCGCTCACAATAGCTTCGCCCAAAAACACCCTCTGAAATCACAATCACCCGGCTGTCTTCACAGCAAGTGATTATCCTCCCCCCGCCTTCCCTGCATCATCCGGTTTCTCTTCGGTTTCCTTCAACGGGGCCTCATCACCCCCACAAGGCTCCAATACCCCTGTGCGAGGGTCCCCGCCGGCCTGCTCTCCCGTCTTTGCCCTGAGCTGCTCGACCACCGCATTCTTGGGCGGTTCAATACCCAGCGCCTTCTCAATCCTTGCCACTCGCTCCGAAAGGCCGGCAAGCTTGCCATTGATGGAGTCCAGTGTCTTTCCAATGCTCTTCAAATCCACGTTGACGCCGCTGAAATTCCTTTCGGTCAAAGCCATATACCGCTCCATCAACCGCTCGTACGCATCTATCGCACGCGCCGCGTCCGTCCTATTCTCCGGCAGCCTTATCTCAGGCCTGACCTCATAAGTCCTTTCGTAGCCCTCAATTACGCCCGAATACCACGCAACCGCCGCGCACACAATCACGCCCGCGGCAATGCCAAATATACCCTTTTTTGCTCTCATCGGCTTTGTCCCATTCTGTACACTTTGCGTTTCCAAACCTCTCTGGCATTATCGGCCAAAACAACCCCCTAAAATACCAAACATTGCCAAAATTTCCCACCCTGCCCGCCCCCAATCTGAGATATGAAACTTGAAATCTTGAATTGACCCTCCCCCTCCGTCCCGTCATTGCAAGGCCGCCAGGGGCGGGGCAATCTGTCGTCCGGCAAGCAGAGTAAGCTGTTTGTGCGTTTGAAATTGGGTTTGATTGGGTTTGTATTTCGTATCGCGTATTGCGTATTGCGTATCGCGGGGGGACTGTTTTTGTATCTCGTATTTCGTATTTCGTCCCGGCGTGGCGGGGGAATTGGGTTTGATTGGGTTTGTTTTTTCGAGTCGGTTGGGGAAGGTTTGTTTTCATAATTCCTTCTGATAAAGGGAGTTGCGTTGGGTTTGGCCTTGGAAGAATTGGGTTTGTTTTGCAAAAAACAGGGCGATTTGTAGAGGAGTCTCTACAAGTGTAGAGGGGAGGCAAGCTGGGCAGAATGGGCGGATGGGGCAGAAGACAGAAGACAGGAGACAGAAGGGAGGAGAGAGGAGAGGGATTCCCGATGAATCGGGATGTTCGCTTTACTGCGACTTCGCTTAGACATTGATCACCTCCTATTTTGTTAGATGTATATTATACATCAAAGACAGTTGGGTGTCAAGGAAAATCCCCAATAACTGCAGACGCCGTTTTGAGCAAAGCCTGCACTGAACACAGCCGAAGTGTCGAAGCATGGTGAATCTCAAAATCACCCCCCAACCGAAGCCAGATTCGTTACAACCCCGATTAAGCCCCCGGCCCACCTTCGCCGTCGCCCCCCTTTTGTCATTTCGACCGAGCGCAGCGAGCGGAGAAATCTACTCAAACTCGTCATTGCGAGGCCCCGAGGGACGTGGCAATCTCAATCTCCCCGCTCATCGCGAACGACTCCCTTAGGGACGATGCCGGACTCTACGCCAGTTTGTAGGCGATTTGTTCTTCGAGGATGTCTTTAACGGTAAACGCTATTATGCTCTTGCCGCTCTTCTTGAAGAACGACTGTATTTCGCTGATTGCGTCGGATGAGAAATCGAAGGAAACAAAGAACCCTTTTGTTCGGTCTTCGCGCATCATAACGGCCTCAAAGGCATCAATATCGGGACGGCCAACCTTGTCCTTCTGCTTGACCTGGATGGGATACCATACATCCATAAAGTCCAGCTCGCCCTTCTTTTTCTTTGGCGTAGCCGAGACCGGATAAATTCGCCCATCGATACCCATATCTCCGACCTGCGCCTTATTGGGAATACCGCCCAGCGCGATGACCGCCCAGTTCTCAAATTCAAACGGCGGAATCTTGCGAAGCTGCTCCTCGCTCCACGGCAGGTCGCGCACGACAAAGCCCCGGCCAATCCGCCAGAGCTTTTCATCTTCTTTCATACCGCAGACACCCCGCAAACGCTTTGCCATTACCCGGCAGGCGGTCGGCGAAATATCAATACCAATCCATTGCCTGCCCAGATTTTCAGCAGCAACGAGGGCAGTACCGCACCCGCAAAAAGCGTCGAGAACAATATCGTTTGGATTAGAGCTTGCCTTGATGATCCGCTCTAATAACGCGAGCGGTTTTTGGGTTGGGTAGCCGAGGCGTTCGGCTGATTGAGCTTGTATAGGCGGAATGTCACCCCAAATACTATCAACCGGATTCCCTTCCTGCTCATCCAAGTAGCGTTTCAATGCGGGAACAGCACCGGGTTTGGTTTGGATAACGAGACCCTTTTCATAAGCCTCTTGCATACGCTCTTTTGTCCAGCGCCAGACGCGTTTAACACCGAGGAATTCATAGGTGAGATTGGGTCTGTCCTTGTTGGGGTTTGTTAAATCAGCTAACCGATAACACCGTCCAGTTTCAGGTTCAACATATTTGTAAAAAGATTCGACATAATCTTTGTTGTGGGGCAGGTATTGGCGATTAAAGGTATAGTCATTGCTTTTAGTGTAATAAAAAATTGTGTCATGGTCGTTCGGAAAAGAACGGAAAGCCAGTCCTTTGGCATTAGTTCGACGCCAGACAATTTCCGTCTGAAACTGGTTTTGGCTGAAAATCTGGTCGAGCATAATTTTGACGTAATGTGACGCGTGCCAGTCGCAGTGGTAATAGAACGAGCCGGATTTCTTCAAGACGCGGTGAAGTTCCACGCAGCGCGGCCGCATAAAGTCGATATAGGCCTGCGTCGATGCGTGGCGGTCTTCGAATGCGCGTTTTTCCTTTGTCTCGCCCCAGAAGACTTCATAATTGCGGTTGGAGTTAAAAGGCGGGTCGATATAAATCAGGTCAATGCACTCATCAGGAAATTTTTTCAACTGATCGAGATTATCGCCACAGTAAATGACCCTCGTATCGACCAAAGCCGAGGGCCTGCCGCCCGCCGGGGTTTTCATAGAATCGGATGCAGTTTTCTTTGCCATAGGCAATTAGTTTAAACCCCGCCCAATAATTTGCAAGTGCCTACTGGCGAAAAAGAATTCATCCCGTTAAACTACAAAGAAAATACGCAGGGATAGCCACCCACTCATAAATGGCTGGTGACGGTGCACAGGAAACGGCGACTGTCCCTGGATTTCTTAACGCTCAAAGGCTTATATGGCCATTCATGAAGAATTATTTAAAGAATTGATGCTGCATGAGTTTGCAACTGTAACCGATGAGAATTTAGCAAAGTTGGGGGCACTGATAGACACTTCAACTGATTTGCAAAAAACGGAAGGTCTCAATTATGCCAAAACCAAAATAGCAAATTTGCTTTCGTCAAATTTAGATAATGATCACAAAGCAATACTTTATTTTTATTTCGCCAATATATGGGAAGGATTACGTGTACTGAAGACTAAAGATACTCAAGCAAGTTGGGATTGGCATCAAGAAGAAATTGAACAAACAATATTAAATTTAAGATTATCAGCTAAATATTCCTCTGATAAGTTCCCGTATTTATGCCCGGTACACACAAATTTGGGGAATATGTTTAGCCATATTGGCCGTTTTGTTGAAGCTATAGATTATTGGAATGCTGCTTTGAAAGTTTGTGATAGCTTTGCAATGGCTATCGCAAATAAAGGCTATGGCTTAAGTTCATATGCTTATGCAATATATGATAGCGGTCACAAACTTATCTTTCTTAAATTTGCATACGATTACTTGAAGCAAGGCTTAAAAGGAAAATATCTACATGAAACTGCCATTATTTCATTCCAAAAAATATCTAAAGATATAGAAGGCAGGGTCAATAAAGAATATTTGGAATCGGAAATTACCTTACCTGATTATAAATTAGGCAAAACAATCGCTGAAAAAAACTATCGAAAATGGTGCCTCCAAAAGTGTCTTTTTCTCAATCCACTCAACGATTTAGGTCCTTTCAGTATTGCAGCCAGAGATATTTTACACTGTCCTTCAATAACTACAACTATTTCCGAACATGATTCACCAAATCCGCCAGTTTATTATGCTTTTTATAATCAGCTTAAGCAAGAGTATGTCTCGGCAAGGTTCCTTTTATATGAATGTCTAAAATCCAATAAATCCCACTTTTCTGACCGAGACGTTCTAATATATAATACGCTTGATTACTCCTGTTTCGGTCTAAATGTCGAACAAGCAAAGATTTCCTTTAGAATGATCTATTCATTATTTGACAAAATTGCATTCTTTCTTAATTGTTATCTCAAATTACAAGTACCAGATCGGAATATAGCTTTTAAAACCATTTGGTACAATAACCAACACAGAGCCGAAGGCTTACACAAAATATTTAGCCAAATGCGTAACTGGCCATTTCGAGGCTTATTTTGGCTTGCAAAAGACTTATCTGAACAGCGAACCGAGTTTGCAGATTCTATTGAACCAGACGCGCAAGATCTCGTCACAATACGAAATTTTATCGAACATAAATTTTTAACTCTACATCAAATGGATTTAGTAAACTTTATAGAACCTCAAACTAAGGATGTTACTTATCCAGTCTATTTCCAAGATTTCGCAGATAAAACTTTGAGGCTTATGAAATTAGCTAGAGCGGCATTGATATATTTGTCACTAGGTGTTCATATTGAGGAAAAGAAAAAACATACCAATGGTGAATCCCAAATAATCGGTCAAATGCCGCTAACTGCATGGGAAGATAGCTGGAAAACCCATTTTTAATAATAACTATTTTTTGCAAAACAGTTAATTTGCTATGTCCGCACAAACTTCAAGCTTGTAGGATAGGTAATTCATTGCCCATGCTGTTTAGGGAAATATAAAAAAACCGCAAAAATCCCTTGTCCACCGCAGGCGGATTTATCTGCCGCATAATATCCGTTAACGAACTACGAACAATGAACTACGAACCCCGCCTTCGGCGGGCCTTCAAGACTTCACAAACTTGCCCCGCCTGCGAATTTCTGATCCTCATCAGTCGTGTGCTTGTGATGTATTTCGAACGTCGTCGAAAAATGGCGTCTTTCTCTGCTCTACGCAGGCCACAGCGTATAAATACATCGCCGCCGACCAGGTCTGCCAGTCCTCGCCGTGCGGCGTCCCATCCTGCGCCCTGCACCACTCATTGAACCCGAACTCGACGTCGGCCAGTCGCGCCGGACGAACAAGATGCGTAAGGGCAATCAGCTTTTTTTCGGCCAGCCGATACCTCCCCGCCGCCACCAGCGCCGCAATGTAGAATCCGCTGATAAAAGGCCAGACTCCCCCGTTGTGGTATTCGCCGGGCTGGTTGTACCGCCTGTATCTCGGCATCCAGTCCGGGTCGCCCGGCCGGACATAGGGGAAAAAATTCGGCGGCAGATCAACCACTAATTCATCATTTCTCCGCAATTCTTTACATTCCGCTTCTATCCACGAAACAAGCTCTTTTGCTCTCGTCCGAGTCGCAATCCCGCTGAGAATCGCCAGACTGTTGCCTAAAAGGTCAAAACGCTCGCTCCCATAGACCTTGTACGACCACATCGCAAAATAGGGCTTGTACCGCAGCACCAGGCCTTCGTGCACGTGCCGGTGCTGCCTTTCGCCTTTTACCGTGAAGTGCCCCATCATCTCGCGAAGCACGGACGCACGCTCGTGCTGCTCGAATAGCCGCAGATAGGTATAAACCACCGTATTGACGTACAAGCCGTAACCCAGCACCCACTGCTCATCGCGCCAATCGCTGGTCGGCAGCTGTGCCACAAGAACACGGTCCGAAGGGCTCTGATATTTCATCCATCCCATTGCCTTACGCACCGTGCGCTCGAGAAAATCGCTCTCGCCGGTCACCTTGCGAAAAATACCCACGGCCATCAAAAACAATGGCGTGCAATCACTTGCCCCGCGGTCTTCGGGGTCGTGAACCAGAGATGGAATATGCCCGTGTCTGCTCTGGTTCTGCGCGACAGTCTCAAGCACCCTTCGCAGAGACTTGATCAGTTTCTTACTGCCCGAGACCAGTACTCCGAGCGATGAGATCATCAAGTCCCGTGTATAAGGTTCCGGGTATCCCCAGCCAGCCGTCCTCGGCAGCCCACGGAATGGGCCGTGAGCGTTATGCAGCAGGACTTTCAACGCAGCATCCCTTGCGCGCTCGATCAACCGCCAGTCGCGTTTTTCCATCTTAGGAGATCCCCAGCCGCTTAGAGATAATTTCGACAAACCTTTTGGCTACGACACGATAGTCGAAGTACTCGACCGCGCGTTTTCTGCCGGCCTGGCCCATCTTCTTTCGCAACTTGGCGTCCTGCATCAGCTCCATAAGATAGTTCGCAATATCGTGCACACTGGCCCGGTAATCAACCGTTCGCGGTTTGTCGAAGACCACTCGCTGTCTATCCTGGTATCCGGACTCACCCCCAACAGTCGCTTCCTTCAGCCTGATTTCCTGGGCCACGCCCGCCAGAAATGCGGTTTGCCGGTGGACCATCGTATCGAGCATTCCCATCGCCTTGATGCCTATGACCGGCTTTCCGCAGGCGCCGGCTTCGACCTGAATCATCCCGAATCCTTCAAGGCGTGACGGCGCGGCGTATATATCACACGCGGCCAGGAGATACGGCATGAAGTTTCGAGAGATAACGTTTGTTGTGTAAACGACGTTCTTCTCTATGCCCAACTGCGTCGCAAGCTGCAAATCAATAAGGTTCTGCTGCTCGGTGCGCGGCTGAGGCCAGACCTTGCACACATATTTCCAGTCGGGCGCCTTGGTGTCGTTGATTGCCAGGGCCTGCATGACCTCCTGAGCGCCTTTGGATGTTGCATCTCCGCCCACGGTAAGAACCATAATCTGATCAGGGGCCACTCCCAGCGCCTCCCTGACCGCAACCACCTTAGGGTCGTTCTTGTCGCGAGGAATAAAAGAGTCGGTATCACATCCGACCGGGAGAACCTCGATGTTTTCGCCGCTCAACCCGTCTCTCACATACACCTTCTTGACCCACCTGGAAGTGACGAGAATCAGCGGCAGAGCATTAAGAATCTCGTGATAGTTCGCCATATAGCCGTCGGCAACCAGCCAGGGAACAGGCTGCACGCCGTACCGCTGAGGGTGAAGCACCAAATGAGGCGTATGCCCCCAATAGCCGACTCCGACCACGACATCCGGCTCGAACCAGCGATAGTACCATTCTTTCTCCTGTCCGGATTCGAAGTGCACCGAATGGACCTCAATACCCAGTTCCTGCAGGCCTTTGTGGAGCAGGTTACCCTGTGTGGCCAATCCTGCCGGCGAGGGGGGATAATCGTACATTACAAGCACTTTCATTGTCCAAGGCTCCTGTCACTCAAGATATATGTGAACTTGTTACTACTCAAACTGACTGGTTTTCAAGAAAACGGCACGATAAGTCCTTATGCGACAGCAATATAACACAGTGTGTCATTCCCGCGAAACTTGTCCTCGACCTGATCGGGGAGCGGGAATCCACTCAGCCAGCAGACTACTGGATACCTGCTTTCGCAGGTATGACAAGGCTTCGCAGGTATGACAAGGCGAGCCAGTCAGTTTGAGTTACTACTTTTTTGTCCCCAGCCGCCAAAAAGCCTCCTGCTTAGGAGTCGTTCGCGCCTCAAAACTCTCAGGGCCAAAACCATAGATTTTGCTTATAAGGTCATATTTGGCCTGCCAGATTTCTTCGGGAAGGTTCACTATCAAATCTGCATCCCGCTTTGGGCGAGGCAGGTACTTTCCGCCGCCGTCTTCGTATGCAAACATCCGCAGTTCTCTGGCGGACAGCCGCCCGCTGTCACGTAACGCGATAACGGCCTTTGCCACTTCTTCGTGCCTCAAATGGCGCGTATATTCGCCCCAAAGCCCGTGAGTGATAACCAAATCGAACCTGTCCGAAGGCAGCAGTGACATCACTGTGTTCTGCACATCGCGCGCAGGCAGAGGCGACTGCTCGGGTCCGTCGTCGAGGTCGCCCATTTGCCCCGACGCGTTCAACCGCTCAAGAGCTTTGGAGAATTTCTGGGCGCGGTCCCGGTCGCTTGCCCGACAGAGCGTAAGGATAGTCCATTTACTCTCCGAGTGCATGAGTATCGTCCCGCCGGCCCATAAAGTCTCGTCGTCCGGATGAGCTACAATTACGGCACAATTATGAAAGTCAAAGACCTGATGATGTGCTTTTGGTTCAACCATATTCTCAAATGTTAAAGACGAATCTTCAATCGCTCAGCATGTTACACTTGCTCGCAAATGCATCCACAGTCAACACGTAAAGTCGCCCAAAGCTGCAGAGACTCCAAGAGGCTGTAATGCTCTGTAGAGCAAGGCTGTAACAAAATGTGTTTTTCCACGAAATCAAGGCTTCTGGATTCCCGCTCCTTCGATCCTTCGGCAGGCTCAGGACAGGCTTTGCTCAGGACGGGTTTCGCGGGAATGACAGAAAGGCACCTTCCTTTTGTTAGATGCTTCCAAGATTTTTCTACTCATTATGCGGGCCGGGACACTTGAGGAGGAACTCAATTAGCTCATCCACGTTAGCCGTAGCAAGGGCTATACAGGAGTCCGCAGCGCCGTAATACATAAAGATCTTTTTGCCTTTTGTCGTCCAGCCACACGGAAAAACGACATCGTCCACATCGCCCTCACGCTCATAATGGGCTTTGGGGCCAAAAACCCACTCCTCCGACCGGCGAATCACAACCGTTGGCTGCTCAAGGTCAAGCAGGGCAAGTCCCAGCCGATAAATGGAGCCGGAAGCCGTCGTCCGCACACCGTGATAGAGAATGAGCCATCCCTCCGGCGTTTCGAGAGGAGGGGCTGAAAGCCCTATCTTATTGGCATCCCACCATCCGCCCGACCGGGCCCGAATCACTTCCTGGTGGTCGCCCCAGTGCTTCAAATCCGGCGAAAAAGAAATCCATATATCGCCCGATGTATTCGGCGCCACCGGCCTGTGAAACATCGCCCATCGGCCATCGAACCTGACGGGGAAAAGTGCGGCATCCTTATCTTCGGGCGGCATAACAGGACCGAGGCGCGTGAACTGGCGGAAGTCTTTAGTCGTAGCCAGCGACACAAGCGGCCCGCCGTGCGAAAAGGCGGTATAAGTGACCGCCCACGTCTCCAGCTCCGCCAGCCAGGTCAATCTCGGGTCCTCAATGCCCCAAATCTCCTCAGGATGGTGTTCCGGGTCAGGCATCAAGGTTGGAGCGGGGTCGATAACCCATCCGTCCACGCCGTCGTCGCTGCGAGCCACAGTCAGATGAGAAAACCCTCTGAAATCCTCTACCCGAACCAGCAGCACGGTTTTACCATCGACAATTGCCGCCGCCGCATTAAAGACCGAATTCGCCGGATAGGGCCAGTCTTTAACCGAGAGAATTGGATTGTCGGGGTGTCTGCAGAACAGTTCGTGGGCAACCCTGTTATTCATAGTCGTTTTCACAATTGCACGCTATCTCCAAAAGCCTTAAGACGGTCCAAGTATCTGGGTCAAACCTTTCCTTATCAGCATTGTGGCGATAGCCGCCAGCAGAAGGCTCATCACTTTGGAGAGGGCCTTTGAGCCGGCGTCGCCGAGCACCCTCATAAGAACCGAAGATGCGCTGAGTATTATACCAGCCAACAGGACATTTACCACCACCGATATAAGGGTGGCGACCAGCCCGTACTGCGATATTATGATCATCGAGGTTGTCAAGACCGCGGGGCCGACAATCAGCGGCGTGCCGAGAGGAACGGCGCCGAGCTGCTGACCCGGCATTCGCCGCCTCATGACCGGGTTGATAATGTCCGTTATGGCCAGGCAGAAGAGTATCGCGCCTCCGGCGATCATAAAATCGCCTATGGTAATACCGAGCAGTTTGAACACGGCCTTGCCCAGGAACACAAAGCCAACCGCCAGAAGCAGCGCAGTCAGCACCGACTGAGTGATGGTTTTTGTTTTTTCGTCCCGCCTCATCCCCTCAGTCAGGGAGACAAAGATGGGCAGGACGCCCACGGCGTCAACCGCCACAAATATCGGGATGAAGGCTAACAGGATATTTTTGGCCATACAACGAGTCCTGCAAAAGAGAATCAATATAGTTCGCTTGTCCGTCTATTTACCTTCTTGACTATTTCCATAGCCCACAGTGGAAACGAAGAAATGGCAACCACCAAGACCCAGTCAAATATGCCCAGCGGCCTGGTCTTGAATATGTTTTGCAGAAATGGGACATAAACGACCGACATTTGCAGACAGAATGAGCCAACCGTTGCAAGAACCAACTTTTTATTTGTAAGCACCCCAATCTTGAATAACGATACGGTCATGCTTCGGCAATTAAAGGCGTGAAACAACTGGCTGCAGGACAAGACGATGAACGCGGCGGTCCTGGCCCTGTCAACATCCTTCTTTTCGACAAATAGAACGAAGCTAAAAGCCAAAAGGCTGCAGAAAGCAATAAAGGCCCCTTGAGCCAGCATCAGAAACGCCCGCGGCACGGTAACTACCGCCTCATCGGTTAATCGCGGAGGGCGCTTCATAATATCAGGGTCAACAGGGTCAACGCCTAAAGCTAATGCGGGGAAACCATCGGTTATCAAATTTATCCAAAGAATTTGAATAGGCAGCAAAGGAACGGGCAAGCCTATAAGCGAAGCGGTGAACATCACCAGGATTTCGCCGACGTTGCAGGAAAGAAGATAGTGAATGAATTTCTTGATATTATCATAGATGCCTCTTCCCTCTTCCACGGCAGCCACAATGGAGGCGAAGTTGTCGTCCGTGATAATCATCTCGGAGACTTCTTTTGTAACGTCCGTGCCGGTAATCCCCATCGCAACTCCGACATCCGCTTCCTTGACGGCAGGAGCATCGTTCACGCCGTCGCCGGTCATGGCTACTATCTCGTTGCGGCTGCGCCAGGCGCGCACAATCCTTAGTTTATGCTCCGCAGTAACGCGGGCATATACGGGTATTCTGTCCAGGCGGCTCCGCAACTCTTCGTCGCCCAGTCTATCTAATTCTTCTCCGGTCAAAGCCAAAGAACCCTCATCAAAAAATCCCAATTCTTTAGCAATGGCCGCAGCCGTATTCTTATGGTCCCCGGTAATCATCACGGTTCTTATGCCGGCGGATTTACATGCTGCGACCGCCTTCTTAACCTCTTCACGGGGAGGGTCGATCATCGCCGCCAGCCCCGCAAAGACAAGATTCTTCTCAATAGCATCAGAAAATGACTTCTCCGGCTGATAGCCATCCAATATCTTGTAAGCGACTGCCAGGACCCTCATCGCTGAATCAGCCAGGGCGCCATTGACCCTGAGAATCTCTTCTCTGTCGGTATTCGTTAATTCTCTTACCCGGTTATGTTCTTCAATGGAAGTGCAGTCCTTCAATAACACATCAGGCGCCCCCTTTACAAAGGCAACCGTTTTTTCCGCTTCACGGCGTATTACAGTCATTTTCTTGCGCTGCGAATCAAAGGGAATTTCATCAACAAAAGGAAATTCCTTCTCCGCCTTTTCCTTTCTTATGTCCGCCTTGGCTGCAAGAGTGAGAAGCGCTCCTTCCGTAGGGTCGCCGACTATCTTATACCCGTCACTATCCTGAATAAGCTGCGCTCCATTACATAACACGCCGCAAAACAGGGTCTTATTCAATCCCGGATGGTCCGAGAGGTTCACCTTGTTTCCCTGGAACCGGAATTCTCCTTTTGGCTCATAGCCTACGCCGCTCACATCAAAGACCTTGCCGTCTGCAAAAACCGCCTGAACAGTCATTTCATTCTTGGTTAACGTCCCGGTCTTGTCCGAACAGATTACCGTGGCACAGCCGAGGGTCTCCACGGAAGGAAGTTTGCGGATGAGCGCGTGACGCTTGACCATTCGCTGCACACCCAGAGCCAGTGCAATGGTTACGACCGCCGGAAGACCTTCCGGTATGGCGGCGACAGCCAGACTCACGGCCGTTAATAAGACCTCTATAATTTTTCCTCCGCGCGCCCATTCGAGAAGAAATACTATGCCTACCAGGAAGAAGCAAAGATAGATTATCCATTTGCCGAATTTCTCCAATTTTTTCTGCAACGGAGTTGATTCACGGGGAATCTCCTGAATCAATCCGGCGATTTTGCCCAACTCCGTCTGCATGCCGGTTTGGGCGACTAATGCCCTTGCCTTTCCGGAAGAAACCGAGGTTCCCGGATAGACCATATTTGCGCGGTCGGCCAGGGGCACATCTTCTTTGAGGGCGGCAGCGGTCTTCAAGACAGGCGTGGATTCCCCGGTAAGGCTTGCCTCCTGGACGCTAAAATTTGAGGTAAGCCAAGCAAGACGGCTGTCTGCCGGGACATTATCTCCGGCTTCCAATTCAATGAGGTCTCCGGGAACAAGCTCAGAAGAAGGTATGACTCCATGCCGGCCGTCACGGATGACTTTTGAGGTGGGGCTGGATAATTTTTTCAGGGCAGCCAGTGATTTCTCGGCGCGGTGTTCCTGAACAAAACCGAGAATAGCATTCAAAACTACAATGGCAATTATGGCAAAGGCATCGACCCATTCCTGTAAAAACCCCGAGACCAAAGCAGCCCCGATCAAGATCCAGATAATAAGGTCATGGAATTGCTCCAAGAAAATACTTAAGGCGGAACGGCCCTTCTTCTCCGTTAGCTGGTTAAGGCCGAATTTGTCCCGGCGTATTTTGATTTCGGAGAGAGTAAGCCCCTCGTCGGGGTTGGTTGAAAGTATTCCTGCAACCTGTGTGATATCCTTGCGCCACCACTGTTCCATTGACCTTCAAGCTCCATTGTGAGACAGAACTGCTATTTAACCATCAAAGTATAAGTCAACATCTGTTTGCATCGATACCCGTCATAAGATCGCCGGTAAGCGCCTTGAGCTTCGCCGGCGGATATCGAGGCTCCTTTGCCGATGCTCAGACGAGCCTCGATGACTCTTTGTCATCTGCGCCAACCGCTTTGAGAAAGCGGCGCTGGATCAATTTCAGCAAATTTCTGCGTTCGGCTTCCGTGCCTTCCGGCAGCGGAACCTGGCCGCCGGCGTAGCTGTGGTGTCCGCCGCCGGCGCCCTTTCTGGCGACGACCGAGCGGACTATCTTATCGGCTCTGCCGTCTTCGTCGAGGCTGCGAATCGAGATGAGCAGCCTGCCCTGATAGAAGCCGCTGCACATCGTCCAGAT
This sequence comes from uncultured Pirellulales bacterium, assembly GCA_964354365.1. Classification (GTDB taxonomy): domain Bacteria; phylum Planctomycetota; class Phycisphaerae; order Sedimentisphaerales; family Anaerobacaceae; genus CAYGZM01. The sequence goes on from CAYGZM010000004.1 coordinate 64,970, forward strand.
TATGTCCTCGTCGCGCAACAACAGGTCGGCGACTTCCCCTATCATATCAGGATTGTCTATCGTATCCAGAGTCGTTATTACGCTGCGTCCGTAAACGCGTGCGTTCTCCAGGGCCTTTGTCAACATTGCAAAGTATGGTCGTTCGACGCTGCCCCGCTGGATTTCGCCCAGCATCCTGTGATTCGCCAGCGGAAAGAGGAAGTCAATCGCGTCGATATCCGCCCGGACAGCCTCCCGCCCGAGGTCCTGGGTGTCGGAGCGGATGCCGAACAACAAAGCCGTCGCCAGCGCCATGTCCGGCGGTATCCCCAGCTCGATAAGGTATTCGACGAGTATTGTGGATGTGGCGCCGTACTTGCTCCGCACATCTGCGACCGCGGCGGCCTTGCTGGCGCGACGAAACGGATGGTGGTCTATGACAATATCCGGTATCACACCCTCGGGCACACAATTGTTCCCCGTGCCGGGCTGGGTGTCAACCGTTGCAACCAAATCAAACTTCGCAAAGTCAATTTCGCTGCACGGACGAAGATTCAGCCTAAGATACTGCACCAGCGCCCTATTCTCGCCCCGTCCGATTCTCCCGCCGTGGACGATTGAGCACTGGGTCTCGCCCAGGGCGTTTGCGATTTTACGCAGCGCCACGGCCGATGCAATCGAGTCGGGGTCAGGATTATCCTGCATAACCACCAGCAGAGACCTTGCTCCTTTAAGGAGCTCGGCAAGTTTCACAGCTTTCAAACGAGTTTTTTCGCCTGCTTTCATAAACGACGATTCTACTCAAACTGACCGGTTTTCAAGAAAACGGCACAACAAGTCCTTATGTGGCAGCAATATAGCACAGTGTGTCATTCCCGCCCCGCATCGGGGTGCGGGGTAAACTCCAGCGGGAATCCACTCACCCGCCACACTACTGGATACCTGCTTTCGCAGGTATGACAAGGCGAACCGGTCAGTTTGAGGATTCTACTTTCCTTTCCGAAACGTCCTGAATATCCTGGCCAAGCCGAAATCGTTCCAACTTTTTCTCAGCGGGAATACGCCCTTCTCAACAAACCCGACCTCCTCTATAGAATAAAACGCGTCGGGATTGAATTGCCTGATCAGATCGACCACAGGCCGAACCTCGCGGCGCCGCACAACCGTAAAAACCACTTTCACCCCCCCGCTCTTGCCTTGTCCTTCCACGCTCGTGACTCCATAGTCCTGAGATCTAAGCGTATCGACCAAAGGCTGTGCATCGTTCTGTGTGACAACTCGCACAAGGACTATCCCCAGCGACAGTTTCTCGGCTATGATCATACCCACGAAGTTGCCCATTGCGAATCCGCCCGCGTAGGCGATATAACACACAGGATTGGAAAGGTTGGCCATAATCTGGCCGATAGCGAGAAGCCAGATCAGCACCTCGAAGAACCCGACCAAAGGAGCAAGATACTTGAGACCCCTTGATACAAAGATGACCCGCACGGTTCCGAGACTGACGTCTATTATCCTGGCGGCGAAGATCAGAAAAGGCAACACTATCCAGGTGTAAAACTGTGAGTCAAGCAACAGCAAGGTGCTCATGTTGATCGTCCAATAGATATTCCATCAATCATTCCGCTCGCACGAAATCGGGAGCCGGCTTGTCCCTCCTACGGATTCATGCAGATTCTGGTTCGGATGTTCTCCAGTTTGCCAAAACATATCAGCTCATCACCCAACAGGATTTTTTTGCTCGCCTCGGGATTGGGTATCGTTTCGCCGTCCCTGACTATCGCCAGGATTGTGATGTCGTGCTCTCTGAGCTCCGATTTCGATATCATTTTGTCCAGGATGGGGCTTCCGGCACAGACGGCGACCCTTGAGACGCCGTAACCGCCCGTCGCGAGCAGCAGCTCCTCAAACGATACCGGCTTGAAGAGTTCCCGCCTTATGATCCTTTTTCGCAGGGCATTGGTCAATTTCCTGACAAGTTTCGTGTTGGTGAAAAGGCGGTAGATTATATAGACTGCAACGAGTATCACGAGCAGGTTTATCAGCGGCACGAGAAAGGCCGGCAGACGGAACGGCAGAATCGGCGTGGCGAGCTTGTTTTCTAACGCCGTCGAGGCCCGCAGAGAGTTGGCGAGCGTTGCAATCATTGTGACCAGGCCGGCGTGACCGAAGATTATGAGCGCCGAGGCGATGCGGCGTCTTTGCTTGTCGCCGGTAACCAGCTCGGCTTCCTTTGTCGTGAATCCGGTGGACGTAAAGCAGGACAGTGCCTGAAACTTGGCCATTGACCATTCAAGGCCCGTCAACTGAAAGGCAATCGCGCCGATCCTGACAACAATGAAAGATACAACAAGCACCGTGATAAATAAGACCAGGTTCATTCTTGCCGCCCCCTAAACCCTGCGAGTGGAACATCGTGCACTACTTACAACCATTTTTTTCGCCTGAAGTAAATCAGCATGACTGCGGCGACCGCCGCCATAACAAGCCAGAGCGCCGGGTACGCCCACCATACCTTCAATTCCGGCATGTGTTCGAAATTCATTCCGTAAACGCCCGCGATGAAGGTCAGCGGTATGAAGATCGTGGCGATAATCGTCAAGACTTTCATAATAGCATTCATCCTGTTGCTGATGCTCGAGAGGTATATGTCGAACATGCCGGAGACCATGTCGCGGTAACTCTCTATTGTGTCTATTATCTGAATGGTGTGATCATACACATTCCTGAGGTACACGCCGGTGGTCCCGTTGATCAGAGAAGACTCGCTCCTTTGCAGGCCGCTGATCAGATCACGCAAGGGCCAGACCGATCTGCGCAGGAATATCATCTCTCTTTTGAGCGAATGGATTTGCACAAGGGTCTTCTCGGTGGGCTCGGTAACAAGCTCTTCCTCCATCAGCTCAATCCTCTCGCCCAATCGCTCGAGGATTACGAAGTAGTTATCAACTATCGCATCCAGCAGCCTGTACATCAGATAGTCGGGGCCCGCCTTTCGGATGCGGCCTTTGGCATTTCTGATTCTGTCTCTTATCTCGTCGAAGACATCCCCGACGCGCTCCTGAAATGAAATGACGAAGTTCCGCCCCAGCACGAGGCTGACCTGCTCGGCATCGAGCGATTGCTCCTGCTCGTTGTAAGTGAGCATCTTGAGCACAACAAAGAAGTACTTCTCGAAATCTTCGAATTTCGGACGCTGCTCGGTATTGAGCACATCCTCAAGGATAAGGGGGTGCAGATCAAACTGCCTGCCCAGCTTTTCTATCACCTGCACGTCGTGCAGCCCATCAATGTTTATCCAAGTCACCGAGGGCGTCGCCTTGAAGGGGAAGCACTCTTCTATGTTTGCCACCTGCTTTTCCTGGAAGTTCGCCTCGTCGTAGTCCATATAGGCGATCCGCACAACCTCGGACCTTTTCTCGCCCACGTGCACCAACGTTCCAGGGGGCGAGCCGGGCTTTTTGGTGCGTCTCCTGACCAGTTTCGGCCCCTTTGGTTTGACTTTGGCGCCAGCCATCTTGGCGATCATTTCTGCATCCCTTTCTGTTAGACCGTCGCTCGCAAAACAGCCCTGCGGTCCGGAGCCGGCTCTGCTACTACTTCTTCTGCTGCTCGGCCTGAGCCTTCTTGGGCCTTCTGAGGACGTGACTTGCGGTGATAAGCCCGCCGACAAAACCCAGCAGAAACACAAGTATCAGCAGCAGCACGAGCGGCATTGTTATGGTCGCAAGAAGCAGTCTGGCCTCCACATTCCCTCTATTCTGGAAAAAGACAATCAGAATGAGTATCGAAATGACGATTATCGCAATTACTTTTGCCTTCTTCATACTAACTCCTGGGCCATGATCTTTTCCTCGACTTGGCCAGCTTCCTTGACAATAGCCAGCCGATGCAGTGAGTATAAACCGATTGGAAGGGCTAAGGCAAAGGAAAAGTGCCGCTGGAGAAGCTCGAAGGTCGGACATCGGCAAAGCGGAGTGCATAGTCATCAAAGGTGCGAAAAATCGCACCCTACATGGCTCCTGCAAACCAGATTTCTGTTCATGGTCCTGCGCTTCGCCCCTGCCAGGGTTTGTGGGGTGGTTTTAATAGACCCCTCGACTGCGAGGCTGTGTCACAATGGCAAAAATACACCGAAATCGGAATGATGACCTTCGTT
>CAYGZM010000005.1:0-66837 GCA_964354365.1 uncultured Pirellulales bacterium
CACGCTTGATGGCTGGGACTTGGCAAAAAAGTACAACAAGGTTTTCACCTATACGAGAGAGTGGTGGGCAGAGTACAAAGGACACTGGCTCTGGATAGTCGTAGGGTATTTGCTCACTTTTGCTCTGGGACCTGTGACGGGAAGGTTGACTAAGTAAGTGCCTTTTTAGACGCCTCGGCAGACGGAGGTGTTGGGCTCAGCAGCCTTTGTTTACGGCAATCACTGTTCCCCGGCTCAGGAAGCACCGGCAACCATCTTCAACCCGAAATCTCCTTCGCCGTCCAGCCGGTTCACGGCGTTTCGGTTGGACCCCGGCACGACGTGCCCGTAAACGTCAACCGTCGTTTGAATTGAGGCGTGGCCGAGTTGGCGCAGTATCAACCGGATTCCTCCCCCATCTTTGACGGCATGGCCGCCGCCAATGGCAGATTACATCTGTCTCTGGAAAGCGGCTGGCTATTATGTATGGCGGGACAGTAGCCGTGGATGGTTATCTGTTGATCGCGGGAAGACGTCAAACACTCAGGATATCGAGAGTTTCGAAGTGTCCGGCGCGACCCAGCGAGACGGATCCGTCGAGCACGACCCGGCTCTCGAACCCGAGCCATCGGTCCAATACGGTTGCATAGACCCTCCGAAAGTCGATTTTGAACTTCGCAGCGCCGTTGTCCAGGTCGGTGAGGCTGGGATGCGATCCGACAAGACCGGGCTTTAGCTTGCCGCCTGCCAGAAATACAGGAGCGGCGGCGCCGTGGTCCGTACCACGACGGCCATTTTCTTTGACGGTTCGGCCAAATTCCGAGAACGTCATCAGCAGAACCCGATCCAGCACCTTGTCACGGTTTAGATCGTGGACAAAGGCAGCAACTGATTCGGACAACTGGTGCAGTAACGCGCAATGGTTGCCCAGTTGATTGGCATGGTTGTCAAACCCACCGATTCCACCGCCGCCGAGCTCGATGAAGAATATCCGGATGCCGATGTCGGCCCGAATTAGATGGGCAACGGCGCGCAGATCTCCGGCAAGCGCGAATGGCGGGTACTCGGCTGTATTGGCCATTGTCCGTGCCGCCGCTTCAATCCTTAGGCTGTTGGCATAAGCGTCCGTCGCACACTGGCGGAGGAAGTCCAGCAGCGGGTTGTCACGATTGGCGCGGGGCAGCTCTGCGATGCGTTTGCTCCGCGATGGGTCGTCTGGTTGGCCGGGCATTCGGGCAGTCACGAGGTCGCCGGGCAGGCGGATTGACGGGACGATTACATCCTTTGCGTTCAGGCCAAAAGGTTGGGCAATCGGCCCGACGAATACAGCGGGCGCATTTGTCCTATTCGGGTCCGGGATGCCGTCGATAACCCGACCCAGCCAGCCGGTCTGGCGATTGGGTTGATCCGGGTCGGCGGTGTGCCATAAGCGCATTGCGCCCTCGTGAGACCGATCTTGATTCGGGCAGCCCACACCCTGAACGATACTGAGGTATCCAGCGTTGTACAGCTGCATGAATGCTCCCATCCGTGGATGGAAGCCTATCAGCGAATCGATCTTGTGCAGCTCTTCGGTCGGCAGACGCAACGTGGGGCGGTTTCGAGCGTATTCATCGTCGGCGTACGGAACGAGCGTATTGAGACCGTCGTTGCCGCCGGAGAGTTGAACGACCACGAGAACGGTGTTGCGGTCATCACGGCGGGGTGCGGCCATTCCCTCGAATTCGCTCGGGACAGGCACTGAGCGAACCAGGAAACCTGGTGCGGCGGGCGCGAACGACAACAGCGTTGAAGCCCCCAAGGCGCCCTTCAGAAAATCACGGCGGGTACAGGACATAGCTTTTTTCCAATAATCTAAGCCAGGTTAAACTCAGGAAGCGTGGCAACGGTATGAGTAAAACGACGCAGCCCGCCTTCGAGGCCGCTACTACCGCCGTCGGCAGCGGGCGCTTGCGCCGTTTTCAGCACAGCGTCATAAACGTCGGTATCCAGGTCGCCCTGCAGGAACAGGTCGAGCAGGAACCGCGCGGCGGATTCCGGTATCGAGGCGCCATGCTTCCGGGCGATCAGCAATGGATTGAGTTTGTCGCCATAAGGCTCCGAGCCCCGCAACAATGCCAGGGCCAGATTGTGTCGTCCGGCCAGTGTAGCGCTATTGATCCAGTGCCGTCCGCCGGTCCAGCCGTTCACCGTGGGTGGATGATAAAGATTTTGGCCGAGATCGGCGAGGTCTTGTGCAAGCTGTGTTGTGGAGACCATCCCTTCCAGGCCTCTGACGATTCCCAAAGCGAACTCGACCGGGCACTTAATACGCCGGCGATACGCCGCCCCTGAGAAAAACAAATTGGAACGCAGCACTGTCTCAACAAGCTTCAGTATGTCATAGTCTTTTGCAAAGGATTGAGCCAGCGGAGCGATCAATTCTGCTTGTGGCTCCTCGGTTTCACTTATAAGAAACCGGTACAGCTTACGGACCAGCGTTTGCGCAGTGGCGGGCTGCTCGAGCACTATCCGCACGACGTCGTCGCATGTGAAGCTGCCCTTTTGACCGAGGATGTTCTTGACGCCAGTATCGTGTTCGCGATCGATGTAGCGAAGCCGGCCCCTGAGCACGAACCAGCCCGTACAGGCCCTGGCAGCTTCGCTGACGTCTTTCTGTGTGTAATTGCCGGGGCCGAGGCTGAAGGCATCCATAAGCGGCCGGGCGTAATTCTCATTTGGAAGCGCTTTGCGGTTGGCATCGGCCCCGAGCCATAAGAGCATTGCGGGATCGCGCGAGATTTCCTGCAAGAGGGTCCGGAAGGAGCCAAGCGCCTGGCTTCGCAAAAGCCGGACGTGCCGCTGCATCAAGCGGGCGTCATTGACATTCGCAGCGCTCGTGGCGAAATGGCTGTGCCAGAAGAGCGTCATTTTCTCCAGCAGCGGATGCGGGGTCTGAATCATCCGCCGCAGCCACCATGCACGCAGCTCATTCACGGAGCCGGCGGCTGAGGTTTCATACTCGTCATACTCACGGTTGAACGCCGCGGGGTCAGTCTGGGGTCCAAGCAGCTTGTCGATGGTCCGCTGCGGTCCGTCAGAAAGGGCTTGTTGCAGCTCGTCCCAGGCAGCGCCGAAAGCCGCGCGTCGGTACAGGCGCCCTGCCTGGGCAAGATTCCAGGGCTGTTGAGTGCTCGGTTCGTATGCAGCCCAGGCCCAGCCGGGATCGCCCGGTCTGTCGGCAACCGCCAAACCAAGCTGCCCCGACTGATATTCTGCTGCGGGCCCGTTCTTACGCACAGCCATCAAAAGCTCCCATTCGGCACAGTCGCGCCATTCGCGCCTAACGGCACGTTGGCGCACAACGCCGGCTACTGTATGTTCAGCTTTGCTTCCAGTCGCGCCAGTGTAAGCTCCCCCTCCTTGCCGATGCTTAACTTGACGTATTCTACACACTTTGCCAGACATAAGAACATATCAATCCCGGCTTCAGATTCCTCCGGCGTCCTGCCCTTCTTGACCATGTCCCCATGCACCAGTACCTGGCGGTTGGCCTTCAGGATCGACGCCAACTGCCCTGCGTCGATTTCCACCAAGCTATGGGTTTCGGCCAACGGCTTGGCCGGGCGCTCTATCTCTCGGCCCAGAGCGTCTATAAGGTCTCGCGCCAGACCGTCGGTCGAGCTAAAGATCAGATAGTCGCCCGGCATGGCTATGGCGGGGCGGAAATTGAACCGCAGGTCCAGACTCGTTTTGTCCTCTATTTCTGCACTGGAGAAATAGGCCACGGTAAACTTCGTTTCTCCCTGGATTAGACGGTCGATGATCAATCCGGGCATGGCTTGTTGGCCGCGGGTGAAATTTATCAGGCCCACAGCCTTTTGCCATGCCTCCTCCACCACTATATCAAACTGCTCCGGGTTCCGGAGCCGCAGGACCGCGGCAAAAGCCGGCAATTTCACCTGCGGCGCGCCAATCGCCGGGTCGTATTCCTGCTCGGCCACTACCAACCGAATCTCAGGCTTCGTCTGCGCCAAGACTTCATTAGTCAGGTCTCGCCCGCTGAAGAAGATGCCCATCATGTTCTCGAAGAAGATCAGCCCGGACGTGCGCTCCGGAAAGAGCTCGTCCTTGGCTGCGTAGAACTGATGGAGGTCACGATAGACACTCAATGCAGCGATGCGGCGAGGCACAGACAAGTTCGGCAAAACACCCTCATCGTTTTTTTGGGGCAAGGCAAAGGCCGCGGGACTTGCCGGGCCTGCCGCTTTGCCGTCCACCAGTGCTCGCAAGACCAACGTCTTATCTTCAATGTTCAATCCTAATGCCAGCCGGCTCGAATCACGCAGCGCTTCAACAATTCCCGTGAAGGCCAGCGCCGCCAGCGGATTGCCGCGCTGCTTTTCAAGGAGCTGGGCAACATTCGGAAGCTGCAACAGGGGCATGAGGTTCACAAAGGCTGCGGCAACGGCGTCAGGCCCGACTGCCTGCTTTGCGGCCCGGTAGGCGACATTCGATGTCAGGGTCTCGCTCTCGTCCTTGTCGCGAAGCTCCAGTACGGTTCTGAGGCCTTCCGGACGATTAGCGATAACGAGCCTGCTGCCGATGATCGCGTGTGCTTCTTTTCCGTCGAACGTCCACGCCGTGACATCCTTGTACTGTGTCGATGCCACGCGGTCCGCCTGGCCATTTTTCTCGGCTTCGGAACGGGCAATACCGAGGAACACCTCGTGAAGACGATTGAGCATAGTCTCGTCCTCGGCGTCGATGATCAGCAACACCGTGTCCTGTGGACACACGGCAAGAGTGATGCCGCCGCCGGTCAGCTTTGCCAGGCCCGTCCGCCAGTCCGTGTCCAGCGTAGTCTCCAGAAACTTAATCAGATTGAGAAGCTCGCTGAACTTGGGCTTGGCTACCTGGCTGCGGTATATAGGCGAGGCAGTGATCGCCGCGGTGGCCTCCTTGCCAGCAAGCAGTTCGAGCAATGCCTTCGGCTGGGACAGCTCCAGGCAGATCAGCGCGCCCTGCGGGATCCACCGAGCTGCCGGCCCCAAGGGCCCCTGGCGGGGAGGCAGACCTTGCGCCCCCGTCGTTGTTTGCAGCGCAAATACAGCCAACAACAGGACTAATCCAAATTTTTCGGGTGTAACGCTTCTACCGGGTTTGCTATTGCAGAACATTTGCTTCTCCTGATTGACAAAACGTCAGAAGTCGAGACACGATAAACCAGCCGCGCTTCGGCGGCAAACCCGCCTCGGCGGGTCGTATGAAACGCCGACCATTAGCTGTCTTCTCATGCTCTTATACGCTTAAGCGGCGCCGGAGGTTACAGTCCGCGCACCAATTGGCTGCCAGCGGCGAGGTCGAAGCCGAAGCGCCGGAGGCGCAATAACCGGCGCACACGGGCGGGACGCCCGTGCCACATTGATTGCTGCGGCATGTCACAAATCGCGCCAGTAGAAGCACAACATCGCCAGGATAACGGCTGCGAGCGTGGGTAGGCCGTATCCCAAAACCACGCGGAGCATCGAGAAATCCTCGAATTCTTCGGACTCGAAGAAATCCGGTTTGCTGGTCTCGGGTTTGGGCGGGCTACCGGAAAAGACATTGAAAAAGTGGTCCACCTGTCGAGCAAAGGCCTGCATGTCCTGCATATTGGCATCGGGCTTTGCATCGGCATCGTTCTGCCGCCAGGGTCGGCGAAGCTGGGTAGTAACCGCCCGGCTCAAGCTGACGGGCGAGAACTCCTCGAGTGAAAAGAGGCTCAAGATCAGGCTAATCGGATACCACACGAAGATGAGCACGACAACGGCCAAGAGCGGCTTTCGCAGCAGCGTTCCCGCAAGAAACCCGAGCGATACAAGGAAAGTTTGTACGAGTCCCACCAGACCCAGGGCGCTGACGATTCCATAGACAGTGACTGCATCCTCAGGCGCCGGGCGTTTCGCAAGGGCCACTACCGCAATCGCCGGGACTATCACGACGAGATATACGCTCCAAACCAGCAGGACCCTTGCCGACCAAGCGGCCAGCAAGTATTCGCAGCGGCCCACCGGGCGACTGAGGATCCCATCGGCCAGCGCCTCGGCTTGCGAGCCTGAAACAGGGCTGACACCGAGCACAACGACTACAAAGAACCAGGGAAAAACCAGGTATGGAAACAAAAGGGACGCAATGAGCGGCGCATCCTGGAATTTAGCCCAGTTTGAGATGGTCAGGATGAAGGTCAGCAAGGCCGTGCCCGCCAGCCAGAGCCGAACCAGACGACTCGCCCACAACGTGCCCAGATCATGCCTGAGAATCGCCAGGTAAGGCATCATCCGCGTGCCGAGCTTCGAGATTTTAGCGGCCGAATCCATGGGCTTCATCCTCCTGCAATAATTGGAGATAAGCATTCTCGGTTGCATTCCGGCCGGAATGGATTCCCTGGAGCGCAAGACCACTCGCATCGACAAGTTTCAAGACCTCTGCCAGTGCGCCGGGGCGGCTGCGATCTTCGGCAATCTGCACAAGCAGCTCCTGGCCCGCGCCGAGCCGTACGTCGATACCCTCCAGGTTAGCTATGTCCCGGGCCAAGCGGCGGATCTTATCTTCGTCACCTTCCACCTCCAGGCTGAAATCGTCGCGGCGAAGGCGCTGCTTCATATCCCGCGTCGAACCGGTGAAGATCATGCGCCCCTCATGCATCACGCCTATATAGTCGCAGATCTGATCGATGTCGCTTAGAATGTGCGTTGCGACGACGACCGTTTTGGTCTTTCCCAGCTCGCGGATGAGGTCGAGGGTGAATCGTCGGGCCGAAGGGTCCAGGCCGGCCGTAGGCTCGTCCCAGAGCAGCAGGGGCGGGTCCGCGATAAGCGAGGCGGCAATTCCAAGCCGAGTGCACATCCCGGTCGAGAAAGTCTCAATCCGCTGATCAGTGGCCCCAAGCAGCCCCACCGAGCGAAGCAGCGTGGATATCCGCGGCTTGCGAATCGCATGTGGCAGGCGAGAGAGCCTGCCGAGAAGGTCGAGGTATTCGATCGGGCGTAGATTTCCAGGGAACTTAGGATTCGTGGGCAAGTAACCGATCTGAGAACGGACGGCAACCGCGTTAGGGCCGCACGACCTGCCGAAAACCTCCGCACGCCCGGCTGTAGGGCGCTGCAATCCCAACAACAGACGCAATGTCGTCGTTTTGCCCGCACCGTTGGGGCCAAGCAGCCCAAATACCGAGCCTCGCGGCACTTCCAGATTCATGTCGTTGACCGCGATCAGCCGCTGCATGTAGATTTTCGTGAGGTGCTCAGTGCGAATCGCCGGCTCCGTCCCCACTTGCTCAGCTCCGGCTGGCCGCGCGGGCATTTGACTTGTTTTCCCTTTGATCATAAACACGCTTCTTTCGTTCCAGAGCGCTTACAGGCAGACTCACGTTTGGTCCGGCCATTGTACCGGATTATTCTACACAATCAAGCGGTTCTTAGCGAGAGTCTTTTAAGATCGACGATTTTCTGAACTGAAATGCGTACAGGTCCGCATCGCGCATCACAAAGCGCAGGCGAATCGGCTTGCCGGCCAAGTATGAAAGGCTTATTCATTATAGTCTGCCCATAAGTCACCAGGGCGAGCGCATTGCGCGGGCAAGCATTCGGCCGGCTGCCGCATCGCCGATGATCTCTTCCTTTTCGGGGTCCCAGCGAATCTTGCGCCCCAGTATCATCGCTATATTGCCCAAGTGGGCGACGGCAGCCGAACGGTGGCCCACTTCGGCCGGCGAAATCGTTTGCCCTCGCGTCCTGACGCAGTCCAGGAAGTCCCGCCGGTGCCCTTCTCGATCATTACCCGCCGGTCCGGCCAAGTGGATTTCTCCGGGTCCGATCTTTTCCTTCAGCAGACTCTTTGGATTCGCCTCAAGGCCTGCCCGCGAGACGTGGACCCACCCTTTGTCTCCTAAGAATCGCACGCCCTGTACATAGTGATTGTTACTTGCGACGGACATCGTTACGCCGTTTTCATATTTACATTCAAAGTCATAATCGGCGGCGGCATCCCACAGTCCGTCTTTCGGAAAAACCCCCTTGCCGGAAATCTCCGTCGGCCCGGTTTCGTCGGCGTCCATGCCCCAGTGCGCGATATCAATGTTGTGAGCGCCCCAGTCGGTGACCTGCCCGCCGGCATAGTCGAGTATCCACCGGAAATTCCAGTGACAGCGTTTCTCAGTGTAGGGGGCCCACGGGGCCGGCCCAAGCCACATCTCGTAATCGAACCCCTGCGGGACGGGCATAGGGGATTGCGGGGCGATGTGAAAAACGGTCGGCTCAGCCGGGCCCGGCTTGAAGCCTTCCCCAATGCCAACCTCGACCTTTTCAAGTCTGCCGATGCGCTGATTGCGAACCAGCTCGCAGGCAAACCGGAATTGCTCGGTCGAGCGCTGCCAGCTGCCCGTCTGCCAGATGCGGTTGTAACGGCGCACAGCCTCTACAATCGCCCTGCCCTCAGATATGGTCAGGGCCAAAGGTTTTTCGCCGTAGATGTCCTTGCCGGCCCTAAGACCTTCAATAGCAATGATAGAGTGCCAATGGTCTGGGACAGAAATGCAGAGGGTGTCGATGTCGGCGCGCGCGGCCGGCTCGCGGAAGTCGTTGTACTGCGCACAATCGCTGTTGCCGTAATGCTTGTTTATTTCCTCGACGGCGGCCCTTCTTCGCAGCGCATCCACGTCGCACACGGCGACGACACGGCAATCCTGCTCCTGAAGGAATCCCTTGACGTGGCGCATCCCCATGCTGCCCAGGCCGATAAGAGCCATCGTCAGCCGATTGCTCGGGGCCGGTTGAGCGCCACTGCCGAGCGCCGAGGAGGGAACGAAGTATGGCGCGGCAATAATCACGCCGGTGTCCCTTAAGAAGGCCCGTCGCGAATTTTCCCGGTAATTCCGATTCATAGATAGCTCACGGTCTTGCAGGCGAGCGAGCCAAGTACTATTCTGTAGCACTTCATTTGCCGGGTTGTCATTGCGAGAGCCGCCGAAGGCGGCTCGTGGCAATCTGATGCTTTCGCGAGATTGAGATTGCTTCGTCGTCCCCAGGGGACTCCTCGCAATGACACTCTGCATTTTGCCTGATACTGACCACTACTTTGATTGCCCAGCTTTTCTGGCTTCGATTAGCATTTTGATCCATTTGCCGATGTATTGCCCGTGGTCGCGGTAGGTCCTGCCGCTCACGAGGTCCCCGACAATCACGAGCACTTTGTCCATGCTTATGGAGCACAACAGTCCTTGCGTCTGGAGAAAAACATGGTATGTATAATATGCGCATAGCCGACCGATTACAAGGGGACAAAATGAGACTGTGTTTACAATACTTTGGACAACGAATGAGAGACGCTGCGATGTTATGGAGTAGATTAGTTCTGTGTGAGGTATTTGTGATTGCAGCCGGCTGGCCCGCCGCGGTGTCTTCTACGGCTTGTGCATCGGAAGCGAAAAGCGTTTCGGCCGTGCGAGACATCGGGGCGCGACTTGAGCTTTTTGTGGATGCCTGGCTGATCGAGAAGATGTCGAATACGAGCCTGAAGATGCACTCGCCCGTGAAGAAGGATGTTGTGTTTGACTTTAACGCCCCATGGGAAGGGGGGCTCAGCGCGTATGTTACGATTATGAAGGACGAGGACCGGTATCGGATGTATTATCGCGGCGGCGGAGACCTGTGACGCGAATATACCTGCATGGCGGAAAGCAAAAACGGCATCAACTGGGTCCGGCCGTCATTGGGGCTGTTCGAGTTCAATGGGTCAAAAGACAACAACATAATCTGGACGGGAGAAAAGAAGGCATACTGGGAATCACACAACTTCTCTCCCTTCAAGGACGCCAATCCCGACGCCCCATCTTTGGAACGATACAAAGGGGTAACGCTGGGCAGGCAGACCGTTGACGGACAGAGGCGAAACGTCCTGCTGGCCTTTGTGTCGCCTGACGGCATCCACTGGAAGAGGCTCCAGGATGAGCCAATCATCACAGAAGGCTCATTCGATTCGCACAACACCGCCTTCTGGGACAGCATCCAGGAAAGATACGTCTGCTATTTCCGGCAAAGCCGCGATGGGAAGCGCAGCATCCGCCGGAGCGTTTCCAGGGACTTTGTCCGCTGGAGCAAGCCGGAATGGCTGGACTTCGGCGACACACCCCTCGAACATTTCTACACCAACGGGATTATCCCTTACTTTCGCGCGCCGCATATATATCTTGGCTTTCCTATGCGTTTTGTGCCTGACCGGACAAGTGTGGGCCTGGAAGGACGAAAAACGGACGGCCTGTCGGATGCCGTATTTATGTCCAGCCGAGACGGTATTGCCTGGAGCCGGGTGTTTATGGAGGCCTTTATCCGGCCGGGCCTTTCACAGGAGAACTGGGGCGGAGCGCACGGCAACAATACGCCCGCCTGGGGAATCGTTCAGACAAGGGACAAAGAAATATCGCTCTACGTGAGCGAGAACTACGGCAACTACCCGGCGGACGCGAACAAAACACCCCGGCTGCGTCGGGCAGTGATTCGAGTGGATGGGTTCGTTTCAGTTAACACCGGGTACTCCGGCGGGGAAATGCTCACCAAGCCCCTCGTCTTCAAAGGCGCCGCGCTGGCAATAAACTACTCCACATCCGCGGTCGGGAGCATCAAGGTGGAGATTCAGGATGAGCACGGTGTTCCAATCCCAGGGTTTGGCCTCGCAGAGGCGACCGAGATATACGGCGACGAAATTGAACGGGTCGTTTCATGGAAGCAAGGCGCCGATCTAAGCCGGTTGGCCGGCCGGGTCATACGCCTTAGGTTTGTAATGAAAGACGCCGACCTGTATTCCATGCGCATCATCTCAGCACCTATCCACAGTGCTCGTTCTTCCGGGCAATCCCATAGACGGTAAGCTCACGAGCACACGGCTTGGAGCCCATCGCCAGGGCGGCGATATAGCCGACACCGACGCACGTTATGATTCCAATTGCGCCGTAAAGAAAGAAGTGCGCCTGCGTATATTGCTTGACAAGATAGAGCACGGCCGTGCTGGAGATAATGCCGAGCAAGGCGCCTGGGCCGTTTGCACGACGAGTAAAAACCCCCAGGGCAAAGACCCCTGCCAGTCCGCCGCCCAGCATCCCAAGCAGGGCAAGGAACAGGTCCCAGAGGGACTTAATCTCGGCACCGGCTATAAACACCGCACAGGCCGTGCCGAGGGCGCCGAGCAGCACCGTAAAAACCCTCGCAAGCAGCAGCCGAAGAGGGTCGGTTGAATCCGGCTTGATTCGCCCGTAGAAATCAGTAACCAGCACCGTCGCCATGCTGTTAATACTGCTGTCGAGAGTGGACATCGCCGCCGCAAAGATGGCCGCGACGACAATGCCCGCCACGCCAGCCGGCAGCTCGTGCACAATGAACCACGGCAATATAGCGTCGGTGCCGAGATTCGGGTCAGGCTTGTTTGCATGGACTGTGTAGAAGACGTACAGGGCCGTGCCGAGGAAGAAGAAGATGAGCGCGGACGGCATCGTCAGAGCCGCATTGGTCCAGATGGCGCGGGCCGCCTGTTTCTCGGTGGGGGTCGTCAGATACCGCTGAATCACCGCCTGGTCCGCAGAGTACGGCACGAGATTTGAGAATAAATTGCCCACAAATATGACCCACACGGATGCGGTAGTGTAATCCCAGGAGGGGTTCAACACTTTGAACTTGCCGGCCTGCAGGCCCGTGTCGATAATTCCGATGAGGCCGCCGTTGACCCGCAGCGCGATAGCTACGACACACAGCAGGGCCCCTCCGAGCAGCACGGCGACTTGAAATACGTCCGTCCAGATCACGGCCTCGATGCCGCCGAAGGCCGTATATACCGTGCAAAGCACGCCCATTATCAAGATGGAGACGTAGATATTCAGGTCCGTGACGGTGGAAAGCGCGATTGCAGGCAGGTACAGGACGATTCCCATCCGTCCCAACTGCATCAGGCAAAAAGCCGCCGCCCCGAAGAGCCGCACGGCGACGTTGAAACGCATTTCGAGATATTCATAAGCCGTCGTGAGCCTCAGCCGTCTGAAAAAGGGAAGATAGAAAAACACGACAATCGGCGCGACCATAACAATCGTGACGTGGTTGAGAATGTATGACCAGTTGGTGTCGTACGCCTTTGCGGGAATGGCCATAAAGGTAATCGCGCTAAGCTGTGTTCCGAAGATGCTCAGGCCCGCAGCCCACCAGGGAACGCGGCGGCCGCCGAGAAAGAAATCGTCGGTGCTTTTCTCGCGTCCGGTGAAATACAGCCCGACCACCAGTGTAAGCACAAGATAAATGCCGAGCGTTACGTAATTCATCCACCCGAACGCCACCCGGTCGCTGTGGTCCGCAACGCAGAGAATTGATGGGATGAGGGACTGCGGCGCGAGCCTGCCCGCCGGTGCCTGGGCGAGCCAGCTCAATAAGGCCCCAGGCCCCTCCGCTGGGAGTCCCAAGTGGGACGTGGGGGTGACAAGCCCAATTATTCCTGCTGCAAGCGATTCCACGCATACGCTCCGTACACTCAGTTGCCGTAGGCCGCCTTGCCTGCGGTATCAATCGGCCCGGGATAACCCGGCCCGCCCGCCGCCACATAGCCGTAGCTGGCACCCGATTTATCCGGGCTGACCCAGAACGAATACAGCCTGCCATTACTCAGTTGAAAGCGAAATCGCACCGCTCTGCCCGCCACGGAGGACAGGTCCTTACCGCTTTTCCAGAAGACCTGTTCGATGGTGCTATCCGTGGAAATCGCCGTGCAGTCGGCCAGAGACAGGCCTTCTATCGGCTTTGCGTTTTCGTCGAGGACTTCAACCGCCAGCGAGCCCTTAGGGGCGTCAACGTTCACAAATAGATACCTGCCTTTGAACCTGAGCGGGCGCGTCGTGAGCACGCCACGCTCAGTATCAGCATCCATAGAGGCAAACCCGTCGCGTCTCATAGTAGCAAGGCCGGTGTAACAGTTGCCGTCCCAGAACCGGTCGCCGAGCATCCGACCGCTGACGTAGAAGTACAGCTTATCGCGCACCACCAGACAGCAGCCGCCCGCACTTTGAACGTTTCCCCAGTTCCATGCGCCCTCGGTGGGGTTGACCGTGAGGAACCTCGTTCTGTCGGGGCGATGATAATGGAATCCGTCCCGGCTGAACCCGACAAGCACTTCGTTGCGCTTCTGAATCTTCAGTCGCGCGCACTCGCTGTTGGGCGGTCCCTGCCATATCGAAAACAGCCCCAGCATAAGACTCTCGTACGCAACGGCGTCGTGGTTATAAAGCTGCGGTTCGATGTCACTGTACTTGGGATCCGGATGATGCGGGTCCAGCCCGTCGGCGCACAGCCACGGCACAGCGCCTTCTGCAAGCTGTTGCGTGCCGGCGATTGCGTCGGCGTGCTCAACATAGGCCCTCGACCTGCCAACCTCACCCTGGCTTATGCGCAGGCCAAATACCCATTTCTTGCGAAATGGGTTGTAATGCACCGTTGTCCGGTCCCCGATAGTGGTTGAGCTGACGGCCACCGGCCCGGACCAGTGGATGCCGTCCGGCGAGCATCGAAGCGCAAGGCTCCACCTGCCTGGAATCGGAGTGGTTACGAACATCTTGTATCGTCGAGAGGCATCGGGGTCTTCCTGATCGAGCCAGACGGTGCTCGAATCCCGATAGCGCCCGTCGCCCGTTGCCTCGACGCCACGGTGGCTGAGCACCTCGTTGGTGCCCGGCCGAACATCGAAAGACGGCTTTTCCCAGTGGATTCCGTCCCGGCTGACTGCCAGAGCCGTGCTGGCAATGTACCCGCCCATGTACCACATCTTGAAGAGCTTGTCCTTCGGATCATAAAAGACGCCATCGCTGAATGGCGCAGCCGCCCTTGCAGCATCCTCACATTCCCATGGTTTGTCCGGGCTGAGGATCGGATTGTCGGGATGGTACTCCGGCCGGTGGTAAGTGCGCTTGAGGGTCGTCCGCTCAATGAGGAAATCGTCCACGAACAGTTGTCGGCCAACGTCGATGGGGATGACCTCGGGAGGCTTTTTGAGGTATGGCGCCTGCACAGGCTCTCGCGTCAACGCGGCTATGCGGGGCGGCCACGGATCGGGCAGCACGATACCATTGTAGAGTGTCTCGCCGGCGTTCGCCGCCAGCCCGCCGCAGCGGGCAAGAGTCAGGCTCGCGGCTGCAAATGCCAAACACACAACTCGCTTGCGATTCGTATGTTCCATCGTTTGTCTCCAATCACGGCTCGTAGAAATTAAGTGCGCCCCGGTATAAGACGTGGTTAAGGCTGCTCCCGGCCATCCCCAAGCCCTTAGGGCTTGAGGCTGCCACCCAACGGGAAAGCCCCCGGTGCGCATCCAATCCTTCAGGTCCGTATCAGATGTAGTTTTTATCTTTGTCTCGGCTGTTTCTCAAGAGAAAAAAACCGCACTTGCCGCTGCGACTCGCGTCGCAAGACGCGGGAGCAGGCGAAATCAAGAAGCGCGCGGCAGCGCGTTGGGGTAGTACGGCATTTCATAAATGGCTCGACCATGGGAAAAATGGGTACTGTCTGTTTTGACAGATTTCTCCACTGCGCGATGCTGCGCATCGCTCCGGTCGAAATGACGGTTTAGTTGTGAGAATTATCAAACGCGGCAGTCGAAGTGGTGGGCTAAAGCCCACCCTACGAGGAAGGATGTCACGCCGTTACCCGCTCTCTATCCAGAACCTCCCGGATAAGCGCGGCTATGTCCTGCTTGCTGATGGGCTTCGTAATGAACTTCTTGATTCCTATGCTCCGGACCTCCTCCAAGTTGACGTTTTCGGGATATCCGGAGCAGAGAATAACCGGAATATCGGGCCTGATGGCGATGAGCTCCCTGGCCAACTGTGTGCCGGTCATATTCGGCATAGTCTGGTCGGTGATGACAAGATCAAACTCATCCGGCTCCTCCTGAAATGCTTCCAGGGCAACGATGCTGCTCGTCGTGGCAACGACGGCATATCCAAGTCGCTCCAGAATCTGTTTCGTCACATCAACCATCACCTTCTCATCATCGACTAAGAGTATCACCTCTTGTTTTGGCGTAGCCGGCTCCGAAGACTCGGGTGCTTGAACCTCGTTGCCTTCGACTTTAGGAAAGAATATATCGAAGGTGCTCCCCTTGCCCGGCGTACTGTCAACAGCGATGGCTCCGTTATGGCTCTTGACGATCCCGTGGACTACGGAAAGCCCCAACCCGGTCCCCTCGTTGACCTTCTTTGTGGTGAAGAATGGCTCAAAGATTCGCTCCATCACTTCTTTCTCCATCCCGCAGCCGGTATCGCTCACGCTGAGCTTTACATAAGGACCTGGCGGCAAAGATTCATCACCGACTTTGGTCTCCGATTCAAAATTGACATCTGTCAGGCTCACCTCCAACAGGCCGCCTGCCTCACGCATTGCGTGCGAGGCATTCGTGCAGAGATTCACCAGGACCTGGTGGAGCTGAGTCGGATCGGCCATTACCAGACTCGAATCCGCCTCTATCTTGCGACGAATCTTTATTGTTGCAGGCAGCGATGACCTGAGCATTTTCAGGACTTCTTTGACAATGGAGCCAATCTGTATCACTCCTTTTTCCTGCTGGTCTTTTCGACTGAAGGTCAGGATTTGCCTCACTAACTTTGCGGCGCGGTTGCCGCAGGAAAGCACCTGCTCCAGATTATCTCTTACCGCGGCGTCCTCCGGGAGGTCCTCAAGCGACAATTCCACGTAGCCCTGCATTGCCGCCAGGATGTTGTTAAAATCGTGGGCGATGCCTCCCGCCAGGGTTCCGATGGCTTCCATCTTCTGCCTCTGGCTGAGCTGAACTTCCAGGTCTATCTTTTCTTTTTCAGCCTTCTTTCGCCTCGTAATGTCAAGGCCGTAGGCATTGGCGTAATCCTGTCCGGCTATAGGCTGCAGCGTTATGAAGAATACCCGTCCGTCATCGCAGCTCAGCTCGAACGTAGAGCTTTCGCCGGAGGCGCACGCCTCCTGTATCTTCCCGCACCACGGCTCGCCCAGGCGCCAGCCCGCCGCGGCGGGCTGGCCTCTTTGGACCCGCCATGTCTCGAGCACAGGCGAGCTTGCGTCGTTGGCGTAGAGAATTCTGCAGTCCCTCGATATCCTCAGAACAGGATTGGGATCTTCACTCGGGAATTTGGCCAGGTTCTTGACCTCTTCAATTGCCCTCTTGCTCTCGGTTACGTCTCGGATTATCGCCTGGACAATCTCTTTGCGCTCGACCAGCATCGTGGAGACGGCAATAGTCACCGTTTTCCTTTCTCCCGACGTGGTTGGTATCTCCACCTCAACGCTGTTCTTCTGATCCGGGCCAGGTTCTTTGAATAGAGCGCGAACGCGCTCCGACTTGTCCTCAAATCCAAGCGCCGTGTAGTGCTGCCCCACGATCTGCCCTCTCGTTTTCCCGAAGAGCTCCTCCGCTGCCTTATTACAGTTTATGATAGCGCCGCTCTCTATATCCGTCCAGAGTATGGCGTCTTGCGCATTGGCGAACGCCAGCCTGAATTTCTTCTCACTTTCCTGCAGCGCCTCGTCCGCGTTCTTGCGCTCGGTAATATCCGATGCGACGTGCACGGCGCCCACAAGCTGCCCCTTGTTGTTTATCACCGGGTCCACCTTGATTTGAAGCCATTTCTCTCCCATCTGCACAACCGCAGTTTCACTGCGGCGCGTATTCCACATCCGCACGAGCGGGCATTTTTTTACGGGTTCCACTGAGCCGTGCACCAGCTCGCAACAGCTTCCGCCTACTATCTCGCTATAAGACTTCTTCAACAGGCCGGTCATGCCCCTGTTGCATTGCAGTATCCTGCCTGTCGCCTTGTCAATTATGCAAACACCGTCGGTAATCGCGTTGAAAGTCTCCTGCCATTCCTGAGCAAAGGCGGTGATCTTCTGCTCGGCCCGCATACGGTCGGCAAGCCGTCTTCGCAACCGGTGCGCCACCAGCCACACAAATATCGCAAGTATCAAGGTGACGCCAATCTCCGCCAGGGTGCGCACAATCCCGGCTATATCCTTATCGCGCCGGCTCTCTAAAGCGCTGCGCGCATTGCCGACAAACCCTGTCATCCCCTTTTGATATACCTGCTTTTGCTCCTCGTACTCCGGGCTCTGGAGCAAAGCTGCGGCAGCCTTTCTGTCTCCCCGGCGCACAAGATCAAGAGCTTCACTCTCCATCTTGTCGAGCTTAGTGCTCGCAAGAGTCGCCAGGACTGCGCCGGCGCTGACAGCATCGTCCTCGTACATGCTCACAATGTTCTTGATAGCGGGATTTATTCGCGGACCGAATTCCTCGTAGCGGGTAATCCACTTCTCCCCCACGGGGCCTGCCCCAGAGGTCCCTGGCGGGGAGGCCTCGCCGGCGGCTGCGGCCATCATCGCCGACATAGTAAGAACCTCATCCCGATACAGAATAGACCCTTCCGCGCCGGCAATTTGCCGCAGCAAAGCGCCAACGGTCTTGACCTGCTGGTACGACTGCCATGCTCGCCAGCCGGGCCTAAAGAATATCCCAGCCACGGCAAGCAGCAGCAATAGGAATAGCCCGGCTGTCATCAAGCCGACTATTCTTGAATAAAGGCCTGCTATGGGATTAACCTTCCCGCCTGTTGCTCCACGACTGTCCATATCGCAATCTTTCGCTCCAGCCCACCATCGAGACCACAAGCGCGCCGTCTGAGGAAATATCGGTCTTATCCAGCCGCTGCTTTATATCAATATTTACTCATAAGTGCAGTTTCGAGGGTTTGGCGGTCGGTGGCCGGAAGGGTCCTGTTATATTGATAGAATTCGGCGATTTGGCCCGCAAAGTCGGCCGGGCCCTTGGTCGCGCCGTCGTGGAACTTTGTTGCGCCCTCGACATGCCCAAGTGCACAATCGTCGCTGTGGCCGTACAACTGATTGACGCCCTGAACACTGCCGATGCTCGCGCCGTTGACGAATCCTTCAAATGTGCCGGCGCCGGCGTTCAGCACCAATGTCGCCACGTAAGCGGTGTGGGCGGAAACGGGCGCACTTAGCCCGGTTGGGCCCCATTGTGGCTCGCCCTGGGGGGTGTTCCAGCCGCTGATGTACAGACTGCCGTGGTCGAGATAGAAGTTGAGGCCGCGGGAACCACCGCCTTGCTCCCAGATCACCTGTCGAGAGGTGATGTCGCTGCCGGTTTTGAAGACGACTATCAGCGTTTTGGCGGGATACGGGCCGCCTGTATTGATGTCCGCGCTGTCGGCGACGTCCAGATGTTTATCCGCGCCGAAGAAGTCAACAGCCGGCCAGCCATTGATGGCCGACCAGGCCCAAACCGGCCTGCTTTCTGCAACGGTCTGCTTGGCGTCGTTGCCGTTGGCTTGATCCTGCCAGTTGCTGACATAAGCCCCAACCGTCTTCACACCAATCCCGGCGATCAATTTCATAACCGCCTGGGGACCCGCGTTGGCCAATATCTTGTTGGAAAAAACGGATTCGAAACCATAATTATCTTCGGCGGTGACGGTGTAGAAGTAATTCAGGCAATTTGTTACGTTGGTATCAGAATACTGCGGTGCGGTCAGAAGTGACTCGTTGATCCGATTATCGTGGCACGGGCTTCCAGCCCGTGAAAACACGGCCAAGATGGGCGTGCCACATGGGGTGAGCGAACGATATACATTGTAGCCGGCGAGGTCCGCTTCGGTGTTGCCGGTCCAGGAAAGTGAAATGACATTTGCGCCAGGCTCGGCAGTGAGGCCTTGTGGAGCCGCGGGATATACGCCTGCAAGCCAGTGAGCGGCGGCAATTGTATAGTCCGGGAGGGTGACGCTTCCGCCGGCCGTCTGATCGGCGCCGCTGCACCATTCGTTGGAAGGATCACATTCGGCGCTGAGCCACTCAGAGACAAGTATGTCAAGATCGAAAATATCCACGTCGCCGTCGCGGTCCAGATCGCCCGGCCTGAAAACAGAGACGTTGATGTCGTCGTAGTATGGGGCGCTGCCGTCGAAGGTTGTGATGCGCAGGGTGTATTTGCCCCACTGCGAGAAAGTTGCGGTTGTGGCCGTCGCACAGGGGTCGGTGAACGCAACTTCACCCGGACCGTCAAGCTTGGTCCAGCGTGCTGTTATACCAATTGGGGCGCTGTTGGGGTCGCAGGGGTCGATTAGCGGGAGGCCGTCGTCCGTGATGGCGGCATCGAGCGGCGCTTTGGCTTTAGGATATATGCTTTGGTCGGGGCCAGCGTTAACTACGGGCGGGTAGTTGCCGCCTGTAAAGCACCGAACTTTACCGTTCTGCATGGACATATACAACCGGCCGTTTGCAGCAGCCATACCGTCCCAGACGGGCAGAGACTCCAGGCTATATTGCGCTAAGCTATTGCCGTCCGCGGTATAGACGGCCCAAAGCAGGCCGCCTCTTTGATTTTCGAGGGCGGCGTCCTGCTCCTGAAGTTTTGCGGGCATGTTGGCGTCGGTGTTGGGGTCGTTCGGATCTGCGGACCAGTAGTCGAAGGCTTCCTCCTCGTCAACGACGTCGGGGGCGCCTGCGATGAACAGTATCTTGTCGGCCAACGCCATTGCCTGAGCCAGGATCGGCGGTGACTGCTTGCTCCAGCGGTACTCGATGCTCTGGGACGCCGGAAACTTCTCCATGCAGAAAATCTCGTATTCCAACGGCGTGGACCACTTGTAGTACACCGGAAGACGTCCAAATCCATAAATGCGCGAATTGTCGAACGCCATCATTCGACCGGCTGGGGCGAACTTGCCGGCCTGGTAGTAGCCGCCGGCGCCGGAAGCCCAGCTCCTTCCAAATACCCAATACGTCCGGTGCATATACGAGTCATCCAGAAAACCGGTGGGGCTGAAGAGGTGCATCCCCACACCGTATTGCTGCGAGCCCTGCTCAGCATTGTCGCCGGAATAAGGAGGAATCTGCTGGCGGTTGCCTTCAAGGTCGAACCTCTGCGACCGCATATATACGTATTCGCCGTCGCTCGACAGTATATCGGGCAGCGCAACGGGCATGTTGAGCCTTTTGACGTGTATCTGGAGGTTCTCGCCGGAATTCGGGTCTCTATCGTCGAGGGTCTTCTCGGATATCTTCGCACCGGTCACGGGGTCAAGGCGGATGAATCTCAGGCCGCCGTCGAGAAACATCGATCTGCCTGCGATGCAGTAAACCATATCGTTGAGGACGAGGACGCTTCCGGGCACCGGCCAGACGGACTCGACCTGCTCGAATGCCGTCATCCGCAGGTCCTGGGGCGCGGCCTGGAATCGCCAGACAAGCTCGCCATCGGAGGCGCGGAGGCAATAAACGTATCCGTCGGCGCATCCAAAGATGGCCCTTCCCTTGTAGATTGTCGGCGGCGAGTCCACTCGGCCGCCTGCGGTGTAGGTCCAAAGCACAACGCCTGTCGCTTCATCAAGTGCATAGATTGTGTGATTGTTGACCGAGGCCACATAGACCTTGCCGTATGCAACCACAAGACTGCTCAGTTTGCCTTCAAGCTGTGTTTGCCAGGAAGGCTTCAAGTCGGCGGGAACGATTGACCGCGTGTATCCGCTGCGGGTGGTCTCGCGGCGGTAAGTCGGCCAGTCCTCGTCGCCCGGCGGCGCCGAGAGCGGCGTGCCGTAGGCCGGACCTTGTTGGAGACGGTCGGCATCGGGCGTTGCCTGTGGATAAGGCCGGTCCGTATATTCCGGGGCAAGGGCGCCGAAGCCATACTGCTTTGACTCGAAGTAGCAGGCGCAGTCATGCGGCGGCGTGTAGAGCAGGCCGTTGCAGGGCATTACGCCGTAGAGACATCCGCCTCGAACCCAATGATGAATGGTCCAGTGCGAAGTCCGAAAGTCAACGAATTCGGTGCCGGTTCTTGCGGGCAGAAGATAGTTGACTGTGGCCTTGGACCTGTAGCACCTGTGATGGAACCAGTAGGTATCGACGTCGGGCGGGAATTGCTTTTTGATTTCGCCGGTGTGGATATCCCAGCCCGTGAAGATGCCGGAATGACTGCCGGCGGCAACTGCCCCGACCCAGGCCAGGTCGTCAACGACAAGAAGATCGTACGGACAATTGTGCCCGGTAGGCGGGTGGTTGGAGGTCCACAATGTCTGGCCGGTTCCGGCTGAGAGCGCCGTCAGAACCTTGTTCGGGTCTCCCCCCTCGAATAGAACAACGTCACCGTAAACCACAAGCGTCGGCCCAAAATTGGGCGGCATGGGCGACCACTTCGCCACCGGTGAGGAGGCCCACAACTGCTCCCCGGTATGGCGATTCAGACAGACGATTTTCTCCGCGTCGTGAAAGAAGACGCCATTGGCGTCGGCAGCGAGCGTCATTGGAGCCACAGGATATTCTCTTTGCCAGAGCACGACGCCCGTATCAGCCTCAATGGCCGTGACGTACCGGTTGGCCTCGTCCCAGGGCCACCCGTCGGCGACGTAGGTTTTTGCCTGGCCGACCGCCCTGTGCTTGGGCAAATACTCGTTCCACCTGGTTGCCGGGGGCGTCTTTTTGACCATGAGGAACAAAACTCCCTGCGAGAAAATCAGCTCCTCGGCCATCTGCGTATCGAAGTAGGTGCGGACAGTCTCTCCCGTGGCGGCGTCAAGCGCGCTTACCGGGGTATTGTCCAGTCCGAGGGTGACATAGACCCTCTCTCCGGATGCGACCAGGCGCCGCGGGAGCTGTGCCGGTCCGCTCTTGAAGGGCCAAAGCTGCGTCATCCAGGCCGATATAGATCGTTCCCAGAGTACTGTTCCATTGAATGCGTCCCGGGCAATGAGCGCCCACCGCGACGGCAACTGAATAGAGGCGCGGGACCCTTCGTCGATGATATAGAAGATGCGGCCGTTTGCCGAGACACAGGCGCTTGTGCTGGCCATGTGGTCGTGGTGACGCGACCACTTTGGGCTTCCGACCCATTGAGAACGGCGCGGCGGGCCGACGACGGTATCGTGCGCGACGGCATTGCCGGCGGCATCGTGCAGGTAGTGCGTCCACTCGTCTATTTGGAGGGGACGCGGCTTGACGATTTTGGTCCAGGCGCCCCTGACATTTATGTATGCTGCGCCGTTGGGGCACAGCACCCGCATAACCTCGTCCATTGGAACTCCGCCGAGGTTCTCGGAGACGACAAGGTTGACCGAGTTGTCAATGTAAGGCAGGCTGCTTTTGGCCCAGTGGTCGGCGGAGATTCTGCCGTAAAGGCCCAAACCTGCAATATGCCGGCGTGCACTTTCTACGTCGGCAAGGTCGGCATCGAGGCCGTGGACGAGATAGCTTTCGCTTTCCCCCAGTGCGGCGGTCAGCTCTCCATTGCCACAGCCGATATGGACTATCAGCCCGCCTTTTATGCCGGTTGCGTCCAGGATATCCCGTGCCTGCTGCTGCGGTGTTTCCGCACGAGCCACCGCGGTCCAAAGACTGCAAGAGGCTGCCAGGAGGCAAACGAATGCGGTAAGGAATCTGCTCTTTATCATAATCAGCTTGGTGCATAAAAAGACCGGGGCCTGTGCCACATCGGCATTGGCCCCGGGTTTCTGCTAAACCATTATCGGCCTTTTGATATCAGCCTTTCACATCTACTACGGCCACAGCTCCTCATCAAGGAACCTGTCAAGCAGGTTAGCATAGTCCGCGAAGTTCACGAGGTCGTCCCCTGTCAGGTCGGGTAGCAACCCGCCGAACGAGGAATCGCAGACGCTGTTGAATTGCGCTGTGGTGTAAATACCGGGGTTGTTGTCGTGCGATGTCACGGCCAGGCCGATATAGACCGTTTCCGGCATCGGAATAGTCACCGTCCGGCCTTCCTGCACCCACTCGCCGTTCGCATAAACAAAACCGCTGAAATTATCCCCAGTCCTGACGAGCCGGACACAGACAGGCGTTAATACCTGTACGCTGTCGCCGACTGCGTGCGAGGATGACGAGACCTGGTCGGTAACCGGACGCCACTGGAACGCGTCGCCGCCGCCAAGGGTGCCGGCTCCGCCTGCGGACATCAACATCATCACGTTGCGAGAACCGGGAGTAAGCGTCTCGCGGATCATCACACCGACCTTCTGCCAGACGTTCGTGCTTGTTCCACCTATGCTCACCACGTTGACGGTCATCTGCCCGTCGCCGACCAATGGCTTAAAAACGTAGTGGAACGCATCGGCCGTGCCCCATATATCGGCGCCGGAACCCGTGATACTGTAACTGCCGTCGCCGTTGTCGATGAAACCGCCGGCAGTGGCCGTACTGCCGATGTCGTTGTTGTCCCACGTGGAGGATGGGGCCCACGCAACCTCGGCCTCCTTTCCAAGAAGCCACTGGTCCGCCATTCGTTCAATCTCTTTATAATCAACTTTGCAGTCGCCAACGTAATCGAATTTGGCGAAATCGGCAGAACGACGCGCTACAACGCACCTGGGAACGTACAGCCTTACGTCGTCGATGTAAAGCGTGCCCGTGCCGCCGGGTGAACCCGAACCTTCGGTGCCGATGCCGATAGTCAAGCTCTTGACATTGGTTTCATCCACGCCGGCGAATTCGCTGAGGGCAACAATCCATTCGTGCCACGCCCCGTCATTCATATCCGTCGTGTCTTCATCGGCATAAGTGCCGTAGTTCACCTTGGACTTGGCGCCCGTGCCGTCAGTCAACTGTATCCACATCGGCGCCAGCACGCTGTTCGGCTCGCCGTAGAACCGCAGCGACAGCGCCTTGGCGCCGCCCACAGTCCAGTCCGAGCCGATTGCAGACGGCAAATCAGCGGCCTGCACCTCGATCTTCGAATAATAGGCCCTGGCCTCAACCGGATTTGGCGAGCAGGGGAGAGTGACCGTCCCGTCATTGTCATAGACATACCGCATAGCCTGGGGACTGCCCGAGACGCCTGTAGTCAGGAGGCTCAAGGCGGATCCTGTCCCGTTGCCGCCTGTGCAGCTTGCATCGCCGATTCCATCCTTCCACGTCAGGAATATCCAGTCGGTGCTCTCATCGTAGCTCTCCATATCGTCGAGGACAATATGGTCGGCGACGGTAAAGCTCCAGGGCTTCCCGGGGTTCACGCCGCCGGGCGCCGCAGCATTGACCTCATCCACCGCCCAGTAGTACGTCCTGCCCAGGTCGAGAGGGCTGGGGGTGTAGTTATTGGGCGTCTGCGGTTGAGGCGGAGTGGTGACCAGAGCCATATTTGCCTGGTCATCGGCGCCGAAGTACACATAGTGCCCGTTGGCCGGCGGCGCATAATCACCCGGCTTCCAGCTAAGAATGGGTGTCCTCGATACGCCTGAGACGCCGTCGCCCGGATTCGGACTCCACACCCTTGCCAGATCGCCGCGCATCACCTTGACGATTTCAGGATCGCTCAACTCCCTGTTGTAGATGCGGACATCGTCAATGGCGCCGTCGAACCAGTTACCTACGTTTCTGTTCATGCCTACAGCGTATTGGTTGAAGGCATAATCGGTGACGACCGTGCTGTTGCTGTCAACGAAAGCGCCGTTATAGAACAGCGACGTACGCGCGCCGTCAAAGGTCACAGCAATATGGACCCAGCCAGTGGCAACAGGGCCGAACAACTTGTCAAAGTCGCCGTGGTATCTGTAATTCCCCGGGTCGGTCCCATCCACGTCAAGCTGGAAACCCTTGTTGTTGGGCGTATGGTTGCTGAACACGCTGTTGTATTGGGCTTGCCCCGTGGTATCCGCCTTGGCCCACAGTGTCACGGTGTAAGCAAGCATATCCTTTTCGGGGAAGGAATAGGCAGCGTAATCATCGACGCCGTCAAGTTGGATCGCCTGGCCGTCAAAGCCGGCGGAGTAAGTCGGGCCGCCCAATTCGGCCAGGTCGCGCCCGTAGCCGGATGAATCGGTCGCGTCCCCGTCGAGCTTGTACCACGCAAGAAGGTTGGGATCGACAACAAGGGCTGGATTATAAATAGCCTTGAAGCGCCAGACCCAGCCTCTCTTTTGCACACCGCCTGCGCCGACTCCGTCGATACGCCAGTAGTAGTAATTGTAGTAATTGAGGGTGGGCGTGTACTCGTTGATCCCCGTAAGCGTAGCGGTCGGAACCGTCCCGGTATTTACGTCGTCGAAGCTGGTGCTGAAATATACGTTGTGCTTGGTGTAAGAGCTGCCGGTAGCCGGGTCGGTGCCTGCGCTCCAGGTGAGCTTTGTGCCAAGGGGCACATCTACAATGCCGTCAACCGGGCTGTTGTTGTAGGCCCTTGCCGGATCCATCAGGTGTTGAATCTCGGGACCCGACAACACGCGGTCATACAGCCGGACCTCGTCTATCGACCCCTCGAAAAACCTGTCGTCTGGCGACGCAGTACCGCGGACGCCTATTCTGAAATCCTCGCCGGCAACCATATCAAACACTGTGTCTATGTCTGTCGATGGTATCGTGTCGTCGCGTCCGTCCAGGTAAAGCTTGACATCCGGATACGTGGCGGTGGCGCCCGCTATTATCGTCAGCGCGACGTGATGCCACTGGCCGTCGTTCATCACCGTGTTGGCCTGTACGTTGCCGCCGCCGTGCTCACAACGGAGCCTGCCCAGATCAACGCGGAAGTCAACCCTTTGCCCGTTGGTCTGAACGCCCCAATTAACTATGTTGCCGGTATCCACGGCTGAAGTCTTGACCCACGCAGTCACGGTAAGCGGCCGCTGCCCGATAATGCCCTTGTAGCCGTCCATGCCGATGTAATCATTCTCGCCGTCGAACTCTACGGCCTGATCTTTGTATCCGGCCGCATAGCGCGCGCCGTTACGCAGCCTGCCATAGTGGTCATAGCCGGAATCGTCGATGGCGATAACACCAAAATCGGGGTCGTCTAACTTCCAGTAGCCGACAAGATTAGGGTCAAGAATCGGCTTGGTGCCCCTTGTCGTGAAGCCCCAGACCGGGCCTGTGACCACCGTCATATCGGCCTTGATGGTGTCGATCCGCCAGTAGTATGTGCTTTCCATAGCGAGGGTGCCGGGAGGGTCATACGTGGTCGCGGCCTGCTGCGGCCCGCCCGTCGCCGAATTAACATCGGCGAAACTGGTCCCGAAATATACCACGTTCAGAATCCCGCCCATGCCAATCTTCCACTCGAGCATTACATCGGGGTCAATGAATTTCGCCCCGTCGGGCGGGAAGGGGTCCCAGGAGGTATTTTCGGGGACGGTGAAGCTGAAGACCGCGCTGCTCCATCGGCCGACCGGATGCACATCATTGACCGCATCGACCTTCCAGTAATAGACCTTGCCCAGGTCCAGGCCTCCAACACCATAGAAGTCATTGCTGGTCCTGCCCTTTGATGTCCCGCCCGTTCCGGAGTTTACGTCCTCGAAATCCTCGCCGAAGAACACCTCGCTGCCATTCACCGCGGCGGCGTACAATCCCGGCTTCCACGTCACCACTACGCCCGTGCTGGTAAGTGTGGCCTCGTCGGCGGGCGTGAGCAAGAAGGCTTCCCACCTCTTGGACAGCGTGTATATCTCAGCCGCCGAGACCTCCCGGTCATACATTCGGACATCGTCAAGATCCCCGGTGAGAAATCTCTCTGTCGTATGGGCGCGGCGACCCATTGCCACATTGAATCCCTCGTCCTTGATATTGGTAATACTGGCATCGCCTGTGGCGGTGTCGGTGTCATCCGCTCCATCCAGCCAGAGGCTTGTAGCCGGATCGTCCAGAGCGCTGTTCTGCTTGTGTGTCACCGCAACCTGGTGCCATTCTCCGTCGTTCAGGAGGGTTTTGCCGTTGAGATTGCCGGCTCCATGCTCGACGCGGAGCCTGCCTGCTTCGAGGCGGAACTCTATTCTGTCCTCGTTGCTACTGGTGGCATCGCCGCCCCAAGCCACAATATCGCGGGCGCCACCCTGGGTGGTCCTGACCCACGCCGATACAGTAAATGCGCTTGTCCCGAGTACACCCTTGTAGCCCGTTATGCTGACGTAGTCGGGGTTGCCGTTGAGGTCAAGTCCCTGGCCGAATACGCCGGGGATATATGCCGGGGCGCCGTTGAGCGTGCCGTTCCGCCCATTGCCGGAGCTGTCGTTGGGGTTGCCCTCGAACTCCAGCCACAATTGCAGGCTCGGATCCGCAGCCCTGGCCGGGCCGGCCCAGAACAGGCCGATTGCGAAAATAAGTAACATCAAGTAAGCAAGTTTGTTCCACATAATAGCCCTCCTTTCGACTATTAAAGCAACAATTTCTCTGTGCTTCAGCCACTCACTGAAGCTACTACCGCTCTGATAAGGCTTATGTGTCATCCTGACCACCATGCCCACTCTTTAATAAAAGTCCAACAAAACGATCAACAAAAGCCCCCACCGCTTCTCGGATTCTGTATCTGACTGCCACAGTTTCCCGGACTTGGCTCGACCTCCTTTCCTGCCGTGTCCCGATAGAGCTTTTAGTTGAAATCTATCTACTCAAACTGACCAATTTTCAAGAAAACGGTACGATAAGTCCTTATGCGACAGCAATATAGCACAGTGTGTCATTCCCGCCCCGCATCGGGGTGCGGGGTAAACTCCAGCGGGAATCCACTCACCCGCCACACTACTGGATACCTGCTTTCGCAGGTATGACAAGGCGAACCGGCCAGTTTGAGTATGTAAAAATAATTACTGTGAGAAACGAATTCAGCGTACCCACTCTGTGCATCGCCCAACCGCCCTTACTATAGTAAGACAGTGCGAACTGGCGCGGCCCCGCTGGCCGCATAATAACGTAGCCTATGCAATTCCGATGTCCAGTATATCAGAGTAATCGCGTCCGTGTCAAGAGAATCTCGATATTATTGGCCTAATCCTTGGGCGCCCGACACTTTCTTTGAGCGAGCTTCTTTCCAAAGTGTGAAAAACACGCCCGGCTAAACGCCTCTAAGCGCGCCTCCAAGGCGGACTATCCGCCCTTGCGCCTCCTTGCCGAAAGGCCGATTGGCAGCTCCTAAATACTGTATTATCAATATCTTATAAAGATTATTAGCAGACAAAATTTTTTACAAGCGGCCCCCTCAATCTTCGCTTCTTCATCGGCGAAATGGCAATGTCACATAAGAAAAACGCCTTCGCAGGGTTTCTACGCCGCAATTCCTCCAAATTTTCCCTTGCAGGCAGGGCAACTTCGAGCTATATTGAATATAAGACTTGCACGATGCCGCTTGGATAATCGCGGATTGCCAAGTCGGCGGAACAGATGGCGCAGCCAGCGCATCTTGCAGGTGAACAGTCGGACTTTTAGTCCTTAAGGAGACTGTTGTTATGGGCAAATCTAAAGGCTTCACATTAGTCGAACTGCTGGTCGTAATCGCCATTATTGCACTGTTAATGGGGATACTAATGCCGGCACTTAACCTGGCCAAGCGGCAGGCGAGATCGGCGGCCGACAAGGCAAACCTGCACCAATGGTCTCTGATATGGTCGCTTTACTGCCACGACAACGACGGGAACTTTTGCAATGCCGGCTCCGCAGGCTTGAGTTGGCGGCGGGGTCTGTGGATAATGGCGCTGCGTCGCCAATGGGAAACCAAGTCTAATCTCCTTCGCTGTCCGATGGCCACTCAACGCCTGCCGGGTGGCGCCAACTATGGCGGCCCCTTCAATACCTACCGTATGGGATCAGGCGGAGTGGACGACATACAGGAAGAATGTAGCTACGGCGCGAATTGTTGGATATATAACCCAACCGCCGCAGACCTCGCGATTGGGGATATTCAGGGGCGTCCGGTTGCATGGAACTGGAAGACGTTTAACGTCAGATCCACGAACGGAATCCCGGTATTCGCCGATACTATGTGGAGAGGCGGCGGACCGGTCAGCGGCGACATCAGCGAAGGACTCGTCGGACGCGGAGAGCCTCCCGCCTACGACGGTGAATTCTCCGGCGCAGATGGCGAGATGAAGCACTTCTGCATTGACCGCCACAACGAACGCATTAACATGCTCTTTATGGATTGGTCAACAAGAGAGGTTGGTCTCAAGGAACTCTGGACGCTAAAGTGGCACCGTAACTTCAACACGAGCGGCCCCTGGACAAGGGCCGGCGGCGCCATGCCAAGAGATTGGCCGCCCTGGATGCAGAATTTCACGGACTACTAATGCGAGTCAAGTATCAAACGAGCGACTATCTCTCGCTGGCGGAGCGACCTTAGCACGAACCAGACAGTTTGCATCCATCCGGACCGCTTCATCCTCGGATAGCCTTTACACGTAATACATCTTCTGAGTCTTTGCGTCATCCGGTATAATTGGGATTAGGTGAAGGCATCTGCGCATTAACAGACTGCCGCCACGCCCTGAGCAAATCTCGAAGCTCGTCTCTCCTGGCCGGCTGGACTTGTGCCAGGTCATTCTGTTCGCCAAGGTCGTTCTTGAGGTTGTACAGCTCGACGTTCATATCCTCGTAATACTCGATCAGCTTCCAGCGGCCCTTGCGGACAGCGCCGAACGGACCATACGGATTCAGTGGATGATAATGAGGGTAGTGCCAGTAAATCGCCTCACGGTTCAAGGAGCCTCTTTGCCGCAGCAGCGGTACAAGACTGACGCCGTCTATATGCTGCTTCGGTTTTGGCGGCAGAGAGGCTATTTCCAGAATCGTTGGATAGAAATCCGTGCTGATTACAGGCTCGCTGCAGACGCTGCCGGGCCTGACTACGCCGGGCCACTTGATGATCATAGGCTCGCGAATGCCACCTTCGTAAGCCTGAGCCTTGCCGCCTCGCAGAGGGGCGTTGCTGGTCTTGCCGAGCAGCCCGCCATTGTCCGACATGAAGAACACTATCGTATCATCCGCAATTTTCAACTCCTCCAGCTTGTCCATAACCCGTCCGACCGCCTCATCCATACTCTGGATCATGGCGGCATAAGTGGCGTTGTTGTGTTCGGGCGTGCTCGGCTTGGCCTTGTATTTATCCATAATATCTTTTTTCGCCATCAACGGCGTGTGCACGGCGTAGTGCGCCATATAGAGGAAGAAGGGGCGGTCCTTGTTCTGCTCAATGAACCGGGCCGCTTCCACTCCTAAACGGTCGGTAAGGTACTCCCCAGGCGGACCGTCTTGAAGTCTCGGATTGCCGTAAGGCACAAAGTACCCGCCGGAGCCGCCGGGAGAGCCTGCCTTCCAGCCGCCCTTGTTGACGTCAAAGCCCTGGTTCTCCGGCCAATAGACCGGATCGTCGCCGAGGTGCCACTTTCCGACGTGCCCTGTCGTGTAGCCGGCGGCCCTGAGGGCTTCTGCAATCGTTAATTCCTCCAATCGCATGTAATGTGTCCAGTCCGGAATCGTCAGTTTTGCATCGGGGCGGTTATGGCCGTTAATCCAGTCGGTCAGGTGTATCCGAGCCGGGTATTTTCCCGTCATAATGCTGGCGCGCGTGGGCGAGCAGACCGGACACGCGGCATACGCGTCGGTAAATCGCATACCCTGGGCGGCCAACTTGTCGGTGTTCGGCGTCTCGTAGTAACTGCTCCCGCTGTGCCCGTAGCCGACATCATAGCTTACGTCCCGCCAGCCAAAATCATCCACGAGAATAAAGACTATGTTGGGATGCGTGTGCTCGTTGATTCGTGTTTCCAGCATATTGCTCGAAAGCACGACTCCTCCAGCAGCCGAACCCCACTCAGTCAGCGCAAGCCCGCCGGCTGCGAGTGTTGCGCATTCCTTCAGGAAATCTCGTCGATTCAATTGGATTCTCTTTAAGCACACAGGCAAACTTAGCCTCCCGGCAGGTTCGATCACGGCCATAGCGATTCTCTAAGCCACCATTCCCCCATGACAGCAAAATCTCTAAAAGTGATCATTCCATCCTCATCATACCATCATCCGCATCCTTGACAAAGGCATAGTGATTCCACCGGCCCGAAGATCCGAGCTGAACCAGGGAAAATGGATAGTTGGACCATTATTTTGCATTGTACCGAATCTCGCTCTCTTGGGCAAGCATGTTCCACCGCCGGTTATGGTGACGATTCTAAACGGCGTGGTTTCCCCTAACGGCTGCCCCAGAAGTTTTCGGTGCCGAGGGCTAATTCTGCAAAAATCCTCCGTCTGCTGAGCTTATATAACATCCTGTATATGCAGGACTTATGTCCCACCGATGATTTTTCTCGGGGAGATTGGCCGACTCTCACCTGTTATTTCCTTGACGAGAAAATGGGTAACTTGATATAAAAGGACATAAGTGAAAGTAGATAAATAGGGTGATTCCGCGGCTTTAGACCTGCGTTGTGTGTGAAGCAGGGCAAAGTCAAACCCGAGAGGTTGCGCTAAGAAGCCGCCTAATTTGGCGGTGAAGTTTTCCCTCGCCGGGGCAAGAGTCCTTGTTAGGCGAGGGCTATACTATTGGAAGGAGGAGTGGTATGTATAAGAATCTGACTTTCCTGGTTTCTTTTTTTTTCGTATTGGTTCTGATTAGCACCCCGCTTGCGCGCGCTGCGGTCAGAACGTGGGACCACGACGCCCTGGACAACCGCTGGGAAACAGCCGCGAACTGGAGCAACAACAAAATGCCGGTTGCGGCGGATACCGCGCGCATCGTGAAAACCGGCGCAGATGAATGCCGCATCCAGGCTTTTGCCGCCGAGATCAACAAACTACAGCTTGGGTACCACGACGGGACAACTGCATTTGCAGGCGATCTGCGTATCCTGACAGACGGCTCGCTGAAGATTGCAACCGAGTCGCCGGTCGGCCTCAAATCGCAGGGCAGACTCTATATCGAGGGTGGCACGCTAACCATCGACGCCGTTTTGGCAGTCGGTCGCAACGCTGACGGCCTGGGATACCTTTATATGTCGGGCGGCGCCCTCACTACCGGCAGCACCCTGGAGGTCGGCGACGGCCTCGGCGCTGTGGGGCACCTGGTTATGTCCGACGGCACAATCAATGTCGGGCTCCCCGACGGTAACACAAACATGAGGATCGGCAACGACGGGGGGACCGGGTTTGTAACCGTATCGGGCGGCGTGGTGAACAACTCCGGCAACTTAGTCGTAGGCCGGGCAAGAAACCTGACCGGCGAAGTCGAGACTCCATCTGAGGGTCTGCTTACTGTCTTAGGCGGCATCATAAACGTCGGCAGCACAATTGCTCCGAGCGACCTGTCTATCGGCAAGCAGTATGGCAGGGGCGTCCTTGAGATGTCCGACGGTGCCATAAACGTAATCGGCGACGTCTATGTCGGTGAGAATGTGGTTGAGATAATTGAAGACCCGTATCAGGAGATTCCACGGCCCGGTATAGGCAGGCTTACAATGACCGGCGGCCTTCTTTCCATTGCCGACTCCAACTCCCTGAAAATTGGTCTCGACGGCTCCACCGGCGTGGTTGAGCTGATTGATGGCATAATCTTAGCCGGAGATCTGCTGATCGGCGAGCCCGGAAGCGGCGGCAAAATGGATATCCGCCAAGGCATGCTGGTTCTTGACGGCAACCAGATGGTGGACGTTCTCGACCTTATCTCCGCCGGCTTGCTGACTGCCTACGGCACCAATGGCTCAGGCCCGGTCGTGCAGTGGCAATATGACTATAACGTCCGCAACCCGGGCAAAACCACAGTATCAGCCATCCCTGAGCCTGCGACAATTATTTTGCTCAGCCTCGGTGGCTTGGCTTTGCGACACAGAAAACGCAGAGCATAAGCCGCTGCAAATCATTTTGTAACAAATAGGGCTGTGAGCATCGCGCTTGCAGCCCTTTCTTATTTCCTCAAACTGACCGGTTTCATTGTCATGCTG
Organism: uncultured Pirellulales bacterium; assembly: GCA_964354365.1. Lineage (GTDB taxonomy): Bacteria > Planctomycetota > Phycisphaerae > Sedimentisphaerales > Anaerobacaceae > CAYGZM01. The sequence goes on from CAYGZM010000005.1 coordinate 32,714, forward strand.
AGCCGCGAGGCGAAGCACCTGGCCTTGGCAGAAGAAGAACACTGTGCCATTTTGTGTTGAGAGCAAGCATAGGCCAGCCGGAGAAAACCGGCAAGGGACGTAACAACTGGGGATACGGCAAAACAGCTATGCAGGTTGAAGATCGCATAAAGGAGCTGACCGACGTCTTGCTCAATAATCTCAACATTGCAGGCTATACCTATACCCAGCTGACCGATGTAGAGCAGGAAGTGAACGGCGTCTATACTTGTGACCGCAAACCCAAGTTCGACATCGCGCGTCTAAAGAGCATCTTCGGTGCGCCCGCGGCAATTGAAAAAACGAGTGAATAGTCAATATAAGCGATATGACGTGGCTGTAGTGGGTGCAGGCCCCGCCGGCTCCACGGCTGCGTATTTGCTCGGCAGATTGGGAATAACTGTGGTGTTGATTGACAAAGCCGCCTTCCCACGGCAAAAAATGTGTGGCGGATTGCAATGAGCGCAAGACTCACGGCAGTTGCACGGGTGGCGATTTTGTGATGTCCGCCGGGAGCCGCTGCATTTGCTGCATTTCTTTGCTGGATTCTCTTTGGCGATCGGCTAAAAGCACGGCGACACCCGTTTTTATGGGTCTATTCAGCCGATACATACCGCGCCCTGGGACGGATTTTTTTTTCTTAACCTGCGGAGACGGTGTGCCGATAAAACAGTTGAAACTTTGAAATGTTTTAGTTGGTCGCAGAAATCTCTTGCTACGTAGCGAACCGACGCGCTACTTCGCAGAGTAGAAAAGGAGATGAAAATGGGGATTCAAGACTGGTCGCAGGACATTATTCTTGTGGACCTTCCTGCAGAGCCGGAGATGGGCGATGAGCTTGCGACTGTAACCGGCATCGTGCGCGACAGGGGTAACTGTGACGTCGTGGTTGATTTTTCCAACGTTGATATTGTGACATCTTCCAGCCTCTCGAAAATGCTGAAGCTGCGCAAGCTTCTGAACGACTGCGGGCATCGGCTTGTCTTCTGCGGCGTCCCTGCGGCGACGAAAGGCATCTTTATGGTAACGGGCCTCGAGGGCATTTTCGAGATCGCCGACGACAAGTTTATCGCCCTGGCCAGCTTGCAGATGGTCGGTTAAGCAAATTTGCGAATTTAGCGCTTTGCAGCAGGTTCGGGTTTCTATATACTGAGGCGGTTGACCCGTTGAGCCGGCTACGAAGATCGCTGAGCGAAGCGATATTCGTAATCTGCTCGCGGGGTTGTAGTGAAATCGGGATGTGGCTGTATGGACGAAGGCACTCTACAGCGAGTAGAGCAGATAACGGGTTATCAATTCTCCGACAGAAATTTTCTGGCCAGGGCGCTGACGCACGCCTCCTCGACCGAGAATCGTCTGCTGAGTAACGAGCGGCTGGAGTTCCTCGGTGACGCGGTTCTCGCATTGGTGATTTGCCGGGTCCTTTTCGAGCGGTTTTCAGATTATCTCGAAGGCGACCTGACAAAGATAAAAAGTATGCTCGTTTCGCGCGGGACGTGCTCTCGTCTGTGTCAGGAGCTTGGGCTGAACAAGCATCTCAAAGTGGGCAAGGGCATGGTTTCCAGCCGGGCGCTGAGAGGCTCCCTTGCGGCGGGCGTGTTCGAGGCGATTATCGCGGCGATTTACCTTGACGGCGGGTATGAAGCTGCGAAGGATTTTCTGCTGCGGAGTTTCGGCCCCCTGATTGAGGAAGCCGACGCACAACATTCGCAGGGCAATTTCAAGTCGGTCCTGCAGCAGTATGCGCAGGAGCAGTTCAGCACTACGCCCGTCTATGTTCTTCTTGACGAGAAAGGTCCGGACCACGATAAGTGTTTCGAGCTGGAGGTCGTTCTGGGGGAGCATCATTTTCCAAGCGCATGGGGCTCGAACAAGAAGCAGGCGGAGCAGAAGGCTGCATTCAATGCGCTTGTGGAGCTGGGCGTGTTTGAAGAGACTTCATCACCGGACGATGAGGCAGTGTGAGTTTGCTCTTTGCATTTTGATTTTTGAATTGGGCAGGCAGGTCGCCCTTTGAGGGTGGGGCGCCGCTATGTAACAATCCACGTCAGCGAGAGCAGGACCAAGGCGGTAATAACCATAAAAACAACGATTGAGGCGAACAGAACTACCGATTCCTTGAAAAAACCGGCGGCCGCCACTTTTCTGACCTTTGTAGCCTTGTAAACAACGGCAATTGATGCGGCCAGGGGCAGCAGCCACAGCGTAGCCAGCGGAGTAACGCCGATCTTTTCCGGTGTTGTAAATGTCGCGATTGTAAGGGCGGTTATCAGGTGCATTTCATGCTCCAGGGGGCTCTGTTTTTCGCAGGTGCGCCATATAAACTGCGTTCACGATGCACAGGAGGTTCAGCAATCCGGCGATACTGGTGTATATTTGCCCGATTTCATTGGGCTTGCCGAAGACCGAGTAGTGATTATTCACAGTTATGCGCCCGAGGATCATCACCATCGGCGAATTCATAATCTGGGCCGCGTACGCCAGCTTTCCCTCGACTGGGTTGACTACGCCTATCGAGCCGACGTACAAGCCAATGGTGAAAGTCAGGGCGATAGCGACGAATATGATTATGGCGCGCGCCTTCTCTCTGAGGATGAAATGGCCTGCGCCCGGCACGAGCCAGGCGGACAATCCAACAAGCAGCAGAAAAGCCGGGTTTTTGTCCTTTGAGCGAGATGCCATCACACGTCGGCCTCCGGCTGTTCGGGAGCATTAGCATCGCCCGTTTCTTTGCTCTCCTCTGCGAACCTGAATTTCATCCGTTTTATTATGTTTTGCGGGCTGAAGTGTACGGGGGCCAGGCTCTGGAACTGTGTCAGGTCCTGCCTGTAGAACCGCACCGGCCTGGTTCTGTCGAACTCCTCCTTCCAGAGTCGTTTGATTGTCAAATCCTTTACGCAGAAGAAGCTCATATTCGGCTTGAATTCAACGACGACGGGCAGTTTGTCGGGGGTATTACTGTCACTTGGCACGAGCGAGTGGAGCTCATCCAAAAGCTGCCTTTCGAGCTCGGCCTGCTTGAAGAAGAATCGTGCCGATGGGTTGCCCTGATTCTGGACGGTCAGCGTGTTGAGCTGCAAGGTTGTGGTTCTGCCGGCGGCCGTGAAGTAATCCATCGTAAAGACGTTGGGGTCATTGGGGTCGTCTTTCGCCTGCTCTCCATAAAGCTCGTTGAACCTGTTGATTGCTGTTTCCCAGCCTTCTTTTGAGGCCAGGTCGATAAACTCTCCGGCCCTTTGCCTGGTGGTATCCATCGCGGAGAGTTTTTTGAGGTCTTCGGCCACTTTCTCTCTTACCGAGAAGATTTTGTCGTCGCTCTTGTCCTTGTTCGGGTCAAAAACGAATGAGCAGGTGTCGAAGGCGACATCAATAGTGTTCGGCTCGGCTGCCTTGGCGGCCTCGGCGATGCGCACGATAGCCACCACCTGTTCGGAAGTGTCCGGCATGCGGCTGCGTGCGGAGGCGTACCTATCTTTGGCCGGTCCGACGTTTTCATACATTCTCGGTTTCGATGCGTCGAAGGGGCTAAGCTCCGCGGCGCCCAGCTCATCAACGGCAAACACCACCTGCGTCAAATTAACGGGGTAGTACCCGAAGCCCTGGATCACGAGCCGACCAAGATACTTGTCCATTTGCATATCGGCCGCGTTGAGCAGGCCCGTTTGACCGGCGTACACCTTCACGTTGTGCTCTTTGCCAAGCTGCTCGGCGGCGGCTTTGTAATCGCCCGCCATTTTCCTGAACTGCTCGGAGGTAAGCTTGTCAAGCTCCAGGCCGGTGCCGATGAGATTGGGCTCGGTGAGCGTTTTGGCCTGCTGGAGTATGCTCTCGGCCTTGGCGTTTATCTTGGTGTCGGTGATCTGCTCTATTATGGTGTCCACGACCTCTGCATAGCTTCTTGTTGCTTCCACAAGGGGCGCATTGGGGTCGTTGGGGTCTGAGGGAACCTGCTTGGTGAATTCGGCCTTGTTCTTTTGATAGTATTCTTCGGTCTCTTCGTGTGTCGGCGATTTGACTATGGATGCAATATCATCAAGTTTGACGGCGATGTATTCGAGGCGAAGCCTGTCGGGCAGCTTATATCCGAAGCCATAAGGATTTTCCGTAGTTACGGTCAGCGCCGGAAAACCCTTGTATTTGTTGAATTGGTCGGTCAATTTATCTTCGGCCGGCTGCGGCTGGGCCTTCGCGAATACGTCCGAATCGAATTTGACAAACTCGGCGTCGATTGTCTCATTTTCCCGCGAGGCGATGTAATTTATCTCTCGTATGGTAACGTTTTCATCGGAGCACCTCAGGTGGGCGTACTGCAATACGGCCAGGAGGTCGCCGAATGCGGTCAGTATCTCATCTTGGGATGTGCCTGATTTCACGAGCTGTCCGGCAAGCTGCGAATACGTGACGCGGTTGTCGTAGAGCTGCGGTATTATGTTTGCAAGCAGCCTTCCTGCGTCGCCGTTCGCCACCCTGACGCCGGCGCGGTGCGCCTCATTCTTGAGCAGCAGCCAGAATGCCGATGATGGGACGGAGCGTTCATACATCTCGGCGATCTCTTTGCTGCTGATTCTGTACCTGTTTTGTGCGATGCTCTGTCTTATGTAGTTTATGACGGGGGCTGCTCCTCCTCGCCCGGACTGCTCGGCAAAGATCAGCTCGGCCAAGAGGATCCCCTGCATATCCTGCGCCCGCAGCAGGCCGTCCGCCCTCAGGTCCCTGAGGATATCGATCTGCTGGTTGGCCAGTTGCAGGTCTGACCTGCTTATTTTCTTGCCGTCGAGAAAGTATGCCCACGTATCGCGGGGGCTGGGCCCGGAGCGCCCGAGGTATGAAAGATACGAACCTCCGACAAAGCCGGCCATACACCCGATGACCACAACGGCCATCACTTTCTTGTTATTCTTCCTAAACCACTTGACTAAACTCATATACGCGCTCCAAATTCACGGCTGACCTTGAGCTTAAACCGTCAAAGTATAGTGAGGGCGGCGGGCTTTGCAAGAAAAATAGCCCCCAGGTCCGCTAAACGCCCTGCACAGCGCCAAGATGAGTTGGGCGTTGCCATTGCCCGTAAATACCGTTATGATATACTTGGTTGTGCTTGGATGAGGCCCCTCGGTCCCATAAGGGCATTACTGAGTTGAAGGGGTTTCTGTACAGTTGATACGACGATATGCACCCGGACCAGCGTGAAGAGTGGTCAATACATTCTGAGTAGGTGTCCTTTTTAAGTTGTTAGCCAGTATGGACTTGCGAGTTGCCCAAGAGGATTTGTATCAGGCAGTCGATAGAGATGCGATTACCCAAGGCCGGAACAATTGAAATTGTGCCGTCGATATTGAGTGCTGATTTTGGGAGATTGGCGGCTGAGATAGGCGAGGTGGCGTCGGCAGGCGTGAAGATGGTGCATCTTGACGTGATGGATGGACATTTCGTTGAGAATATCACGATCGGGCCGTTGGTGGTCGCCAAGCTTCGCAAGCACAGCAGCTTGGTCTTCGACAGTCATTTGATGATAAGTGAGCCTGAGAAATATGCGGAGCGCTTCGCCGAGGCGGGCGCCGACCATATAACGTTTCACATCGAAGCTGCCAAAAACCCGCGCAAACTGATTGAGAAACTGCACGGGCTGGGCTGTAGTGCGGGTATTTGCCTGAATCCTGATACCCCGGTCGAGGCGATTGATGAGATTGGTCCGATCTGCGATATGGTCCTTGTGATGACAGTGCACCCCGGTTTTGGCGCACAGAAGTTCATACCGCAGGCAGCGAAGAAGGTTATCCGAGTCAGAGAAATTGTCGGACCGGACGTAAGGGTGGAGGTGGACGGGGGGATAGACCCTGAAACTGCACAGATAGTGGTTTCTTACGGTGCCGATACACTTGTTGCAGGCAACGCAATTTTCGGGAAAAGCGACCGTATTGCGGCGATAGAGGCGATTCGGGCCGCCGCCGGGTAAGTTTTTGTGGCTATCCCTGCGGATTTCCGGTAGAATTGCGGGTCAGTCAGTTTTGCGTCGATGTGGAGGAACCCCGCGTGAAAGGCGGGGCTGAACATAAGGTTTGTATGGGCAATGAAGCAAAGTCCAAGTGGAATGGGTTCTCTCTGAAGCCCCGTCGTGAGATGCCCGCGGGCCTGTGGATAGGCTGCCCTGGGTGCGAGCACATGCTGTATAAGAGCAGCGTGGAGAAGAACCTTAACGTTTGCCCGGAGTGCGGCCATCATTTTCGCATCGGGGCGGATATACGGGTCGGGTATCTGGTGGATGAAGATTCTTTCCAGCCGATGCTGGAGGACCTGACCAGCAGTGACCCTTTGGGGTTCGAGTTCAGGGGCACGACTTACAAACAGCGGCTGGAGGAGGACGAGAAGAAATCCGGGGCCAAAGAGGCGATGGTGGTGGGCAAGGCCTTTATCAAGGGCAGGGGCGTGGTTCTGGCCGTGATGGACCCGAATTTCCTGATGGGCTCGATGGGCTTTGTAGTTGGGGAGAAGTTCTGCACCGCCGCCGAGATGGCTGTCGCCGAGAAGCTGCCATTGGTTGCGGTCTGCTGCTCCGGCGGGGCAAGGATGCACGAAGGGGTAGTATCGCTGGGGCAGATGGCCAAGACCTCAGCCGCACTGGCGAAGCTGGACGGCAGTGGAGGGCTTTTCATATCAATTTTGACGGACCCGACCACGGGCGGGGTAACGGCAAGCTTTGCGATGCTGGGCGATTGCCTGATAGCCGAGCCTGGGGCGCTAATCGGTTTTGCGGGGCCGAGGACGATTGCCGAGACGATAAAAGTGGAGCTGCCGGAGGGGTTTCAGACCGCCGAGTTTATGTTGGAGCACGGCTTTGTCGATATGGTCATCCACCGCAAGGACCTTCGCAGTGAAATCGCAAGGCTGATAGACTACTGCCAGAAATAGGAAAACGCAAGACTACAGACGCAAACAAGGATGTGCTGCAGCGTTTTTCCACCAGCGGTCCTCGATGGGAGCGAAGTTACATTGTAGCCTGTCTTCGGCAATCGTCGCCAACCGGCGGCGGCTCAGGCCTGAAAATGGCGCATCCTGCCGGAACAATCGCAAAATCCGCCCTTTCGTTTCTGGCGAAATGGGCATATAATCCTGGGACGAAATTCGTCTTGGAGCAGTAGATGGGTTATTTTCGGGACAATATCGAGGCGTTGAAGGGTTATGAACCTGGTTTTCAGCCCAAGTCGGCGGATGTAGTCAAGCTCAATACGAATGAAAATCCATATCCGCCCTCGCCGGCGGTGATGAAGGTCCTGGCGGCGATTAGTGCGGAACGGCTTCGCCGCTATCCGGACCCCGTCGGGGATGAATTTCGACGGGCGGCGGCGGAGACTAACGGCATCCCGGCGGACCATATTATGTGCTGCAACGGGGGGGACGATTTGCTCAGTATCGCTTTTCGGGCGTTTTGTGATGAGAAGCGGGCGGTTGCATATCCTGTTCCGACGTATTCGCTGTATCCTGTCCTTGCGAAATTGCAGAACTGCGAGGCGATGGAGATCCCGTTCGACGACGAATTTAACCTGCCGGCCAAGCTGGCGGGGACAAAAGCCGCGTTGACCGTAGTCTGCAACCCGAACGCGCCGAGCGGAAGTTTCGTGGGCATCGAGGAGCTAAGTTCGCTGGCCGACGAGCTGGCCGGCGTCCTGCTGATCGATGAGGCCTACGTGGATTTCGCAGAGAAAAACTGCACTGGACTAGTTAAGGAGTTCGATAATGTGATTGTGCTGCGGTCGATGAGCAAGGGATATTCGCTCGCGGGGATACGATTCGGCTATGCGATGGCCCAGCCGGAACTGATAACCGGGCTGATGAAGGTCAAGGATTCCTACAACGTCGATGCCGTGGCCGTCGCAGTCGCCACAGCGGCAATAAAGGACCAGGCGTATTTCAGGGAAAACGTCGAAAAAGTCAAAGCCGAGCGCAGCAGGCTGACCGAACAGTTGAAAAGCCTGGGCTTAGAGGCACCGCAGAGCCACTCGAACTTCGTGCTGGCAAAATGCAGGAACGCAGCAGCAGCCGACGTTTATGAACAGCTTGTAAAGCGAGGTATCTACGTGAGATACTTTCCCTATCCGAGGATCGAGGATAAGCTGCGGATTACCATCGGCACGGCTGAACAGAATGATAAGCTGCTCGCCGCTTTGAAGCAGATTGTGGCTTAAGAGGTTGCCGCGTCCCCTGAGTACGCGCAATGACAATAAAGGGCACTGTTATGGAAGCAAGAACTGCAAAAGTACACAGGCAAACGAAAGAGACCGACGTCAGCCTGGAGCTCAATTTAGACGGCGCAGGCAAATATGAGATTGATACGGGCGTCGGCTTCTTGGACCACATGCTTACGCATCTGAGCAAGCACGGCAAAATAGATTTGGTAGTCAAGGCAACGGGCGACCTGGAGGTCGATGCCCATCACACGGTCGAAGACATTGCAATATGCCTCGGCGAATGTCTGGTTAAAGCCCTGAGCGACAAGAAAGGCATCGCCAGATACGGGCACAGTTCTGTGCCGATGGAGGATGCCCTGGCGAACGTCTCGGTTGATTTGTCGGGCAGGGCCAACTGCGTGTACAACGTCGAGTACCGCACAGAGAGGATCGGCGATTTCGACGTCGAGTGCCTCGAAGAGCTGTTGCGGAGCTTCTCCAACAACGGCAAGTTCAATCTGCACATAAACGTCCCATACGGCACGAACAGCCATCATATAGCCGAGGCGATTTTCAAGGGGCTGGGCAAGGCGCTCGGTTCGGCGGTCAGCATCGTCGGGACTGACGTGCCCAGTACGAAAGGGATACTGTGATTGAGGAGCTCGGCCACGAGTATCGCACCGGGATCGGCACGGACATCCACCGGACGGTCGAAGGCAGGAGGCTGATGCTGGGCGGTGTCTATGTGCCTTATCCCGCGGGCCTGGCGGGGCACAGCGACGGCGACGTCGCCCTGCACGCCGTCATTGACGCCCTGCTCGGGGCCGGCGGAATGGGCGATATCGGGACGCTGTTCCCGGATACGGACGCAAAGTGGAAGGATGCGGACAGCAAGGAGCTTCTCTTTGTTGTGAAAGAGCAGCTCGAACAGAAGAAGTGGGAAGTCGTCAATATCGATCTGATAATACACGCGGAAGCGCCGAGGCTCGAACCGGTCAAAGGACAGATAAAAAGGTGTATCGCCGGGCTTTTGGGGATTGATTTCACGGCGGTGAACGTCAAGGCAAAAACTAACGAAGGCATCGGCGAAATTGGAGCGGGCGAGGCAATGGCCGCCACGGCAACAGTGCTCTTGAAGAAAAGGAAGAAAAGAACGCTCTGAGACACAGGTTGACACTGGTTGTCTTGAAAATTGGTCAGACACGGATTAACCCAGCGCGGCTTCGCTTCGCTCAGCCGCAACCAAAAAGTTCGTCTGGCAAAAAAGTCTCATAACACATTGATAATAAAGAGGTTGTGATCGCCCAATAGAAAAAACGTGCATAAAAAACAAGAAGATACAAGATTGTATTACGGATTTACGCTGTTGATAATTGAGGAGATTTGAAAATGGCCATAAGCGTGTCCCTCAACGGGCAGATTTTTGAACAGGTCATCTATTCGAGAGAAGATGACTTTGAACAGCTCGTGGCCCAAAATGCACAGACAATATTCGGGGATAAAGCAATCTACATCGATGCCAAGAAAAGAATAAACACCTCATCTATAGGCGGAACTATACCCGATGGGTTCTTGATAGACCTGTCGGATCCTGATGACCCGCAGTTCTACCTTGTCGAAGTCGAGCTCCAAGGTCACGATTTCTTCCGGCATATTTTCCCCCAGATTACCAAATTCTTCGCGTTCTATAGGGACTCAAAGCAACGACACAACCTGATTGAAACTATATTTGCGCTCTTTCAGAATGATTCTGTTCTAACAAAGAAACTCAGAGATTCGATTGGGTCGAAGGAAATTTACAAATTTTTGAAGGATACCATAGACAATAGCCATAACATTCTGATTATCATCGATGGACCAAAGTCGGAATTCGAGGAGATAATGGACACATACACGGACACGTGGGGGAGAATGGTTAAAGTCCAGATAGTCAATCATTTCCGACGAAACAACAACCACGTTCTCACTATGGAGCCACCTTTTCAGAATCTCGTGTTCGAAGACGCCGTTTCTCCGGCACCCAACAAAGACAGTCCAAAACCGTCCCCATATACGGAGGAATTTCATCTGCAAAACCGGCAGCCGGGCCTCGTGGAAATATACGAGAAATTGAAGCGGGCGTTCTTAACCGCGAATAGCGCTGTGCGTTTCAATCCCACGAAGTATTACATTGGTGTCATCGACACAAAACAGATCGCGTTTATAACGCTTCAGAAGAAGAGAATTCGCTTGGTGGTGCTTATGCCCGAGAATGAGGTTAGAGATACGCTCCCTTCAGGCCGTCACAATGTCTGTACCCATTCGGATTCTGTTCAGCGTTTTTGGGGAGGAAACAATCCGAACTGTACGGTTCAAATTGCTGACACAGAACATTGGGATGAGATACAAGAGATGCTGGTTCGCCTTGTAGAAAGACATCAGGAGACATAAAAAACAAAAGAGGAAAACCGTGTTAATCTGTGTTAATCCGTGTCTAATTTCAAAAAATAGGACAGTGGAAATCTGTAGTAATCAGCGTTAATCTGTGTCAAAAGGTGAGTTAAGAAATGGGATTGCAGCTTCATAACAGTCTGACGAGGAGGAAAGAGGAGTTTAAGCCGTTGGAGAAGGGCAGGGTCGGGATGTACGTCTGCGGGCCGACGGTGTACGGGCATGCGCATTTGGGGCACGCCAAGAGCTACGTGAGCTTCGACGTCCTGGCTCGGTATCTTCGATACCTCGGTTATAGTGTTACTTATGTGCAGAATATCACCGATGTCGGCCACCTGACCGACGATGCGGACCAGGGCGAGGACAAGATTGTTGAGGCGGCCAAGAGGGAGAAGAAGCACCCGATGGCGCTGGCGGAGTATTACACGCGGAGCTACTTCGAGGATATGGACAAGCTCAACTGCGTTCGGCCGGACATCAGCCCGCGGGCGAGCGGTCATATCACCGAGCAGATAGACCTCGTAAGAACGCTTTTAGAAAAGGGCTACGCATACGAGGTGAACGGCTCGGTGTATTTCGAGGTCTCGAAGTTCAAGGAGTACGGCAAGCTCTCCGGGCGCAATATCGATGAAATGCAGGCCGGCGCCCGGGTGGAGGTCTCGCCGGACAAGAAAAACCCGGCGGACTTTGCGCTGTGGAAGAAGGCCGAGCCGAACCATATTATGCAGTGGCCCAGCCCCTGGGGGATGGGCTATCCGGGCTGGCATCTGGAATGTTCGGTAATGAGCACTAAGTATCTGGGCCAGCCTTTCGATATTCACGGAGGCGGCCTTGAAAATCAATTTCCGCACCATGAATGCGAAATCGCCCAGTCGGAAGCAGCCAACGGCGTGCAGTTTGCGCGATACTGGATACACAACAATATGGTTACCGTCGATGGCCAAAAGATGGGAAAGAGCCTGAACAATTTCATTACGCTCAAGCAGGCCTTTTCGGGGGCGCACGAGAGGCTTACCCGCGCATACGACCCGCTCGCGATAAGGCAGTTGATTTTGAACAGCCACTACCGAAGTCCGTTGGATTTCTCCGATGCGGCTCTATTCGCAGCCCAGAGCGGCCACGAAAAAATAACAGAGGCGGTAAAAGCCGTGCGAAAAAGGCTTGACCAGTCGAGCGAAGGACAGGCCGACGACAAAGTGACAGATCAATTAACCCAATTGACCGAGAAATTCCAGGCGGCAATGAACGACGATTTGAATACGTCGGTTGCGCTATCAATAATTTTCGAGCTCGTCCGGTTAAGCGACAAGCTGATTGAAGACAATAATGTCACGGCTGATACGCTTGGAGCGCTCGATGAGTTGTTTTCAAAGCTGGGCGGTGATGTTCTTGGCATCGTCAGAGAAAGCTATGAACAAACCGCCCAAGGCGATGATAAACTTATCGATTTTCTCATACGGAAACGAATCGAAGAACGTCAGACGGCCAGGATGCACAAAGACTTTGCCAAAGCGGATGTTATTCGCAAGGAGCTTGAAGAACACGGTATCATTCTGGAAGATAATCCGAGGCAAACGACGTGGAGGAAAAAATGAAAATCCTCGGCATCGATCCTGGTTTGCAGGTCTGCGGATATGCCTGCGTGGAGGCCGTCTCAGGCGAAGAGAAGCTGGTTGAGGCGGGGGTCATCCGAACGACGAGCGGATTGGCGATAGAAGAGAAGCTCAATGGGATAGCCGACGACACACATTCTCTGTTGGAGCATTTTCGGCCCGACGTTGTTGCCGTGGAGGAATTGTACTCGCATTATGCGCATCCCAAGACGGCGATATTGATGGGCCACGCAAGGGGCGTTATACTACAGAAGTGCGCCGAGGCGGGCGTTGAGGTAAAGAGCTTCAGCGCGACGCGAATAAAGAAGTCGCTTACGGGCAACGGCAGGGCATCGAAGGAGCAGGTGCAAAGGACGATTCAGACGGTTCTGGCGCTGCCGGAGCTGCCGGAGCCGAGCGACGTGGCCGATGCGATAGCGGCGGCTTTGTGCTGTGGAAATTCGCTGAGGTTGGGCTTTGAGGCGGTCAGATGATGATGCGTTTTATTGAAAACACACTGTATGTCATCTCGAGCGAGTCGAAGTGCGAGTCGAGAAATCTTTTTTTATCAGATTTCTCCGCTTCGGTCGAAATGACAGTAAAATAGATGCTGCGCATCGCCGCAGTCGAAATTTTCATTTTTTACATTTTGATATTTGATTTTGTCTATGATAGCAACAATTGAGGGCAAACTGGTTAAGCTCGATAGCGCCAGTGCTCTGGTGCAGGTCGGGGCGGTGGGGTATGAGGTGATGCTGCCGAGCTATTGCGTTAATGCCTTGGCGGACAAGGTCGGCTCGGAGATCAGCCTGTGCACTATGGAGTATTACGAGGGCGCGCCGGGCGGGGGGAATATGATACCGCGAATGGTCGGTTTTCTGAATTCGGGCGAGCGGGATTTCTTCAGGGTTTATACGAGCGTCAAGGGGATGGGGATAAAGAAGGGGCTGCGGTCGCTGAGCGTTCCGATAGCTACGATAGCGGCGGCGATAGAGGACGGCGACGACAAGATGCTGCTTTCGCTGCCGCTGATAGGCAAGAGGATGGCGCAGCAGATAGTCGCCGAGCTGAAGGGCAAGTTGGAGGCCTTTGCGGTCGGGGCAGAAGCGGGCGAGACGCGTGAGGTCAGATTCAAGCCGTTCCAGGCAGAGGCGCTGGAGATACTCATTGCCTGGGGAGAAAAAAGGACCGAGGCGATGGAGCTGATCGAGTTGGCGTGCCACAGACGTCCCGATGTCGATTCCTCTGAGACGCTTGTGCCGCTGGTCTATAGGCTGAAGCAGGGAGTTGAAGTGTGACAAAAAACAGGAGTAACAGCTCAAAGAGAAGGGCCGAGATCGTTTGACGGAAGTATGTCATTGCGAGGTCCGCTGCAGGCGGACCGTGGCAATCTCCTCGCTCAGGACAATAGAGATTGCTTCGCTTCGCTCGCAATGACATGTATCAATTAACCTGCAACAGAGTACTATGCAATGGCGATAGGCAGGATTATAAGCGGGCAGTCATTAGATGAGCAGGAAGAGAGCTTCAACGTTTCGCTTCGTCCTAAGTTCCTGGACGAGTGCATCGGCCAGCAGAACGTCCGGGAGAAGCTCGCAATCGCCATAGCGGCGGCTAAGCAGAGGGGCGAGCCGTTGGAGCATATCCTTTTCTATGGTCCGCCCGGCCTGGGCAAGACGACTCTGGCGAACGTGGTTGCGAACGAGATGGAGGCCAGGATTCGGTGTTCGTCAGGCCCTGCCCTAGTCAAGGCCGGCGATGTGATGGGGCTTTTGAGCAATATCAACACGGGCGATGTGTTATTTATAGACGAGATTCATCGGCTGAGCACGCCGGTCGAAGAGTTCATTTACCCGGCGATGGAGGAGTTCAGGGTCGATTTCACCGTAGATAGCGGTCTGCACGCCAAGACGATTAATTTTCCGTTGAAGCGTTTTACCCTGGTGGGCGCGACGACGCGGGCCGGGCTGCTCAGTGCCCCGCTCCGCAGCAGGTTCGGGATGATGTATCACCTTGATTTCTACAGCGCCGAAGAATTGACAACCATTCTGAGCAGGTCGGCTGAGTTACTGAGCTTGCAGTGCGAGGAAGGGACGCTCGAATTGATTGGCGCGTGCTCGCGCGGTACGCCCCGGGTGGCGAATCGCCTGCTAAAAAGGGTGCGGGACTACGCCCAGGTCAAGGGCACAGGTGTGCTCAGCGGCGGGATTGTCGAAAGCGCTCTAAAGATGGAGCAGATAGACCCGTTGGGCCTGGATGAATTGGATAGGGCCGTTCTGCGTGCTTTGGTGAAAGTCTATGACGGCGGGCCGGCCGGCATCGAGGCTATTGCGGCCACATTAGGCGAAGAAAGAGACACGTTGGAGGACGTGGTCGAGCCGTATCTATTGCAGATAGGCTTTCTGCGCCGAACCAAACGTGGCAGAGAAATCACCAAACAGGCCTGCGAGCACCTGGGCCTCAAATTCCACAGAACCAAACGCCGCAAAACCGACCAGCCGGAGCTATTCGAGGACGAGAAGCAGTAGTTACAGGCTAAGGCCCCGATCCCGCTTGTAGCCATTCTTGGATTTTCGCCGTGATTTCATTGGCCTTTGCATCGCCTATTCCGAGGACATATACACGGCAAAGCCTTGGTTTCAGACGGCTCATATAGTGCAGAACACTGCTTTTGTCCTCGAGCAGCTTCCCTTTTTCACCGGACCTCTTCTTGACGCTCACCAACTCCCTGAGTTGTTCTTCGCCACCGTCTTTGAACGCCGCCGCTTCGGCTAAGCTCACAAACGGATGTAGTTTCTCAAATTCAGGTGTCTTTATGTCTTTGAAAATCCACTGTTCTTGTGGAATATGCGTCTCCTTGGCCAAATCCTTGACCTTGTCCTTCCAACTCGTTGTTAACAAGGTGTATGCTTGGCTGGGATTACCGCTGTCCAAGGTGAGTTCCGAGACTTCATAAACAAGTGTGGGTGGCTGGCGCAGTTTGACCGCTCTGCAGAGGGCAGCAAGCTTCTTGTCTCGCTTGTTGTCTGCGTATTTGGCGATACGCTGGTCCAAATAACCATCGTGGAAGGCCAGAAACTCTTCTGAATCTGCGCTCGCCATTTCTTCGATTTCCGCGCCGGATTTGTATATCTCCCCTTTTTCCCAGAGTGCCAAGACGATTCTTCTGACCATCTCCTCGAAGGCAAATACTGTCTTGTGCATATAAACCGTATTGAACATGAAATAGCGGCCCATCAGCATGTGTTCTATCGAACTCTTGGCCTTTGCACGGACAACGACCTCATTTTGGTCGGCCAACTCGAGATTGTTCACGATGTAATTAAGGTCCACTTTTCCATACGGCAGACCTGTGTTGAGGGAATCTCGCACAAGATAATCAAGTCTGTCCACATCCAGACTCGCGTTGAGCAAGTTGGGGATGGATTGATGTTGGCCTCTGACCAGAGCTACAATCTCGTTTGGGTCAATGCCGTTTCTTTCCAACTTCTCCTTTATGTCTTTTCGTTCGGTTATGACAATCTCTCCCAGCCTGTCGTGTTTGGGATATTCCTTTTTCTCCTCTCGCGGAGCAGCTTCTTTCTTCTCGTCTTGGCTTTTCTTCTTGATGTATCTCTGCGTCGAGTCCCAGTCAATTTTCTCCATCAGGTGAGAATAAGGATAATGCCCGACATCGTGTAGCAGGGCCGCTATACGCTGTTTTTGGAAATGGTCGTCGGGCACGGCATCTTTGTTCTTGCTTCGGAAAGACTCGAGTACGCGAGTCATTATGTGCATAACACCCAAGGAGTGTTCGAACCGAGTGTGCCTTGCGCTGGGATATACTGTGTAGGCAAAGCCGAGCTGTTTGATTCCTCGCAGCCGCTGAAAAGTGGGGGTGTCAATAAGCTCTGTTTCTAACTTGCTGAGACCGATATCGCCATGGACCGGGTCAATGATTATCTTATGACGATATTCCTCTCTCATAGAGTCCTTCCAGTGCGGACCTACTCTAACGTTTTCCGGCTGACAAGGCCAGCCTCATCAAGCCTCTTCCAAGCTGCTTCGGCAAGCGTCCTCCTACCTTGAAAATGCGGCTTTGACTCTTTGAGCTTCTCGAAAACCTCTTCAAATTGGGGGTCGCTCTTTCCCGGCCAATACGCGATATGCTTTAGGTAATGAAGCGAAGCCAGCAACTCAAGCCACTCAGGTTCGGTTGTTTCTGCGGTCCTGGGCAGACCGACTACCCCGTCCAGAGTGTCAAGTCTGCTCTTAGTTTTGGAATTGAGTTCGTAATTGTTGAACTCGTCGTCATATTTGATTTCATCTCTGAGCGTGAACGTGTCGTTCGCAAGAGCAGGACAATACGGCCCATACAGGTACCAATTGTAACGATAACCCAGATCGATACCTGTCAGTTGAAGCAGGTACATCTTTTTCTGTAGGATCTTCCTCGAACGGAAGTCGTCGATTTTCAGATCCCCAAGTCCGATTTCATCCAGGACAAGTTTGAGCAATATATGATCCTTGTTCACTTCATGCCTCGCTTCCAAAGAATCGGTTTCCCTTTCTTGCGCACACGCGCCTACCCACAACCAAGCACATGATACATAGTACATCGTCAATACGAGCCATTAGTGTTGAGACTCTTTCCCCTATTACATAAGATGTTATCAGAAAACATCTTACAGCCGAGGCAAATCTCCTGTGCTCGAAACTGCGCACATTATACCTGTGAAATCTCAAGCAGGCAAGAGGAGTACCGATAGAATTCCCGAAATGCGGCGGATTTTACCTGCGACAAGAGAAATCACGGGTTCAGGATGTGCTTTGCCATTTTTGGCCGGCGGCCGGTCAATTCGGTGAAGTGGTGGGCTAAAAGCTCCTCGATTTCGAGCAAAGTCTTCTGTGGAGATTCGGCGAGGAGTTTTAGGTTCGCAAGGCAGTCTGCGGCATTTTTGCTTATTCTGAATTTGTCATGGAAGGCGGGCTCGCAGTCTCTGCAGATTAGGCCGTTGGCGGAGCTGCTGAAATAAACCTCGTCTCTCGTCTCTCGTCCCTCGTATCTCGTTCTGCAATTTGCGCAGTGACTCAAGATCGGCTGGAGGCCGACCTCTTTGAGCAGGGCCAGTTGAAACAGTATCAGAAACGCCAGCATTTCAGGCTTGTCCGCGGCGTCCTGCGCGTCGCACAGGAATTGCAGGAAGCTGTCGAAAAGGCCGGGGTGCGGGTCGTGCTCATCGGTCAGGAGGTTCAGCAGCTCGGCGGCGAAGAGGCAGCAGTTCAAAGTGAAAAGATCGTTGCGCAGCAGAGTAAGGCCAGCTGTGCCGGCGGCGGATTCGAATTCAGTGAGGGTGGCGAGCTTTTCCCTATTCGAATCGGAGAAGACGATTCGCCCGTGCGAGAGTATTTCAATCGGCCCGCCGAACGCCGATTTGGGGCGCTTGGAACCTTTGGCGATTGCGCTGATTTTGCCGGTCGCTTTCGTAAAGAACGTCACGACCTGAGACGTCTCGGAATAATCGACGGTGCGTATGCAGATGGCCAGGTCTTTGGTCAACATTACGATTGCCTTGCGCAGGAATGACGATCTCTTCTACTGCTTGCTGATTTTTTGGATTTTTATGCGTTTTATGCTTCTCGGCTCGGCGGCGGTGATGGTGAATTTAAGGTTTCTGTAGTCGAACGTCTCGCCGCTCTTTGGGATATAGCCCAGGCGTGAGAAGACAAAACCGCCTACGGTGTCATAGTCTTCGTCTTCAGGCAGGTTCAGCTCGAACCGGTCGTTGAGGTCGTCGATGTAAGTCCTCGCATCGACGTCGATAGTGCCCTGGTCTATCTGCCTTATGGGTTCAGGCGGCACTTTCTCGTATTCGTCGGCAATCTCGCCGACGAGCTCTTCAAGGATGTCCTCCAGGGTGACTATGCCTGCCGTTCCGCCGTATTCGTCGAGCACCACGGCTATGTGCAGCTTCCGATTCTGGAACTCATGGAGCAGGGCCCGTAAAGGTTTTGTCTCGGGGACAAAATAGGCGGCTCTCATCCTGTCGCGGAGCTTGAAATTTGCCGGGTCTTTACCGATTTCGCTGAGCAGGTCCTTGGCATAGACCATACCGATTATGTTGTCGATGTTTCCCTCATAGACAGGGACGCGGGTGTGGCCCGCGCTGATGATGGTTTCGAGCACCTTGTGCAAATCAGCGCCGGCCTCAATGGCCACAACGTCCGTTCGGGGCGTCATAATCCCATCTGCGGAGGTTTCGCTCAGCTCAAGCACGTTCTCTATCATTCGCTGTTCCTCCTTATCGACCGCGCCCTCCATCCTGTGCTCCTCGAGTTCGGTGAGGAATTCTTCCTGTTTTTCTTCCTGCTGCTGTTGCGGGCTTGTCTGGACGACGCCGGCGAGCCGGCGCACAAGGCGGTCGTGTAGCTGCAGCAGGTAAAGAACCGGAGCGGCCATCATTGCAAAGAACAGCAGAAGTGCGTGGGTCCTGCTGAGGATTTTTTCTCCTGCGTACTTCGCCCAGGCGTGCGGGATTGCCACGGTGAACGCCGAGAATATGACCGCTGAGGCAACAAAGGTCAGGATATAGCCGCCGGTCGTCAGCACCCGCGGCGCTCCAGGCTCGCCCGTGCTCGCAAAGATGTGCAGCAGCAAAAGCAATATGCAGACGTTAAAGACCAGCCGATACAGAGAGCAGGTCAATGCCAGCTTCTCGGCGTTCCGGACCAGTCTATCCGTGAGGTTCCGCGACATTGCTTCTTTGCCGGCCTGCTTGAACGCCTCGTGCAGCTGGAGGCGTGAGAGCGCTCGCAGGGAAACTGCGTTGACGGAAAAGAACAATGTCCCCCCGGCAAGCAGACAAATCGCCGTTACCGACCAGCCGATATAACTCACCTTTTCAAAGCCTTTCAATTAGTTCATCGCACAAGCCTGAAATACGCCGGTTAGAGATATCATTCGCGCTTGCGCCGTTTTGTCTTTGCCCGATTATTATACACTAAGCCGTAGCCGAGTTGTTGCAAAATCTCGTCTTCTATCTTGTGCATTTCTTTGGCCTGTGTTTCCGTGGAGTCGTCGAATCCCACGTTATGAAGCAGGGCGTGCGTTACGTAAAGGGCCAGCTCGGCCCTGCTTGAATGGCCCCGCAGCGCCGCCTGTTTAACAGCCATATCGCCGTTGACCACCAGCTCGAACAGCCTGCCCGATTTGGGTCCCCTCTCTTCGGACAGGTCGAAGCTCAGGCAATCGGACGTGGATTTGCGGTTCAGGAAACGGCTGTTTATTTCGCGAAATTCGGCGTCATCAACGATTGCGATGCCGACGGTCGCGTTTGAGACGTCAAATCGTTTGCAGACGGCTTTGACCAATTCCTCGAGGTCGAGCGGATTAACGTCCGGGCGATTGGGATGTGCGGTTACTTCGACGACTATATTTTGTCGGGCGCGGGACATAACTATCAGCTCTTCTCTCGGTCGGGCCCTTCTGTCTGGGGCTGCTTGACAACGGGTGCGTCCGGCTGCTGTGGATATGCGATTCGGCCGTGGTAGTGCGCGGCAAGGGTCTTCGATATGCTTGCCTCTATCTGGCTCAGCTCCCGCAGTGAAATCTCACATTCGTCGAATTGGCCGTCCTGCAGGCGCTTCATAGCCATATTGTGCACGACTATCTCTATTTTTGTCGGCGTTATCTCCGAGAGGCTCCTGACGGCGCCTTCGACCGTGTCCGCGAGCATTACGATAGCAGCTTCCTTGGTCCGTGGTTTTGGGCCGGGGTATCTGAATTCGCTTTCAGAAGGCGGACCAACGCCTTTCCCCCTGGGGTTTTTTGCCGTCTGTTTCTTTGCCTGGTGGTAGAAGTGCTCAACGAGGGTCGTCCCGTGGTGTGTCTCAATAAACTGCCGAAGGACGTTGGGCAGTCCATATTCCTTGGCCATTTCTATACCGTCTTTAACGTGGCCGACAATAACCAGCTGACTCATAGCGGGCGAGAGCTCTTTGTGCCGGCTGGCCGAGCCCATCTCGTTTTCCACGAAGTAGCCGGGTTTGTTGATCTTGCCGATATCGTGGTAATAGGACCCGACCCTGCAGAGCAAACCGTTGCGGCTGATTGACTCGGCCGCGGCTTCGGCGACGGAGCCTATCAGGAGGCTGTGGCTGAACGTGCCGGGGGCTTCCATTGCGAGTCTTCTAAGCAGGGGCTGGTTGGCGTCGCTGTAGTCCAGCAGGGTCATGCTTGTTGCGATTCGAAAGGTTTTCTCGATTAGCGGAAGCAGACTCTCGATGAGCAGCCCCACGAGAAAGGCGGCTCCTGCGTGATACCCGGCGTTGCTGAAGACATCTGAGGCTTTAGCGCCTTCGGTAAGCAGGTTCAGGCTCAGCGCTGTAACGAAGACTACTATTGCCGCGGTTGCGCTGACTTTGAGCAGTTTCATTCTTGTGCGTATTTCTTTTAGAGAAAATGAGCAGGTTACGGCGCCGGCGCACATGGTCAAAAAAAGGTTCATTCCTGCAATCTGCTCCGGCCCGGGGGCGCCGGCAGAAAAAGTGGCAAGAATACAGAAGAATACGGACATACCTATCGTGAATCGCTTGTCGTATGCAAGCGACAGGATAATGGCTGCGGTTACCGCACTTGCCGTGCCCCCGGAGGTGTGATGGAAAAGAATCGCGATAAGTTTGGTTGCCGTCAGCAGCAATAAAAACAGCCCCGCCAGCAGGCTGGTTCTCGCGTGGTTCCTTATTAATCGCTTCTGATAATTGTGGACGTAGAGCAGCGCCGCGATACTGATCAGCATTACTAAGACGGTTGTTGGCGCGAGGCAGAGGTGCTGGGGCTGTCCGCTGAGCTCGAAACAAAGTATTGGAACACACAGGGCGACAAAAAAGGCACATATCAGCAGCGAGATCAGGCTGTCGCGATTGGCCAGCCGGTTCATTCGTAAGAACCGGTCGATGGGGATATTCCTGCGGACCTGACTGCGCCGCGGACTTGTTTTTCTGAATAATCCCATCGATTCGCCCTAAATAAACAGCCGTCGGTCAAGGTGTTCGTCGAGCAGCGGTTTGCCGGGAGCCCGCGGGAACGCCGACGGCTAATCGGCCTTTTTCTTGTTCTTGTAGGCCAGCACAATTTTTTGCACTAATCGATGCCGCACGATGTCCTTTTGGGTCAATTCGACAAAACCTATGCCTTTGATTCGCCGCAGAGTCTCAATTGCCTCGATCATGCCGCTCTTCTGGCCTTTTTCGAGGTCGATTTGGGTTATGTCGCCGGTTATTATCATTTTGGAGCCGTGGCCCAGCCTTGTCAATACCATAAGCATCTGCAGCGGCATCGTGTTCTGGGCCTCGTCGCAGATGACCACTGCTTCGTTGAGTGTGCGGCCGCGCATAAACGCAAGGGGAATAATCTCTATGATGTCGAGCTCCATAAACTTCTGCATCTGGCCAAAATCCATCATATCCTCGAGTGCATCGAAGAGCGGACGCAGATACGGATTCACCTTCGCCTGGAGGTCGCCGGGCAGAAAGCCGAGTTTCTCACCCGCCTCGACGGCGGGGCGTGCGAGCACGATTCTCCTGATTTGCCTTTTTTTGAGCATCGACACTGCGATTGCGACGGCCAAATATGTCTTTCCGGTCCCTGCCGGCCCTATGCAGAAGGTAAGGTCGTTGGCGAGCATTGTCTCAATATACTTTAGCTGTCCTGCGGTGGTCGGCTCGATGACCTTCTTCTTGGAATAGACCGTGACAGCCTGGTTCGTCTCGGGAGCCTCAGGTGAATCGTACCGGCTGGTGAAGCCGGCGACGTCCGCGTCGGTGAGGCTGTGATATTTCAGCAGGTGCTTCTGCATCCTGTCGATGGCCTCAGCGGCTTTGTTCACGTCGGAATCGCTGCCGGTAATGATCAGGTAGTCCTCGCGGGCTGTTATCTGCACTCCGAGTGATTTGCGCAGCAGCCGAAGGTGGCTGTCGGCGGGGCCGAACAGCTCAAGCTGCCTGTGGGCCGAATCTAATTGTATCGTAATTTCCAAAGTCTCGATCTAATAAGCACGGCATTTGAAGAACAAATAGGCAAACGGCGCCGCCACCAGAGCCGAATCGACAATATCCAGTATTCCACCGAAGCCAGGCACCTTGTTGGCGGAATCCTTTTGCCCTGCGTCGCGCTTCATCATAGATTCGGCGAGGTCGCCCATCTGCCCGATAAAAGCGAAACACAGACCGAAGCCTACTGCCGTCGGCCAATACATTATATCACAAAATCCGGGAAAGAGAAGCGCAACTAACACTGCGGCCGCCACCGCCCCGCCCATACCCTCCCAGGTCTTTCCAGGACTGATTCTCGGCGAGAATTTATGTTTGCCGAAGAGCGTGCCGATTGCCCAGGCGCCTATGTCGGACGACTTTATGACAGAAACAAACATCAGCAGCGGCCAAAGGCCAAAGTCGATTCGGATGGCAAGCACGAAACTGCTCAGCAGGCCCAGATAACAGATGCCGAAATAATTCGCCCCGCAGTTCGCCAGGACTCCTGATGTGCCGCAGCTAACGTATTGGCACAGGAACAGGGCCGACAAAGTGAAACCGCAGAGCAGAGGCAGGTAGAGTGACTGCGAAACGTTGATAAGCTGCGGCCAGTACCAGGTGGTCGCAAAGAGGATAGAGGCGACAATGGCGACCGGGGTGAATATCTTGACGTTTTTGGCGGCGGCGAGCTTGGCCAACTCAAGCTGGGCCGGGACCACCAGTGCGACGATGAGGATGCAGAGGAGCGTTCCCTGTACGGGCTTATCGGGTGTCGAGTCGGTCAGTGAGCCGTCGATCCAGCCGTCGAAAATGACGATGGCTGCGAAGGCGACTGTCATTAGCGAGCCGAAAAGCAATCTGTGTTTGAGCATAGTATCAGTCCGCCCCCGGCGGATTCTCGGTGACAGGCCCTGCCTGCTATTTAGGATTGTCTTGCTGCAAACGGATACTTCCAAAACGTCGGTCTCGTTCTGCATAGGCGCGTATCGCATCCTCCAGAAACGCACAGTGGAAATCGGGCCATAAGGTCTTTGTGACGTAGAATTCACTGTACGAAATCTGCCAGAGCAAAAAGTTGCTGACTCTCATTTCGTTCGCGGTTCTTATCAGGAGGTCCGGATCGGCAAGTCCTGCGGTGTAGAGGTGTCGGCTTACACAGGCTTCGTCGATATCATTCGGCTGTAGTTCGCCGTTCTTGCATTCCGCAGCGATCTTCCTGACTGCCTCGACGATTTCCGTCCGTCCCCCGTAATTCAGCGCCAGCGCGAGTGTCATGCCGCTATTGGAAGCGGTAATTTGCATAGTCGCGTCGAGCTCCTTGAGGACTTCGCCGGGCAGGTCTTCCCGTCGCCCGAGGTGAGCAAGCTTTACGTTGTTTCTCATAAGCATGTCGCGAATCCCCACGAGGTATTGGGTGTAGAGGTGCATCAGGCCTTTGATTTCGTATTCGGGTCTTCCCCAGTTATCCACACTGAACGAGTACAAAGTCAGAGTCTCAATGCCGAGGGCGACGCAGTGCAGCGCGATCTCCTCGACTGTGTTGCCCCCCTGCCGGTGTCCCTCGAGCCTGGGCAGCGACCTCTGCTGCGCCCATCGGCCGTTGCCGTCCATAATAATCGCAATATGGCGCGGTATTTGTTCAACGGTCAGGCCGAGGCGCTTAGCGGTTCTCTCAAGTTTCTCTTCGAAGGTTTCCATAATGTGCACAGGCCGGCTCCGGCAAAAACGGCTCTGAAAGCTGTCATCTCGTTATCGTCTGACTTCGCTTCGGTCCGACGCCAATCATTGTGACAGGCTTTTTGGTCAGCTCTTCCAGTCGGCAGACGTAGTCCTGCGCGTTCGTGGGCAAATCGTTAAAGTCGCTTACTTCGGTAATGTCCTCGTCCCATCCGGCAGCGGTCTCGTAAATGGCTGCGGCCTTGGCAAGCCTGGCTGTGTTCGCAGGGAAAAAGTGTCTCTCTTCACCGTCAATTCTGTACGCCCTGCATATCTTCAGCTCCTTGAGTCCGGAGAGGGTATCGAGGTGCATCAGGGCGACCGAATCGATGCCGCCGATAGTTACGGAGTAGGAAACGGCAACGGCGTCGAACCACCCGCAGCGTCGAGGCCGGCCGGTGGTCGTCCCGTATTCGTTGCCCCTGTCGCGGATGTATTGCCCGATTTCGTTGTCCTGCTCGGTCGGGAAAGGTCCTGCGCCGACCCTTGTTGAGTACGCCTTGGCGACGCCGACGAATTTATCAACCATTTTAGCGGGCACCCCGGAGCCCGACGGCATTCCGAGCACGCTCGAATTCGAGCTGGTTACAAAGGGGAACGTGCCGTGGTCGATGTCGAGCAGCGAGCCTTGGGCGCCTTCGAAGAGAATGGACTTGCCCTTGGTAAGCGACCTGTGGAGGAATTCGGTGGTATCGGTTATGAACGGCGCCAGCGTCTCTGCGTAGCAAGTGCACTTCTCGAAGATCTCAGCGTCGCTTATCGGCTCGGCGCCGTAGAGCGCCTTGAATATCTTATTCTTGTATTCGACGATTGTCCGCAGTTTGACTCTTAGCGTATCGAGGTCCCGCAAGTCCCCGACACGGACGCAATAGCTTCTGCCGACCTTGTCGGCGTAGCAGGGGCCGATGCCGCGGACCGTTGTCCCGATTTTATTTTTGCCGAGAGATTCTTCGCACAGCCGGTCCTCCATCTTGTGATAGTCGAGCACGACATGCGCATTCTCGCTTACAAGGAGCCTCCTGGCCAACGAGATGCCTTTTTGTGCGAGTCTTCCTATTTCTTCTATGAGGACTTCGGGGTCAACGACCACGGCGTTGGCAATTACGCAGGTGGTATTCGGGCGGACCGAACCACTGGGCAGCAGGTGCAGAGCAAACCTCTCGTCGCCAACGACGACTGTATGTCCCGCATTTGCGCCGCCGCCGTAACGGACGACAATGTCACTGTGTTCGGCAAGGATATCAACGACCTTGCCTTTGCCTTCGTCGCCCCACTGCAATCCTATTACGCAGGAATTCATTGTGCTTGTTTCCTAAAAAGTGCTCTGGATACCCCAAAGATAAACCACAACGGTCGATTGAGGCCTGTCGTTCAGGGTCCATCGCCGGAGCCACAGCCTGCAGCCAATTGCGGTCAACTGTCAAATCTTGGAATCTATTGAGGAGATTCTCAAGTGATTTCAGCCACCAGATGTTCCAGAACGGCGGTCAGATTATCGTATCTCCTGTTGCTTATTTTGCGGTCCGCTTCATTGCCCTTTTCGGTTTTATATGTAATGACAAAGTAACCTTTCGAGTCAAAGTGGGTCTTGTCTATCTTTTGAATGGAATCGTAAGGGATTTTTTCATTTTCGCTGATGACCAGCTCATTTTCGTCGGCGATGAGCTTCTTGCCTCTTAGCGTGAACAGATACACTCCCAAGAGTATGGCGATAGCGAGAAAAACCGCCGGCGATTTGCGATTAAACTCCATAGTGGCCGAAGGCTTGCCGTCATTGTCAACCACTTGCTCCTTGTAGAAGCTGTATCGCCTCGACCACTCGTATTTGCTCAAATAGCCGTCGTAGGCAAATATCCCCGCTGCAATAATGCAGACACCGATATAGATTTTCAGGTTCGTTTTTGTGAATTTGCTTATCGGTGCTTCGATGGCCATTTTGCGGGCCTCCCTGTTTCTATGACAACCTTTTCTGCGCGATTGTCTCGATCAAAGGCTGGACGAAGCTGGGGACAATCTTCTCGGCCATCAGCTCTTCGGCCAGCCGGCATTGATATTCAAAGGATTTCAGCGGGTCGAATCCTCCCGAAGTGGGCGGGTACTGGCGGACCGTGAACGACAGGGTAATGGCTTCATCGGTTCCCCGGTCCTTCTTGCGGGGTTCGTAGATGCTCGTTTTTGACTCTATGCTTATTCGGCCCTGGGTGCGCGAGTCGTCTGAGAGCGCAACGACCACGGCGGGAGAAAAACCTATGGCCTTGGCGCCCGGCATGTCGAGCAGGCAATTGAAAGGCGTCAGTCCGAAAAATGCGTCGGCGATGACCTCATCGTGGTTGCCCGTGCAGTCGAAGTCCATAGCGAAAGTAATATCAAGCGAGTCAACGTCAAGATGACTTACGCTGAGCATATATGGAACGATCTCGATCACCAGTCTATCCTGCTGATAGGCCATCTCGAAGCTCGACGGGTTCACAACTCCTGAGCCTATACGGTCCATTTCGAGAGCTACCCAGCGATACTGGCCGAGGCCGCGGTCTTCTTCGAGACAGTACTCGTTATTCTCCCGGCGGTAGAAGCAGCCCATGGATGGGAACTGCTTCTGAATCCGCTCAAAGAAGGCCAGAATGGTGTCCCGCTCAGTTGGCAGGTCCAGCTCGGTGTTAATGCACATATCGACGTAGAAGTCGTCGCAAAGAGAGCTATAACTATCGGGCGTCATCATAAACAACCCTCCCGCAGGCTCCAGGAAGCTTCCCTGAAATCCTGTTCAAGGTAATTCAACTTCGAAAGCCATTTGGCTAAACAGGCAGCCATTATACATTGAGATACTCGTTTTCCCAGATTTTTTCCGTCAAACCCTGCAATTTTTCATCATAGTTTTTCAGGGTCTCAAAGTACTCCACCGATTCGAGGGCCTCTTTGGCGTTCTTGTCTTCGGGCTTTGCGTCTTTGGGCAGGACGGAATTCCTGAAGATTTCGTAATGGTCCCGTATTGAGCACGGCATCAGCCAGTTGCCGGGCTTTCTGCAGTTGTCCAGGCCGTATTCTCTCTGCCATTTGCGGCCCTTTCTCATAAAGTCGGAGAACATCGCGTCGGCCAGCGTCTTTCCATTTTCGTACAGCTCGTAGATGTTATCCACGTAGTAAGGGATGAAGGCGCAAGGGGTAACGTTGCCGTGCCAGTCCACGTAAGCATATCCGCCGCTGCGCCCGTATGCGATGCAGCCCCGGGCAAGCACGCCGCTGTTCCAGAAGTCCGCAAAGCAGTATTTCTTTTCGCTGAGCAGTTTCTCCCATTTCAGGTACAATTGGATTCTGCTATCGGGATCGACCATTAGGTCAAGCTCATCCTTGCCCCTGCCGATGGGCATCATCTGAAACTCCCACATGTAGCAGGCCCCCTGCTCCTCGAAGAAGAAATCGTAAAATTCGTCCGATAGCAGCAATTCCACGTTCTTGCTTGTTGCGGTGACGGAAATGCCAAAGGGCACGCCCGCCTTTCTCAATCGCTCAAGGGCCTTGAGAATCTTTTTGAATGTGCCGGGGCCTCTCCGCTGGTCGGTCTGGCCCTCGAAGCCTTCGACGGAGATCGCAGGGGTAACATTTGCCGTCTCGGCGAGCCTCTGCACAATCTCTTCGCGGATTAGGGTCCCGTTTGTATAGACCAGGAAGAACATGTCCTCGTATTTCTTGAAGATATCGAGCAGGGTCTTGCCTTCACTGTTGTACATAAAGGGTTCGCCTCCGCTGATAGTTATAAATCTGCCGCCGAATAAGTCGTGGACCTCGCCGACAACCCTATCGACAAACGGGTAAGGCACAGTGGCGGCAGTATCAGCCCCCGAAGCCGCATAGCAACCAATGCACCTCAAGTTGCATTTTTGCGTGGGGGAGAATACGATAAAGGTTGGCGGCAGCTCGCCGTATTTTGCTTTGTATCTTTTGATGGCCTGTTCGTAACCCCGGTCTGCGCGGACGAGATTGTTTTGGACAAAGACATCGATAATCTTGCTAAGAATGCGCCCGGAGACGTAGCCTTTGTCCGTATTTTTAATTATACAGTGCAGCATCGCCGAGAGAAATTCGTATCGTTTGACCTGCACGCCCCTCAAGTCCTCTGACTGGTCGTTGACTATGGTTTTGTAGATGGACTCGTCGATTCTCCCGGCCAGCAGTTTTCTGAGGTGCTTGTGTTTCACCATCTTCTTTAGCGTTGAGGATATGACTTCCGGTTTCATTTCTGACTCCTTTTTTCATATCAAGACTTCAGAGATGATTCGTGAAAGAGCACTCCAACCTATAGACAATTATCCCACAGACCGTCCTGCTGGCAAGCGAAAAATCAGCAAAAACCGTCCCCGCAAACAGGATATTCAACGGGATTCCTCTGCTTGGAAGTCCTCGCGTGGCACGGGCTTCCAGCCCGTGCAGACCCGGCCAGGCCCCCCGGGCCCCTTGAGGGGATGGCCGTGCCGCTGAGTCTTACCTCAAGTCCGGGTCGGGCAGCTTTAGCTCGGCAGCGATTGCTCCGATAGGCCAGACGATCGCGAAGACAAAGACCATCCATGCGCACGCCTTCGCAAGGCCGGCAGTTCCGATTTGTCCTTCGCCGAGCCCGAGCGCCGCGGTAGCCGCGGTGTAGAGTATCGCCGAGGCTGCGCCACATACTATTGCGGCGATTAGCCGCTTCCACAAAGCGGCTCCGCCTGCGCCCAGAGTCACTATTGCCCCGCAGGCCAGCGATGCCGCGCCCGCAAGCCACCAAATATCCTTCAGCCCCGGCAGCGTTCCGGCCCTGCCGAGGTGCACGTAGTCGGCCAGCACCAGGACGCCGGCGACCCCAACTGCGCACAGGCCCCCGTGCCAGTATCGAGGCCTCATTGCAACCCGGAGCTCCGCCCGCCTGCGCATACGCCGCCGTATTGTAAGAGGCCAGTTATAGAAAAGACAGAACACCCAGTGCTCCAAAAGCGCGCCCCGCTCCCCGAATACCGGGACGACGTGCACCGCCTCCGTCGCCCAGTGCGCCGCCATAAACCTCGCCAAAACAGGGTAGCGGTACGTCATCTGGATGGGAAATGCGAGATAACCTATGACTCTGAAAAATGACAGGAAAACTGCTATGCTGTAGTCCTTGAAATTGCGTTCCTTGATGATTAGCCCAATGACATAAAACCCTCGAATCAATGAGCCGGGTGAAATAGGTATAACTTGCCAAACCGCGAATATGCCCACTGCGATTCTCCCCGCCTCGCTCCAGGACAATTCGGGGCGCATAAGGACATAAATAACTGTAACCAGCAACATCACAATTTCTGACACCGGCAACGTCATCAGATGTACAACCAGGCTTACCAGGTATTTTTGTATGTACGGTTCGGTTATCTGCGAAAGGATAACTTCGGCGTCGGTGTCGCTGAGCATGTATTTGCGGCGGCCCTCGCTGACCATTTCCTGCAGCCACTGCCGGCGCAGTTCGCTGTTGAAATACAGTCTGACAGGACGGACAAATATGTAGCGGAGCTTTTCTCTTGCGAATTCGGCGTCCGTGAAGAACCGGTGCAGGCCCGCGGGCAGCACCGATAGCGGCAGGTGACAGAAACAGCGCCACGGCTCCTCTGCAAATCTCCGGGCGCGTTCGGCGCTGATTCTCCCTTTTCGATACCAGTCGATGATCTTCTCAATAACGCGCGCTCTTATGGCCCGTTTCAAATAATCGAAACTCGTCAGGATTGACACGTAGTGGTTTCGCCAGTCGGCCCTCGCCCAGACTCGGCGCAGCAGCCTGCCAAGGAACGGTATCAGGCCGATTGTGAAGAATAACAGCGTCAATAATTTACTGCGACGCAGCTTTGGCTCATTCTGCTCATCAATAAGATTGCGCACCTGCCAGCCTGTCACGGCGCTGTCCAGCATCGTTGACCACAGCTTCGGGCTGTAGAGCAGCCGAACGTGGTTATGCGTAACGTCTGGGACTGAGCTGCGGTAGATGTCCTCTTTCTCTTTCAGCTCGTCGAGCATCCGTCGCATATCAGTGAACTCATCGCCCTGTTCTTGCACAAAGGCCTCGAGCTTCCTGGTGCTGCCGCGGTCGAACTGCACGAGAGACCCGCGCATAATGCCCTTGGCAATGAGCTTGAAATCACCGGGGCTCATCGGCAAAAAAGGCAGCAACGCCAGGCCGGCCCTGAAATCCACCGCTACCAGCCCGCCCTGCGGATCGCCTTCGGCGCCTTTGCGCTTCAGGCAGTTGGGCTGGCTCTTGCATGTTGACCACTCGTACTGGCGGGCGAATTCATACACCCCCATATCGTACAAAAGGCGGACGAACTCCCTCATGAACTTGCGCTTGGCCCGGTATTCGGGCGAGCCGGCCTCGGCCTCGACAAGCTTCCCCCGGCGGGCCTGCTTGAGCAGGTCCATTCTGTCATCGACCTCCAGCCGCCAGGTGCGCCCCTCGACCCACTCGCTAAGCTCCCCGCAACTGCCGAGATTCTGGTCGATGAAGGTGGCGTAAATATCAACGACGGCGTTTTCATCGCCGAAGCGCGTTCTCGCGGCTCGGCGGATGAATTTCTGCCACAGCGCCCCGGCCCTGGCGGCGGCGGGATTGACCTGGAGCTGGAACGGGCCCTGGAAGCCAATCCAGTAGAGCATATTGCGAAACAGCCGTGAGAAACCCGATGGCGGGACGAGGATCTTCATTGCGTATAGCCCGCCGATCTGGAGGCCGTCTATTCCGCCCGCGGCCAACCCCTTGCCCTGAATGTCCTGTATCTTTACCTGATAGACCTGCCCGGCGAAGCCTCCGCCGACGAACTTCTCGACGACTAAGCTCACGGCGGCTTTGACGGCCTGTGCAACCGAGGTAACTTCGTACGTAAGCTGCGCGCCCGCGTCGTAGCGGGTGATGCGCATCGGGCGATGCAGACCGGCGGCGCGGAACTTGCCCTCAAGCGCTCTGCAAACCTCAATGGAGTATTCTGCCGCCATAAGTTTCGTATCTCGTATCTTCTAAACTTGTCCCGAGCCAGGTCGAGGGAGCGTAATCCCGGACGTGGCACGGGCTTCCAGCCCGTGAAAACTATTGTAGCACGGGCTTGTAGCCCGTGCTACCACGGCCAAAATGGCCGTGCCACGGATTCGCGCCGGACGCCTCATGCACAAATCCAAAATCTGATGCAAAGAAACAGGCCGATTGCAGCATAGACGCCGGCTAATAAATCATCGGCAAGAATACCCCAACCCTGCGGTAATTTTTCGAGTTTTCGGATAGGCCAGGGTTTGGCTATGTCAAATAATCTAAAGAGCACAAAGCCCGCGCCTGCTATCATCCAGATTTGGCTGCCGGTGACCGCCTCGGCAAGAATCAGCGGAACCGCGACAAAAGTAACCGCCTGGCCTGCAAGCTCATCCGCGACGACCTCCCGCGGGTCGTCTTTGCCGGTTGCTGCAATTGCCGCCGGCGCGAGTTTGACGCAAATAACCGACCCTGCCGCAGCCAATATCCCCATTACGGTTGAAATCCATAAAGGCGGTGCCCCAAACTGCCACATAAGACCGAAGATTACCGCCGTCGGAAGCGAACCCCACGTCCCGGGCGCAACCGGCAGCCGGCCAAGACCAAAACACGATGTAAGCAGTCTCTTCATACCCTTGGAAAGTTAGCTGACCGCTCAGGTTAAGTCAAAGACTATTACCGGATTTGTCTTCATCTGGCACGTTGGCTTCCTGCTGCAAATCCGACCTCTTCATCCAAAATCCCGCCCCGCCCGATTTAGGCTCATCCACTGCCCGATTCCGGGAAGTCCGGACTCGCAGACTCAACGTGGTATATCCCAGGGCGGAAGGGGAGATTCTGAAAAATGGGGGAAAATTTGGGTTTGATTGGGTTTGTTTTGAATAACGTTCGTTGTTCATTGTTCGTTGGCATAAGCCTTTAGTGTTGCTGTACTTATCTTCATTTTGCCCATTTTGAAATTGGGTTTGATTGGCTTTGTTTTCTTCGAGTGGCCAGGGGTGGTTTTCTTTGGTAAACCTTTGCGGCAAAGGAGGTTGCATTGGTTTTGTCCTTGACGAAATTGGCTTTGTTTTGCAGAAAAAGAGGCTGATTTGTAGAGGAGTCTCTACAAGTGTAGAGGGCAGGATGGGGAGGGCAGGGGATGGAGGACGGACGACCGAGGACGGAAGACGGAGGGGAGGGGGCAGAGATATCTGAAATCCGAAATACGAAGCACGAAATCCGAAACAATATCAAAACCCGAATGTTCAAATGGGCAAAACGAAAAGGGATCGCAGATAGCGCGGATTCGCACAGATTAGGACAGCCACAAAACGATGAAGGAATAGGCTCAAAGTGCCCGATTTGATTTTTTAGACGCTGATCCATTCGACAAGCTCAGGGCATATTGACACGGATGAACACTGTTCTTCGCTGGAATGACAAATTGTGCTATATTCTTATCTAAACAGGACTTATATGGGTCTTCGTGGTAAAATGGTCAGTTTGAGAATGCAAAGATTAAAGTGCAAAGCGCAAAGTTGCGGAATCCCGACCTCGTCGGGATGGGCGGTTTAGGTAGAAGACAGGAGACAGGAGACAGAATCCAGAAGAGAGATGCCCGATGAGTCGGGATGGGCGTTTTAGTTGTAGCTTCGTTCTCCATATCAAGAATCCTCTATTTGTTAGATGTATATTATACATCGTGTGGAGTTGGGTGTCAAGTGAATTTTAACCACAGATTTCACAGATTTTCGCAGATTAACGCAGATTTCGTGGATTGAGTTGCCCGCTAAGGAGACAGAGGACACAGAGATAAGATCGATAAGAATTGGACACGGATTAACTTGGCGCGGCTTCACTTCGCTCAGCCGCAACGAAAAAGCATTATACTCTCCAAATGACCGGCTGTCGTCCAGGATAGTCGGTTGAGTGATTATGATGTGCAGCCTCCAGCGAAGTTGGAGTTTAGCGCTTTGGAGCCACCGGCATATTCCTCAGCGGCGTTACGGCACAACATGCCGGAGGCCCAAAGCGGTGAACTCATCGGAGAGTTCCCGAGGAGCAAAATCATCATAACTACCGTAACCTAAACAAGTTAGTTATGTCGGGTGTAAAAAACGTGCAGAAAAAACAAGAAGATGAAGGATTGTAGTACAATGAGCTACGAACAATGAACCAATCACCTCTCAGCATTCTCGCGTTTTTTATGTTTTTCACCTTGATTTTCCGGTTTTTTGTGGTATGTTTCATCATAGACGAGACGACATTGGGTGAGCTTCTTAATTGATTGACTCCGGCCAAGCAACGGCGGGACTGCGATACTTGGTGGAAGGTACGCCTTTGCGCGGCGGAATTTGGATAACCGTGTGCGGCGGGACGGGTGAGCCTAACGACCCGTACCAGATCGCCACGGCGGAGGATCTGTCTTGCTTGGCGAGAGTTCCGAAGATTACGAGTAACCGTTCATAGTGGAAAAATGGAACTTTTGGGTCATTCGAATTTCGGATTTATCAATAATTAGGAGGACTAAAAATGCGATGTTGGAATGAGTTTAAGACAAATCTCGTATTGTTGACAGCGGTAGCGGCTGTGTGCTTACTTTGTATTGCACAACCGGTCTTTGCCGGCTCGATTGTCGGCTGGGGAGAACAGGTAGTCGGCGGTGACCTATCCGGCGGCTTTGTGAAGGTCGCTGCTGGCGGGGTTCATTCGCTCGGGTTAAAGCAAGATGGCTCCATCGTGGCCTGGGGACAGAACTTCTATGGCCAGTGCAATATCCCTTCGCCAAATAGCGGCTTTATCGCCATTAGCGCTGGATGGTATCATTCGCTGGGGTTAAGGCAGGATGGCTCCATCGTTCCCTGGGGAAGGAATGATTACGCCCAATGCAATATCCCTTCGCCCAATACCGGCTTTATCGCCATCGCAGCAGGCGGGTTGCACAGTCTTGGCCTCAAGCAGGATGGCTCCATCGTCGCCTGGGGAAACAACGACTACGGCCAGTGCAATGTCCCTTCGCCGAATAGCGGCTTTCTCGCCATCGCAGCAGGCGGGTATCATTCGCTCGGGTTAAAGCAGGATGGCTCCATCGTCGCCTGGGGAGCCAACTGGTATGGCCAGTGCTATATCCCTTCGCCCAATAGCGGATTTATCGCCATCGCTGCTGGTTCGAATCATTCGCTGGGGTTGAAG
>CAYGZM010000006.1:0-62903 GCA_964354365.1 uncultured Pirellulales bacterium
TCGGTGAAAAGCTGGTTCGTGGAGACCGAGTCGATATTCACCAAATAACCTCTGCGCTCCGTGGGTACGGGATTACCTGCTGAGGGCTGCTCTTGATGTCTGGATTGACAAGTCATTGAATTCGGTACCTACGGCGTTGTTCTTATGATCCGCCTTCTTATGCGACACATCGAGACGTTATTTGTCTGTCGAACCGCCGGATTTCTTGTCCTCGGATTTCTGCGAGCCTTCGGCTTTTGCACGATTCAGGGCGATGGGCTTCTCGAAGAGTTTTCCGCCGTCGGCATATTTCAGGACAAAAGCCTGGAGCTCTTTTGTGGACGCCGTCAGGACATACCTATCCTCTTCAAGCACTGCGCACTTCACTGCGTTGGGGTCCTGCTTGAGCAGTTCTTTCATCAGGTCATCGTCGGTCAGGCTCATTGTCAGCATTGGTTCAATGGAGTCTATCTTCAAGAATGTATGGACAGGCACAACGCAGAACATGTTGAATGTCCAAACAGCCTTGTTCGGGTCCTTTGCTGTTTGCTCAACGGCCTGGAAAGTCTCTTCGAAGCCCTGCTTGGCCGGATAAACATCCAGGAAAAGCCTGTCTTTCAGCTTGACCAAACGCGCTTCGAACAATCCTTTGGCGCCGTCACCACCTTCCACGATCAATTTATACGCATTTTCAGATTCGTCGTCACGTTTGAATTCCCAGACGTTTTCCGGGCTGTTGGGATCGCCCCATCTGCCGAGCAGGTCTTGTTTGAAGACGACAGTTTCTTTGGTGTAGAGCGGATGCAGTGAAAATACCGGCACGCAGCCGCCCATAAGAACGGCCAACAGATAAAAAATTGGTTTCTTAGTCTTCATTTTCGGGCCTCCCTTAAACATTAAACGTTTCTTGACTGATTTCCTTGAATTATCGATTGTCTCATTCCAGTTGTCAATTGCAAAGAACGCGCAAAACCGATAGATTGCAGAAACTTAGGCTTATGAGCGGCGGTGAGACGGCTTTGATGAAGGACAGGTATGTTGGATTTAAGCGCCGTCGGCTGGATTGTGGTTGCGCTATGTGCGGCTATTCAGGGCGCTGCAAAGACCGGGATCCCGGGGATTGGGATTCTGGCGGTGCCCTTAATGGCCCAGGTTCTGCCCGCGGATAAATCCGTGGGGGCACTGCTCGGCATTTTGATCCTGGGGGACCTGTTCGCCATCGTGTACCACCGGCACAATGCCAAATGGGCCCATGTGCTGCGACTGCTCCCGGCTGCCTTTCTGGGTATAATGGCGGGGTATTTCGCCCTGAAGAGCCTGAACGACAAGGACCTGCTCAAGGCGATTATCGGGGCGATAGTCCTCGTGATGTTGGGCATCAACTACTGGCGCAACAGGGCAAGCGGGCAGGACGCCAGGATTCCGACGCAATGGTGGTTCGCTTCCGGTCTTGGCTTTATGGCCGGCGTAACGACGATGATGGCCAATGCGGCAGGGCCTGTGATGATTATCTACCTGCTTGCGATGAGGCTGGATAAGGTCGCGTTCGTCGGGACCGCGGCGTGGTTTTTCTTTGTCGTCAACTGGCTGAAGGTCCCCTTCAGCGCGAATCTGAAAATGATGACGGCCGAATCCATAAAACTCGACCTGATGATGCTGCCCTTCATCGCCGTCGGGGCGTTTGCGGGGATATACCTCCTGAAACGAATTCCGCAGAGAACATTCAAGGCTGTTGTTCAGATTCTGGCCGCCACCGCAGCAGTGAAGCTTCTGTTCTGGTAAGAGTGGCAAAATTGCCTTGCGAAAGCGCCTTTGAAAAGGGATTATTACGGGTATGTGTGGGCGGGAGAATATAGACAGGTTTGCCAAGTTCCGGGAGCGGATGCTCGAATGGGACCTCAAGGGTCGGGATATAACCGACCCGCGGGTGCTCAAGGTAGTGGCCGAGGTTCCGAGGGAGGAGTTCGTGCCGCCATCCTATCAGTCCCAGGCTTATACCGACGGTCCGCTGCCCATAGGGCTGAGCCAGACGATTTCCCAGCCATACATTGTCGCCCTGATGACCCAGGAGCTGCGGTTGGACCGCAAGTGCGACGTTCTGGAGATCGGCACCGGCAGCGGATACCAGACTGCCGTGCTGGCCAAGCTGGCGAAGAAGGTATATACGGTAGAAAGTTTTGCCGAGCTGTCCGAATCGGCCCAGGCGGTCCTGAGCCGACTGGGTATCGGCAATGTCGAGTTCTTCGTTGGCGATGGCAGTTGCGGCTGGCCGCAGCAAAGGACCTTCGAGAGGATTATGATTACCGCCGCCGTGCCCCGGATTCCCGACCCTTTGGCCGAACAGCTCGCCGACGGCGGCATTATGGTTGCGCCTGTTGGGCGTGAGGGCGTCCAGACGCTAATGGCTTATGAGAAAAGGGCGGGGAAAATCGCCGAGAGATTTATATGTGACGTCCGGTTTGTCAGACTGTTGGGCGAGTATGGGTTCGAGGAGTAGTTATTTGTCATACCTGCGAAAGCAGGTATCCAATAAACGGCAAGAAGAGAACTGGATTCCCGCTTGCGCGGGAATGACAAGTTGGATGTTATGCAATCGTTAAGAGAAAAGCAAAATCGTCAAGATGGCTTACGGCGAGACCGGCCCGATTTGTCGATGCCGGTGCAGTATTTGAAGGGCGTGGGGCCGGCCAGGGCGGAGGTCTTTGCGCAATTGGGGGTTCATACCGTTGGCGATTTATTGGAGTATTTCCCGCGGGACTGGATGTTCGCGCCGCGGGTGGTAAAGATAGACCAGATGAAGCCCAACCAGACTGCTGCGGTCATAGGGCTTGTTGAGTCAACGGATTATCAAAGCTACCGTCGCCAGCCGCTGTTCGAGGCGATGATAAGCGACGACACGGGCCTGTGCAGAATTGTGTGGTTTCACGGCGGGTATCTTCAAAAGCAATTGCAGCCGGGCCAAGTAATAATGGCCTCGGGCAAGGCCACCCTGTACCGTCATCAGCTTCAAATGACCAATCCCAAGTTCATAGTGCTCGACGAAGGGCATTTGCCCTCAACTGAGTATTTCAGCGGGGGCGTTTATCCGGCATCGGCGAGACTGGGCAGCAGGCAGATTAAGCGGATAATCAGGCCCGTGCTGGATAACCTGGGCGAGCTTGTCTATGAGTTTTACGACAAGCAGTTTTTGAAGAAGGCGAACTTGATTACCAGGAAAGACGCATTTGAGTGGATACATTTGCCGCCGGACGAGAAAAAACTGTCGCAGGCAAAACGCAGGCTCAAGTACGATGAGCTTTTTCTGATGCAGTTGGGATTGGCCCTTAGGCGGTTCAGAATGAAGCATTTCTCGGCGGCCAAGCCCTGCGTATGCACCGACGAAATCGACAGCCGAATCAGGAGGCGTTTTCCGTTCCTGTTAACCGAGGACCAAAACAACTGCATCGGCGAGATCGCTGCGGATATGGCCAGGTCCGAGCCTATGAATCGGCTGCTGCAGGGTGACGTCGGCTCCGGCAAGACGGTGGTGGCGCTTTATGCCGCTTTGCTGGCGGTCGCCAATAAAAGGCAGGCGGCGATTATGGCGCCGACGGAGATCCTGGCCGGCCAGCATTTTCTGAGTATCGAAAGATATTTGAAGGGCAGCAAGGTAAAAAGGGTTTTGATAACCGGGGGGCTGACCGGCAAAAAGCGGACGGAGCTTCTTAGCGAAATAAAGACCGGCGAGGTGGATATTGTTGTCGGCACGGTGGCGCTGCTGGAGGAAGATATAGACTTTCAGGAGCTTGGCCTGGTCGTTATCGATGAGCAGCACAAATTCGGGGTCGAGCAAAGGGCCCAGCTTCGCAAGCAGACTACACCTCATTGCCTCGTAATGACCGCCACCCCTATTCCACGGACCCTGGCGATGACGGCTTTCGGGGACCTGGACGTCTCGATTATTAAGCATTCACCGCCGGGCAGAGGCACTGTCATTACGCGGTTGGTGGACGGGAATGACCGGGCAAAGGCGCACGAATTCATCCGGGACCGCTTGAAGGCGAAGAAGCAGGCCTACTTCGTCTATCCGCGGATTACAGCCGTTGAGCAGGATAGTGACGTCAAGGCCGCGACGGACGAATGGAAGAACCTCTCGCAGAACGTCTTCCCGGAATTCAAAGTCGAGCTTCTGCACGGGCGGATGCCCTCGGCAAAGAAGCAGCAGATTATGTCGGAATTTCGCAGGGGCAGGATCGACGTGCTCGTATCGACCGTGGTTGTTGAGGTGGGGCTGGACGTGCCCAATGCAACGATAATGGTTATCGAAGAGGCCGACCGGTTCGGCCTGGCACAACTGCATCAGTTGAGGGGACGCATAGGAAGGGGGGAGGCAAAATCGTATTGTCTTTTGTTCGGCGATACGGACAGCGAGGTTGCAAGAAGCAGAATTGAAGTGATGACCAGGAGCAACGACGGCTTCGATATAGCCGAGCAGGATTTGCGCCTGCGCGGGCCGGGCGAGATGTTCAGCACCCGGCAGCACGGCCTGCCCGATTTGAAGATTGCGAGCATTGTGGGAGACTACGACCTGCTGACTATGGCCAGGAGAAATGCCTTTGAGCTGGTTCGACAGGACCCGATGCTCACACAGCCCGAGCACGCCAGCATCCGCCGGGCGCTGCTGGCGAAGTTCGGTGACTCGCTCGGACTCGCCGACGTCGCCTGAAAACGTGAACAGGTAGGGTGGGGCTTGCCCCACCGAGCTGGTGGGCTGAAGCCCACCCTACGGGCCACGGGCCCGGCCCTGCGGGAATTTTTCACTTTTGATTTTACATTTTTCACCTGAAGTTTTACGCTATTGACATGGAATTGCACTATAAAAACGGCCGTTTGGAAAGGACTCTAATTGGTGTCAATACCTTGGCTGCGGCGGTGGTCACGGCAACTTTTGTTTTGCTGTTCGGTTTCTACGAGCCGTTCTGGCCAAAGCAGGAGCAGATTCTTTACGCCCTTCAGGTTGTCCTGCTTTTCGTATTCATTGCAGAAAAGGTAATTCGGCGGTTCAACGCGGTTTCGAGGGCCGAGTTCTGGAGGGCCAACTGGTTTGAGGCGCCGCTTCTAATCGGTCTTGTGGTTGCAGTTCTGGGGGCGGGCCACTGGCTTGGACACAGGCAGGCGGAGGCATCGGCGGTTCGGCATCTCGCTGTGGGAATCTATCTGGTGATACAGGTTGTCACCAAAATGTGCAGGACCTCTGTTGATTGGGCGGCATCGGGGAGAAATCCGACCCGGACGCTGATTGCCAGCTTCCTGTTTCTGATAATAGCCGGCGCCGGTCTCTTGATGCTGCCGCGGGCCGCCTCTAGAGACAAAGAAAGCCTGCGATTTGTGGATGCGCTATTTACTTCGACCAGTGGGGCGTGTGTTACCGGCCTGACTGTGAAAGACACCGGCAATGACTTCAGTCTGATGGGACAGGTAGTGATTTTGTCGCTGATTCAGCTTGGAGGATTGGGGATAGTCATTTTCGGGGCCGTATTCGCGCTGCTATTGGGCCAGGCCTTGAGCCTGCGCGAATCTGTGGCGATGCACGATCTTCTCAGCACCGGCACGCTGAACCGTATCGGCAATATGATAGCCTTTGTCTTTGTGGGGACGGTGGTAATCGAGGCTGTGGGGGCGGTGAGTCTTTTTCCGATGTGGGATAACGTGCCCGGCCGAGTTACGAATGTTCACCAACAGTGGTTCTGCAGCGTATTCCATTCCATCAGCGCCTTTTGCAACGCCGGCTTTGGTCTGTTCAGCGACAACCTCGTGGGATACAATCGAAGCTGGGGTGCGTATGTAGTCGTTTGTCCGCTGATAGTGCTGGGGGGGCTTGGGTTTGGAGTGCTCTATGACATAGCCGGCGTCGCGGTTGACAGAATGACGCGGTTCTGCAAGACAAGTTTCAACAGGCAATGCCGATTTACGATCCGGGCGCCGAAAAGGATGTGGCTGCAGACGAAGATCGTCCTTGCGGTGACGGCCTGTCTGATAGTCGGCGGCATGGTTGCGCTGGTTTTCTTTGAGCGATACGCAGGGCAAGCCGCCGCCCGCAAAGATTTTGGCCTCCTCGACGGCTTGTTTCAGTCCGTAACGGCGCGCACGGCTGGATTCAATACGGTCGATATCGGGGCGCTGACGGCAGCGAGCAAGTTCATTTTGATTCTGCTTATGTTCATCGGCGGCTCCCCGGGCGGGACGGCGGGCGGAATAAAGACGGTGACTCTTGCGGTCGTGATAATGGCCGTCATTGCGACGCTCAGAAAACGCGACGAGGTGGAGATGTTCGGGCGTTCGGTTCGGCTGGTTATCGTCCGCAGGGCGATCACGATTACTGTGCTGTTCACTGTGGTCTTGTTTGCAGGGACGCTGGCGCTTAGCGTCACCGAGCGGGCGAACGGATTCAGTATGATTGACGTGATGTTCGAGACAAGTTCGGCGCTGGGAACAGTTGGATTGAGCACGGGCATCACGCCTGCTTTGACAACAGGCGGGAAATTGATTATTACTGTTGTGATGCTGATCGGGCGGCTCGGGCCGTTAACGCTGCTGGCTTCGGTAACATTCAACCTGAAGCCGGCTCGGTACAGTTATCCCGATGAGGCGATCATAGTAGGATGACGAAACTCAAAACCAAGAATCAGGAGCTCAAAACCGAGACGTTCACAGCGATATAGCGCAAAAGTCGAACGTCGTAGTGGGAACGCATCTTTTTACGGGAGTCTATGATATGAGGCGGTTTGCTGTGATAGGATTGGGGCGGTTCGGCCAGAAGCTGGCGATTGCAGTTGCAATGAGCGGGGCGGAGGTCATCGCGATAGACCGAGACAGAGAAACGGTTGAGATGATCGCCGGGCAGGTCAGTCACGCGGTTCGGCTGGACAGCACCGATGAGGAGGCGCTTCGGGCACAGGGAGTTGACAAGGTCGATGTGGCCGTCGTGAGCATCGGACAGGGGACGGGGCAGGGTTTTGAGTCGGCGGTGTTGACGGTTGTGAACCTGCGTCAGATGGGCGTGCCGCTGATATACGCCCGAGCGGAGAGCTTGACCGCCGGCCAGGTGTTTTCAAAGGTAGGCGCAACCGAGGTGATATATCCTGAAATCGAGTCGGCCCAGAGATGGGCCTATAAGCTGATTGCGCCGCAAATCGGAGAAAAAATCGACTTTGCGCCGGGCTACAGTCTCGCCCGCATAAAGGCCCCGCCCAGCTTCGATGGCAAGACCGTTATGGACCTGCAGCTTAGGCAGAAATACAACGTGAATCTGGTTCTTGTCAAACGAGGCGAGCACAGCAAGGCCAAGAAGAGCGAAAAGGCAAGCATCATCAACGTTCCCATGCCAAGCACCGTCATCTACGAGGACGACGTCCTGATGGTTGCCGGCTCCGACGCCGACCTCGCAAAACTGCCCCAGGAATAGAGAACGCTTGATTTGGGCTGGGTAGAG
This sequence comes from uncultured Pirellulales bacterium, assembly GCA_964354365.1. Lineage (GTDB taxonomy): Bacteria > Planctomycetota > Phycisphaerae > Sedimentisphaerales > Anaerobacaceae > CAYGZM01. Next base: position 7,451 of record CAYGZM010000006.1, read on the forward strand.
GTAAGACTCGTACCCCAAAGAATCAGAGCTTCTTAGCGGACTATCCTCTACGAGCGTCGGTATTTCCTTAGCATATCGAGGAGGGTCTGCATATCTTCCGGCAGGGGCGCTTCGAATTTCACTATTTGGTCGGTTGTTGGGTGTTTGAATTCGATGGTCGATGCGTGAAGGGCGAAGCGGCATAAGACGGGTTCCTCGGCGGCCGGCTCGGCGTCGGCCAACTGCCACGGATACACGAGCTTGCCGCCGTACATATCGTCGCCGACTACCGGGTGCTTTATGTACGAAAGGTGGATGCGAATCTGGTGAGTTCGCCCCGTTTGTGGCATCATTTTCAGCAGGGAAAAGCCGCGGAAAGACTCAAGCACCTCGTAGAAAGTGATTGCCTCTTTGCCGGTTTCCGGGCGGACTGCATATTTCTCCCGGACCTGCGGGTGAGCGCCTAACGGCGCGTTTATTCGGTCGCGTGTCAGGTCGGGCGTGCCGTGGACTACGGCCAGATATACCTTATTGACCTGGCGGCGCTCGAACTGATGGGCAATCTTCCACAGGGCCGCGTCGCTTTTTGCAACGATCATAACGCCGGTCGTGTCTTTGTCGAGCCGATGTACGATCCCGGGCCGGAACTCCCCAAGCCCGCTCGAGAGCCTGTCCGAGTAGAACGCGAGGGCATTTACCAAAGTGCCGTGGGTGTTGCCGCGGGCGGGGTGGACGAGTATGCCCGGCTGTTTGTTGAGGATGATTATATCGTCGTCCTCATAGAGCACGTTCAGAGGGATATCTTCCGGCAGGATGTCCTTGCTGGGCGGCTCAGGCAGCGTCAATTCAACAATGTCGCCCGGACTGAGCTTGAAGCTGGGCTTAACGCACTTGCCGTTGACCGTGACGCAGTCGGCCTTGATTGCATCCTGTATGAAGCGACGGCTCAGGTTGCTGAACCGCCCGTGGAGGTACTTATCAATCCTGCGTTCCTTGATAGAGCTTCCCACGTGCAGTGAGACAGGCTCGCCTCCGAGCTCCAGTTCCTCGGGGATGTCGCTTTGTGAATTACCTGCGGCCGACATTTGTGTTCGTAGTCTGTGGGATACTGTTCGGATCCAGGGGCGCCGAACTGGCATCAGGCATCCTGGATGCGGCATTCGGCTCGACGGCTGACGGTTTGGCGTCCGGCGTTGCGGCTACACTGTTTGGCTCTTTTGCGGGCAGATTCGCGTCAATCGCAGTCTCCTTCGTGACGGCAGGCGCATTGGCGTCAGCGGGCCTGTTGACATCGACGGGTCCTATCTTGATCGGCTGCGGAGGCTTGACGGGTTTGGGCTTCGGCTTTGGCCTAAAGACCACGTCTTCCTTGTAGTCGGCCATCGTCTCAAGGCGCAGCTTTGCCTGTTCCACGCTTATATTCCCTTCGAAAGCCGGATCAGCCGCAATTTCACTGTAAATTTCCTGCGCCGCGTCGAAATTTCCGAGCTCCTCTTCGCACAGTCCGAGCCCAAATTTAGCCGCGGCCAGTAACGACGGATTCTTCGAGGACCTCTCCATAGCCTTCGTGTAGCTCTCTCTGGCCAGACCTATCTGTGCCGCCAAATCCTGGCTGCTCACGGTCGTAGTGCGGTAATGCAGCTCCGTTCGCAGGGCTTCGGCGCGCTTGATAAGAGCCATAGCCGCCAGATTGTCGTCGGATGTGCTGTCGGCGAAGTCCTTGAGGGCATTTGCGGGCTTAAGCAGCAGAAGTGACATGTCCGCCCTCTGGCCCTGGTCGCTGAGGATTTGCATCTTGATGTTCGATACCTGGTTGACAATACTCGTGAAGCGTTCCTGCTCTTGAGTTATCGCACTTTTGCTGCGGGTCCTCCAGATTTGGAAACCCACAGCCGCACAGATCACGACTACGACGACGATAACACTCGCCACGTTGTCCTTGACCCACTCCGGGAAATTGCCCAGCCATTCGGCCAATATGTTGGTTTTCAGCTCGTGCCGATGCTCAGCTTTCATACTATGCTCCGTTCTATTCTGCCGGACAGGTCATTGTCCGTTTTTATTGCCGATATTCAATTGTCCATACAGACTTGGAATTGTAGCAAAATATCTTTTGCCTTGCAATGGCCTTATCTGCTGGTAAAATTTTAGTCCGTATTTAACTGAAAGGGCGTCAATGTTCAAAACAACGGCGAAAAGTATGAGGCGCCGCCTCTTACTATGGGGTTTCTGCGTTCTCGTAGTTTTCGCAGGCTCTTTTTGTCCGGCTGCCGAACAATCGGATAAGGCCAAAGACTCGAACGAGGCGGCGGACGTGTGGGACCAGGCCAGGTATATCGGTCTTGATGACATTAAGGCCGGGATGGAGGGCTACTGTCTGACGGAATATGGAATTGAGGGAATCGAGAAGTTCAATCTGAAGGTCATAGACGTAGTCCGGGATTTCGAGCCTGGCAAGGACATAATCCTTGTCGAGGGCACCGACGAACGGTTCATTCATACCGGCCCCGTGGCCGGGTGCAGCGGCTCGCCGGTCTATCTTGACGGGCGACTGGCGGGCGCGCTGGCTTTTGCCTGGACATACAGCAAGGACCCGCTTTACGGCGTAACGCCAATACAGGATATGCTCAAAGTAGGCCTGGCAAACGCCGAACCGGGACCGGCATTCACATTCGACTACTCAAAGCCGATAGACTTGGCTGCAGTTGACAGGCAGATTACGGCGCCTCGCTCTGCACATGGCAGCGGTCTGCGAGGAATCAGCACCCTTCCCTGCCCTCTGATTACCTCCGGCCTGCCCGTTGAGGTTTGTGAGCAACTGGGTGAGGCGGTCAAGCCTTTCGGCCTTATGGTCGTTCCCGGCATCGGCGGCGCGACGCACGCTTCCCAGGGCGAGCAGGGCGCACCGGCCAGCGGCGATGCGCAAAGGAAGCTCGTCCCCGGCGCCTGTCTTGCCGTACCCCTTGTCAGCGGGGATATTACGATGGGAGTGTACGGAACCGTCACTGAGGTTCGCGGCCAGAACGTGTATGGCTTCGGGCATCCTTTCCTCGGCTACGGCCCCATCAATCTGCCGCTGGCCACAGGCAAGGTGCATACGGTAATATCAAGCATGGTTCGCTCATCCAAGGTCGCCAGGGTTATCGAGACCGTGGGGGCTTTGACGAGTGACGAGGGGTCGGGCATTCTCGGCCAAATCGGCGCAAAGGCGCATACGTTTCCCGTCACGGTGCGAATAGACCGCTACAACGACGAGAAGCGCGTTTATAACTGCCGGGTGGCGGCCAATCGGCTGCTCACGCCTTCGGTCCTTCGCTCGGTTGTCTCCGGCGCCGCCTTCTACCTCGGTGATCTGCCCCCGGACCATACCATCGAGTACAAGGCGTCACTTAGGATAGAGGACTTCGAGCCGATTACCTTTGAAAACGTCTCGACCGGGACGGGTCTGGCCGAAATGCTAACCGAAGCCGCCGGCTCGATTGCGCTGCTTATGAATAACCCCTACGGGAACGTTACCGTCGAATCAATGGATTTTGAGATTCGAATTATCCCGCAGGACATTACTTCCCATATATGGTCGGCTGATTTGTCCGATTCGGAAGTCAGGCCCGGCGAGAAAATCAGCATCGACGTGGTCGTCGAGTCCGTACGCGCTGATAAGAAGAAATATCAAATCGAGTTCGAGGCGCCCAGGGATCTGGACCCCGGAAAGTATGAGCTGACCGTCTGCGGCTCACGCGATTATGAGCAATTCCTTTTGAAAACGGTCCCCTACAGATTCATCGGGCAGACTCTACCCGACCTCGTGAATGCCCTCAGAGATACGCTGGCGGTGCAAAGAGGCAGGCTCTATTGCTACCTGGTCCTGCCTCCCGGAGGCGTCACCCTGGAGAAAGCCGAATTGCCTGATTTGCCGGCCACAAAAACACTGATCCTTCAGAGCGCCGCAAGGCCGATGATGGCGCAGCTTTATCCCCACTGGATCGAGAAGGCCGTCGAAACGGGCACGGTCGTCATCGACAAGAAGACTATGCGTTTGACCGTCGAGGAATAGGCGAAAGAAATGCCCATATCAGGAAAGCATTGCGAGCTGCAAAAGCCCCCTGTCATTATTGGATTTTGATTTCTATTTGAGGAGTTGCCATGAGCGACAGATTCCGCAGAAACGGACTTGTGATTTGTGTTTTGATCGTCTCGTCCTTGATTAGTCTGTTGTTGAGCTCGCCCTGTCAGGGGGTCAACAGCAAGATTACGCGACAATCGACCAGTGCCGTCTTTTTGAAGGGCAAGGCCGAGAAAGTTGTCATCGGCTCGAGGGGGACCATTCAGCTCGGTCGTTCGGCGGAGGTCCTGGTCAAGGAGTTTGAAAATGTCTGGTCGATAAACAGCATCGTGCCAAGCGGGGGGGCGATTTACGTCGGTACAAGTCCGAACGGCGGCATTTACAAGTACAGCCTTGACAAACTGACGAAAATCTACCCGCTCGAATCGCAACCCGAACCCAAAAAGGAGAATAAGCCGGCTGACGCCAATGAGGCCAAGGCCGAGGAGCACCTCACGAATGAGCACATCTTTGCAATGGCGACAGACCTCGCAGGCAGGCTGCTGGTCGGTATAAGCGGCGCTAAATGCAGACTGTGTCGCTTTGAGGCCGACAAGATGGAAGTTATCTTCGAGCCGAACGACGCCAAATACATCTTCGCGATAGACATCGACGCCGGCGGCAATATCTATTTGGGAACCGGGCCGGAAGGCAAGGTTTATGGAAGCGACCCCTTCGGCAAGAATGCAAAGGTCGTGTACGACAGTCGCGACAAGAACATTCTCTCGCTGGCGACCGGCCCGAACAGTTTCATTTACGCCGGCAGCGACGGCCGCGGACTTGTGTACAAGATAGACCCGCGAAGCAAAGATGCTACGGTTCTTTATGACAGCGACCAGCCGGAGATAACGACTCTCCTGTTCCGGGAGAACGGCCAGTTGTGCGCCGCCGCGACCTCGGCAAACATGGTGCAGATCCAGACGCAGTTTGCCGCACAATTGCCCTCGGCCGGCCGGCCTGAGACCAAAGAAGCCGACGTAAAAAGCAATGCCGAAAGCGGGGGCGGACGCAAGCTGCAAATCCCAAATACGGAAAAACCGAGCGCCGGCGCCGCCGCCCCGGGCGCTGCGCCAGTTCAAAAAGGCGCCCCAACGGGTAAGGCCAGTCACATATACAAGATCTCCAGCGAGGGTTTCGTAACCGACATATTCAGCGAGTCGGCGGTTTTCTTCTGCCTGGCTGAACAGAATGACAAGCTGCTCGTCGGAACGGGCAACAACGCCCAGCTCTTCGTCGTCGATCCCGCCTCGGAAGTTGAAACGGTCATCTATGAAGATGAGCAGGCGGTGCAGATAACGGCTATAGCCGTCGTCGAGGACAATGTGTATCTCGGCACCGCCAATCCCCCCAAGCTCGTTCGATTGAGCAAAGATTTCGCATCGGAGGGGACGTACATTTCCGACCTTATCGATGCCGGGCAGCCGGCCAACTGGGGCAAGCTTCAAATCGAGGCCGACATCCCGAACGGATGCAAGGTCCTTGTCGCCTCACGCAGCGGCAATGTCGAGGACGTGAACGACCCGACTTTTTCGAAGTGGACTGAGCCGCGGGAGATCACCGCGCCGGTGCAGTTGGATTGTCCGCTGGGCAGGTTCTGTCAGTATAAGCTCGTGCTCCAGAGCAAATCCGGCGACAGCAGCCCGGTGATACGCGAGGTCGCCGTTGCCAGCACCGTTCCGAACCAGGCGCCGAAGGTCGAATCTGTGAACGTCGCGCGGATTGCAGGGCCGGGCAAGGAGGGATTCTTCAAAATCAGCTACAAGGCCGATGACGACAACGGCGACAAGCTCGTCTATACGATAGATTTCAGAAAAGTCGGCAGAACGAGCTGGATCGAGCTGAAAGACGACCTTGCCGCGGACAATTTCGAATGGGACGGCAGGACCGTTGAAGACGGACGCTACGAGGTGCGGGTCGCCGCCGGCGACGAGAAGAGCAATACCACCGCAACCAAGCTCACCGGCAGCAGGATAAGCGAGCCGGTCGTCATCGATAACACAGGGCCCGTTATCGGCGAGATCGAGGTCAAATCGCTTGTCGATGAGGCCGGGCCTTGCAGAGTGTTTAGGTTCAAGGTCTCCGACCAGCTAAGCGCAATTGGGAAGATCGAATATACAATCGACAGCAACGCCGACTGGACCGGCACTGTCCCGGACGACCTGGTTTACGACACCACAGACGAGAGCTTCACTATCAGGATAGATACGAAAGAGGCCCTGCCTCGGGGCGCCCACGTGCTGACAATTAGGGCCGAGGACGCGGTCGGCAACATAAAGCACAAGACCCTTGATGTCGTCATCGAGTAGCGAACGAATCTGTCCGCTGGGGGCCGAATGTCGGGTTATCGTGCGATATATCGAATTTGAAAAGATCGCTGTGGCCGTCGAGTCGCTCTGCATAGCAGCTTGTTACGAACTGCCCGGTGATGTCCTGGCCGCTATTGAGACGGCGGCGCGGGCTGAATCCAATCCCGCCGCTGCTAAAATCCTCGGTAAGCTAATCGAGAATGCCCGCCTGGCGAAGGACCAGCGGATACCTCTGTGCCAGGATACGGGCCTGGCGGTTGTCTTTGTCGAGCAGGGCGCCGACGTTGCCGTAACGCCTCCCCCCGGCCAAAAGCACGCGACACTCACCGATGCAATCAATGCGGGCGTCGCTCGGGGCTACGAAAAGGGATACCTGCGCAAGAGCATCGTCGCAGACCCCTTGAACGGACGGACGAACACCGGCTCGAATGCGCCGGCTATAATCCATCGTACGATTGTGCCGGGCGATAAAATGAAGCTGACCGTTATGGCCAAGGGCGGCGGCTGCGAGAACAAGAGCCAATTCAAAATGTTCAAGCCCACCGCCGGGAAAGAGGAGATAATCGCCTGGATCGTTGAGGTGGCGCGGACTGCCGGGGCCGACGCCTGCCCGCCGTTCGTCATCGGCGTCGGGATTGGCGGCGATTTCGAGCTAAGCTGCCTGCTGAGCAAAAAGGCGCTTTCCAGAGACCTGGCCGAACACAATAGCGACGAATTCTACGCCGCCCTTGAGGCGGAGCTGCTCTCGCGGATAAATGCCCTCGGCTTAGGCCCGCAGGGTCTCGGCGGCGATACGACCGCGCTGGCCGTTATGATAGAAACCGCCCCCTGCCATATCGCCTCGCTCCCCGTCGCCGTCAATATAGATTGTCACAGCCACCGGCACAAAACCGCGATAATCTAAGGGCTGAAAAGGGCATTCACCGGGGCGTTGTTGGAAGTCCTACCTTCTTGCGGCGGAGCCCCAGGAGCCGATGGATGTCCAGCGGATATCCTCATTGCCCCCCTGGTCACCTGAGAACGCCGTTTCTTTCAGGCCCCATTCAATCGTCTGAGGGTCTCTCCACTTTCGGTGTTCCGCACGGCCGTCCGCAAAGGAGAATGTGGTTCCATCCCCGTGCCTGATGGGCGGCGGGTCCCACCATTTCTTCTCCTTGACAAAACACGTCCAGCCCCCGCGCGTTGCGCCACCGGTTCCGCCGTCGTCGATGAAGACGAATCTGTATGCGGACTCCTGTATTTGGCCTTTTTTCTTGAGCATGATCGAGCCGGGCATATCGGGGCGGTCCGTCCAGCCCTTGCAATTCATTGCATCCACGATTGCATAGAGGCGATACTCATTGCGTGTCTTTCTTCCGGTAGGGCATTTATATAGATTCAGTGTCTTGGTGTACTCGTACAGGCCCCCGTCCTTTATGGCCTTGATCTTCTCATTCGGCCCCATCCAGGCCTCCCAGTCTTTATCGACCCAGGGCTTCTCTCTGTAGTGGTAGCCGCCCGCCACATAGGCGCCGTCCCACTCGTACTCCCTTGTGTCGCCGTTGACGAGCTTGTCGTCGTTCTCGTCGGCGTACATAATCCAGGCCAGAGTCAACTGCCTGAGGTTGCTAAGGCAGACGACCCTTTTGCCCTGCTCTCGGACCCTGTTTAATGCGGGCATAAGTATCGCCATCAATAGCGCGATAATGGCGATTACAACTAAAAGCTCGACTAATGTGAAGGCTTTCTTGCGACGCATAACAGCAGCCCTCCATTGAGATCTCAGTAATCGGGGAAGTTTCTTATCCACTTCGGCCACATCGTAGGAGTCACGCGCCCTGCCTTGGTATAGGGGCCGCCCGTGTTGAATCCCCTGTGCCATTTCAAGGTGTACAACTCCTTCACGCCCACCTTTCTTGCGCTGAAATCCATAAAAGCAGTGTCAACAAAGCCCTGGTGGCGGTTGATGCAGCAGCGGCCCATATTATTGCCCGTCCACATCTCGTACTCATTTGCGGCGGGGGCCTGGTTCTCTAAGGGCCAGAGATCAAAGCGCAGGGCCTCTGTGAATAGCGGTATGTTGTTCGATCCTGCCGCGCCGGCCGTCTTCCAGCCGTTCTGAACGGACACACCGCCCTCGTATGTTGTCGCACCGCCGCCCGGAGGATAAGGTATCAGGACGTATCCGTTTATCCCAATACTGCCGGCTATCCCGTTCGGGCCCAGACCGCCGCCCGTGTATATGCCCCAGGCATTGTAGATATTGAGCACCGGTGTCGTCGCGCCCCTCTCGTCTGTCTGCGGCTTCTGGGCGCTCGGGCAGAACCACAGTTTATTGGCCTTCCAGTCTTTGTATTTGTCGTCAATATACTTTATCCACCAGTAGCATGGGGTCCCGGCATCAGAAGGCCAGAACTTCCCCTGATTTTCCTCGGTGTACATCGCAGCGATCAGATTCCACTGCCTCATATTGGCCAGGCACTTGACCATTCTGCCCTGTTCTTTTACCCGGTTCAAGGCCGGCATCAATATCGCCATCAATAGGGCAATTATGGCAATGACCACCAACAGTTCCACTAAGGTAAACGCCTTTCGCCCGTTCATTTCGGATACTCCTTCAGCTTACAACAAATAGCATTACCACCATCACCAATATGGATAAACTTCCACCATCACCGGTAGGATGCGCCGGACAACCGTTTTGTTCCGTAGAATTAACGCCGTTATGTTGTCTCGAGCAAACCCTGCGGCACACCCTATTTTACCTAAAACGCCGTTCTTCTGCAATACTAAAGGGCCGAAATTGCAGTTATCGCAAAAACGTTTTTCTTCGCCACAGGTCTAACCGGGCCTTTCCTTGAACGCCTGTTAGATTAGTCTGCTTCTCCACATTGGCCAATGGAAACACAGGACTTGTCATTGCGAAGGAGCGAAGCGACTGCGGCAATCTCTAACCTGCAACGGTGTGAGATTGCTTCCTCTTCGACCCTTCGACCACGCTCAGGGCAGGCTTCGCTCAGGGCTGAAGGCTTTCTTCGCTCGCAATGACTATACTACGTAAGGTCCTGTCAACAATACAGTTATGTATTGCACGCATTGGCAACGGCGACGTAGTCCTCCGGGCGGAGCTGCTCCGGGCGATGCCCCGAATCGATGGAGCATTTCTCGAAGATTTCGGGCCAATTATCGATTTCCCCAAGCCTGCCGCGGGCGGATTTCGTGCACGATGAGAGCGTCTTGCGGCGATGCCCCATAAAAAGCCTCACTACCTCACCGAAAAGCCCCATATCTCGGATTCTGCCTGCCTTTGCCTCGTCCCGGACGAAGGCGACCATAGCGGAATCGACCTGCGGCTGGGGCCAAAAGACGCTCGGCTTGAGGACCCTGATTCGCCTCACATCGCCGGTCGCGCATAGGAATATACTAAGTGTGCCGTACTCGCCGCAGCCCGGCCGGGCCGTCATCCGCTCGGCGACCTCCTTCTGCACCGTAACATACATCCCGGCCGCTGTAACCGGGCCTGTGGCCAGATTCAATATCAGCGGCGATGCTATGTTGTAAGGCAGATTCGCCACTAAGAGCGTTCGCCCAGCGCAGCTATTCCTCGCGGCGCCCAAGGCCTTTATCACAGCCGGATTGACGGAGCTTTTGTTTTTGAGGACATCGACGTTCAATACCTCGACAGTTGCCGTCCCGGCGAGCCGCATCCTTGCGATTTCAGCGAGCGTGCGGTCGATCTCCACGGCAATGACCCTGCCGGCCTTCTCCACAAGGCCCTCGGTCAAAGAGCCGGTCCCGCAGCCCACTTCGAGCACAATATCTTCGCCTGTAATCTCGGCCGAGTCCATGAGCAGACGCATCAGGTTCAGATCAATCAGGAAATGCTGCCCGAGATGCTTGTTTGCCGATACGCCCGCCGTCGCAAGCAACTGCTGGATTTGGCTCTTCGTTTGCATAACAAACGAGCACAAGTCGCAAGAGCATAAGGCACAAGTCATAAGTGCACAGACTACGGCTGTTCAACCCTGCTTATGCTCTTTTGTTCTTGTGCGCTTGTGCCCTTTTTTGTTTTGACCATTCGAATCGCTGTCATAATTGCCGCTTTCATGCTGGCCGGATCGGCGATGCCTTCGCCTGCAATGTCGAAAGCCGTCCCGTGGCAGGGCGACGTGCGGATGATGGGTATCCCGATGGTCACGTTGACGGCTTGGGTGAAGGCAAGCAGCTTTACCGGGATCATACCCTGGTCGTGATACATCGCCACCACGCCGTCGAATTCGCCGCGTGCGGCCCTAAGAAACAGCGTATCGGCGCTGACCGGGCCGACGCAGTTTATCCCGTGATGCCTTGCCAGCGTAATCGCGGGCGTTATTATGCGCTGCTCTTCGTCGCCGAATTGGCCGTCCTCGCCGGCGTGCGGATTCAGTGCCGCTACCCCGATCTTGGGGTGCTCAAGGTCGAAATACATTCTCAACGCATCGTTCAAGAGGTCTATCGGCTCGAAGACGCAGCCGATAGTGAACTTGTGCCGGACCTCGAAAAGCGCCTCGTGAATTGTCGCCAGGGCCACTTTCAACGGCCCTGCTATGAACATCATCGCCTTGCGCGGCGATTTGCACCGCGCCGCTAACATCTCGGTATGGCCGGGCCACTCGGCCCCGGCCAGCTTCCAGCTCTTCTTGCTGATAGGCGCCGTGACAACTGCGTCGATGAGGCCATCCTTCGCCGCATCTATTGCGTCTATGCAGAACCTTATGGACGCCTCGCCGGCGATTTTGCTCGGCCCCCGTATCCAGGAGGGGACCGAGTACTCGTCGTAGTCCGCAACGACGACCTTATACGGGTACTCCCGGCTGATCTTCTCGTGCTGGTGGCGGCCCCAGAATGGCTCGATCTCCGCGGCATCGGCGACGTAACAAAGCTGCTCGTTCATCCCGAATACGACAAACTTCGCCGCCTTGCGGACCTCCGGGTCCGCCAGCGCCTTGACGACCACCTCCGGACTGATACCCGCCGCATCGCCCATCGTTACCCCGATGACCGGCTGCTCGCTTATCGAATTGTGCCCGTTTTCTTTCATTGCACCGGTTGATTTCTTCAATTCGCCGAGAATATTGCCTAAAAGCCTAATTCCTTTAGCCTTTCGACCGATAATGCCCCGCCCTGCGGCATAATGTTTTCAAGCTGCTTTTTTACTGTCTTTACGATTATGTCGGTCTCGATATTCACCAAATCGCCGATTTTTGCCGTTCCGAGGGTAGTTCCCTTGAGCGTCTGCGGTATCAAGGCGACGGTGAAGCTATCGCGATCCGTCGCTGCTATTGTCAAAGAGACTCCATCGACGGCCACCGAGCCTTTGACCACCATTTGACTGAGCAGTTCAGGCCCGGCGGCAAACCTTATATCGGCAAATTCACCGTGCCTCTCAATCGACTTGACCGTCGCCGTGCCGTCGATGTGGCCCTGAACGAAATGGCCCCCGAATCGGCCTGTGGCCTTGAGGGCGGACTCTGCATTGACCTTTGAGCTGGCCCGCAGACGGCTGAGCGTGGATTTCGCCAGGGTCTCGCCGCTTATCTCGAAGGTTGCGGAGCTGCCGGCCATTTTGGCGATGGTCAGGCACACCCCGTTTATGGCGATGCTGTCGCCGATTTTGGCGTCGTTGGCCAGCTCGCCCAAATCGACGGTCAGCAGCATTGCCTCTGCGCCCGCCTGGGCGGTTTTCACCGTACAAATTGCCTCTATCAGCCCCGTGAACATCTCAAATCGACCGTATTCTGCCTTGTCCGCCACACACGCGAATCTTCGTTCCACGATAGACGGAACTTTGATATTTGCAATTGAAAAGAGCCGGCTAAGCGGTAAAATGCAATTATAAGTAATGGATGAGTGATAATCAATGCAAGAAGGGCCGGATGATTATGAATACGTTTTGGCTAAAAGTAGCCGGAGCGGCCGTTGCGGTCGTAGTCGTCATAGTCCTGATAGGTATGTTCAAGGACGGCGGTGAGCCGAAGCCACAGGAGCCGCAGAAAGGTTTCTACGATGTCGTCAAGAGCGACCGGGAAAGGCTGAACGCCGAGCCGCAGCCTTTGGAGCCAAACCAGACGGCTCCTGCATCGCAGCAGGATACAGCCGCTCAGCAACAGACCGCCCAGAATCAGGCGGTCCAGCCGACCGCTCCCACCGAGCCGCCGATGCCGGAGTTCAGGAAACTTGAATTTGAACAAGAGGTGGAGGCGCAAAAGCTCTGGCAGTGGGTCGTTACTCAGCGCAGTATGGGAAGACTGCCGGTGATGACTTATGGCGAGATGGTTCGCAAGTGCCGCGATATAAAGCAGCGCTGGCCGGGGACCAAATACGCCTATCTGGCCACAAGGGCCCTGGCGGATTTGCCCGAGAGATATCGCAAGATGTACGACATCACCGACCAGGAAATTGACCTGAAGAATTTCTAATGTGGCGCAGCACTATCGAGCCAGTGTATAGAGGAATGTTGAAATGAGTACGGCTGCATCAACGGCCAACATACCTGCAATTTCGATAACTGCCGACTGTTTGCCGGAGGCGTGGGAGAAGGCCGTCCTGGCGGTGTGGGACGAGGGTCTTGAGGTGAAGACCCAGTACGATAAGCCCGGTGACCCGCCGAGCAGGGATGCAACGGTTATGGTTGCCGTAAGCGACCCATTCTGCGAGCCTCGGATTCACAAGAACTTCCCCGGCGGACCCGAGGAGCTTGAATCATATCGCCAGGAGGTGGTCGGCGGAATTCACGACCACTGGATCGACGCTGCCGCCGGCAAGTGGACTTACACATATCACGAACGGATGTTTGCATACAGCCCAGTAGAAGACATACGTAATGCCGATTCGCCCAGACCTTTCAGGAAGGTGAATCAAATTCAATACATTATCGGCTGCCTGTCGAAGGCCGGGCACAGCCGGCGGGCGCAGGCGATAACCTGGATGCCGACCGCAGACCCCGATACCGATGATCCGCCCTGCCTCCAGAGGATATGGTGTCGGCTTGTGGCGAATGAGGCGGGCGAGCTGGCGCTCAATATGAATACCCACTGGCGCAGCAGAGACCTCTACAAGGCGTGGTTTATGAACGTCTATGCCCTTACCGACCTGCAAAGGACAATCGCCGAGCGCATATCGCAGGCCAGAGGTGAGCCGGTGAGGGTCGGCAGGTACGTGGACATCAGCGACTCACTGCACATATACGGCAGTTATTTCAATGAAGTGACTCGTGAAGTGGAGAAGATGCGCCGAAGCCCCTTCACCGAGCGGGCCTGGCGGGGCACTCACCCTGCCTTTGAAATGATGACCTTAGAGGCAAGAGAGAACCTGGCCAGAGACCCCGACTGGTACGCAAAGGCAAAGGGATAGAGACAAAATGTAAATCGCTCGGAATTGGGCGAAATTTTGGATGTGAGGTGTAAGATATGGCTTTGATTGTCAATGGCGAAAGAGTAGAAGATGCACTGATAAAGGAGGAGGCCGAACGTCTAAGGCCGGAATACGAGAGGGTTTTTAAGGACCAAAGCGCCGAGGAACGAGAGGCCCAACTGCTTGACTGGTCCAAAGAGAACGTGCTTGAGAGAATCCTGATCAATCAGGAAGTCCGGCGGAACGGGCCGCAAATACCCAAGGATGAGATTGATGCCGCCGTGGCCAAGCTGAAAGAGCAGTATGCGGACCCCGAACAGCTTTACAAGGATTTTGACGGCAAAGATGACACAAAGATAAAAGAAGATATCGAGCTTCAGATGCGCGTCCAGAGGAGACTGGAGGAAGTGTGCAAAGACCTGCCGGAGCCTTCAAAAGCCGCTATCCATGAATACTACGACCGGAATAAGGAGCAATTCACCTACGGTGAGCAGGCCAGAGTCGCTCACATTGTCAAATATGTGAACTGGCAGACGGATGAAGAAGCTGCCTACAACGCTATAAGAGAAGCGCAAGATGAATTGAAAAAGGGGGCGCCCTTTGAAGTGGTGGTTGATAAGCACACAGATTGCGCCGACGGCGGCGGCGACCTGGGCAATGTCGCCAGAGGCCAGATGGTGGAGGAGTTTGAGGACGTTGTCTTCAATCTTGGCGTTGGAGAAGTAAGCGACATTTTTCGGACGCGCTTCGGATTTCACATAGCCAAAGTGTATGTCAAGAAACCTGCGACCGTGGCAGGGCTTGAAGAAGTGAGGGCCCGGATAATCGACGCTCTCAAAGGCCAGATTCGAGAAGAGGCCGTTAACGAGTTTATTGACGGGCTAAAGAGCAAGGCCACGATTGAAGAGGTCTGACCGGGCAGCCGAGGCTCATTTCAAAAAGTATGGGGGTGCCGTGCAGAATCCGAATTTTCTGTATTGGCATGAGGGATTTTCTCCGGGCGGCGGGCTTTGATCGCCGGCCTTATCGGGCTGTAAAAAAAACGCCGAAAAGCCTTCGCCGTGATTTGGCCGGCCACGGTTTATGTATTACACTTTATTTGAGGTTGGGCGAATAAAGCGGCCTGAGCCAGGGCATACGTCCGGCAGGCCCATCAACCGAAAAATCAGGCTCAACCGTTTGATCCTGCCGAGTTGGGCTAAAAAAGAACGGTGAACCGCGAACGAGGCAGGAGCAAGTAAGAAAGCCTTGGCGGCGACGTAAAACGTTGGGCCGGGGCTTTTGAGGGGGCTATATAAGTTTCTTTCCGAGTTTGCCTCTGCGCATCTGCGCAGAGGCTCTTTTTCTTGACGAAATGGCCGAGATACCCCGCTGTTATTTCAGACACATTCCTTAGCGCTTGTATGACTGCGAATCGCTCCTACCCGAAAACAGAAACCTGACGATTGATGTTGGATTATTTTTCTGAAGCCCAGGATTTCTTTTGACATACTATATGTTGATCTTAGAATGGGGGTGTCGTCCAGATGTAGTATATCTTATGATGGGCCTCAAGGGGCGTATCTCGTGGACTGCCGGGCCAACGTGCGGAAATGTCTCCCGAACAGCCGAGGCGGCGCGAGGTGCGAGGTACGAAATGAGATGTCCATTTTGCAAGGAAGACCGGGATAAGGTTATCGATTCGCGTTCCAGCGATGGAGGAAGAGTCATCAGGCGCCGCCGGCAATGCCTGGCATGCAAGAGACGTTTTACAACCTATGAGAAAGTGGGCGAGAGCTTCAAGCTCTGGGTTGTAAAAAAAGACAGGTCCCGCGTTCCTTATGAGAGGGACAAGATAATCGGCGGCCTGCAGAAGGCTTGTTACAAGAGGCCGGTTTCGGCAGAACAGATTCAGCAGATTGCCGACAGGGTGGAAGAGAAGATTTTTCGCAGTTTCGATAAGGAGGTTACATCGGCTTTCATCGGCGAAAGCGTGATGGAGCAGCTCGGCAAGGTCGATAAGGTTGCATATATTCGGTTCGCCAGCGTCTATCGTGACTTCAGGGACGCCGGCGAGCTGATTAAAGAGGTCAGCGAGGTAATCAAGCAGGCTGAGCCTGTCGGTCAGCCGATGCTTTTTGAAGAGTAATTCGAGGAATTTCGCAGTAAGGAACGGATGCAGACGCAGCTCAAGGTCATAAAAGAAGATGGCTCCATCGAGGAATACCTGCATACCAAGGTGATGGGGACCATCAGCAACGCCCTTGCGAGCATCGACCAGGCGGATATGTACCTGGCCGAGCAGCTTGCCGAGGTGGTGACCTATTATCTTTATCACAGGCAGGATCGGCGCGACGTGACGAGCAGCGAGATATTCTCGATAATCAAGGCGGTGCTCACGGCCACGGGACATGAAGAAGCTGCTATCGCTCTGAGTGAATACCATTTTGAGCGGAGAGTCAAGCGCTCGCGAATCCAGGTTGCTTCGGTTGATATCCGCGAGCTGATGGATGCCGAGCTGCTTGCCCGGGCCGATGATATGGACGGCAGGCGCCGGTGGGATAAGTCGATAATAGTGCGGGACCTGGCGGCCAAGCACGGCATTCCTCAGCAGACGGCCCGAACGATTGCCTCGATGGTCGAGGAGAAGATCTTCCGTATGGGCGTTACGCTGGTCCCGGCCAGCCTGGTAAAGCAGATAGTCCTGGGCGACGCCGCAGCCATCCTGCGGGCGCAGGAGCAATTGCAGACCGTCTGAGGCAGCGGCGGTCTTGTGCGATCTCCTGGGAGATTCCCCGCTTTGTCTTGCATCACGGCACGACTACCGCGCATTCTTCAAGAGTGTTTTGGCGCGGTTGAGGATTTCTTCGGCAGGCTCTTCGGCTTCGACGTCGAGCCAGTTGACGTTCTTGAAGGTCTTAAACCAGGTTCGCTGGCCCTTTGCTAATCGCCGGGTGTTCTTCTTTATTAGCTCGACTGCCTCTTCCAAACCTATCCGCCCGGCCAAGTGTTCGATTATCTCGGCGTACCCGATAGCGCAGCGGGCCTGCTTGCTCAACGGCCTGTCTTCCGCCAGCAGGGCCTTGACCTCATCGACCAGCCCGGCGGCAATCATTTTTCTTGCCCTGGTGTTGATCCTTTTGTTTTCTTCGGTTTTCTCGCGCCGCAACCCGATTATCGTCCAGTTGTGTTTCGATGCTCGATTCTCGATGCTCGGTTCTCGATCCCCGACTTCTGACGTCCGGCCTCTGCCCTCCGGCCACTGTTGCTGGAGGCTCGATATTGGTCTGCCGGTAATCTGGTGCACTTCCAGGGCCCGGATTATGCGTTTGGCGTCGTTGGGGTGAATTCGCTCTGCTGCATCCGGGTCGATTTCTTTCAGCCGGCGGTGGAGCTCGTCCAGACCATCGGCTTGCGCTTGTGCCTTCAATCGGGTTCGTATTTGTTCATCGCCGGGCGGCCCTTCAAAGAGACCGTACAGCAGGGCCTTTATGTACAAAGCGGTCCCGCCGACCGCGACGACGGGTACGTTGCGGTTTCTTATTTGCTCTACAGCCTGCAGGGCGGCATCGAGAAAGGTCCCAACGCTGAAGGAATCGCTCGGCTCAACTATGTCAATCAGATGGTATTTGATTTGCCGGCGGGCATCTTCGGGCGGCTTGGCCGTGCCGATATTCATTCTTCGATAGACCTTCATCGAATCGATGCTGATAATCTCAGCACCTAAACTCTCGGCCAGATCGAAGGCCAGCCGACCTTTGCCCGATGCGGTTACGCCAAAAATGAGAATCATTTTCAATTTACTGTTTACTATACGCTATTCGCCGTTTACTATTTATATCCTTGATAACCAACTGTCAACAGCCATTGGTTTTGCACTGTACGAGATGCCGGATATCGATTTCAACTCTGAACTAAGCGGCAAGGCGCGGTTAGTCAACCGTACTCTGAAGCAGCTCCTGGCAGGGGAAAAACGAATAGACGGCGACCTGAAAGAAGCGATGCGCTATACGCTCGAGACACCGGGCAAGCGGCTGCGTTCGACGCTCGTGCTGTGGTGCTGTGAGCTTGTCGCAGGGCAAGTGAACCGCAATGCCGAAATTGCCGCCGCGGCAGTCGAAATGGTGCATACCTATTCGCTTGTCCACGACGATTTGCCGGCGATGGACGACGATGACCTTAGGCGTGGGGCCCCGACCTGCCACAAGGCCTTCGACGAGGCGACTGCAATCCTCACGGGCGATGCACTCTTGACGCTTGCGTTTGAGGTTCTGGCAAAGCAAATCGACAGGCCCGATATTGCCGTGCGATTGGTTGCTCAATTGGCCCAGGACGCCGGTCCATCCGGCATGATTGCCGGACAAATTGCAGACCTCAAGGCTCAGAACACTGCCTGCAGCAAGGAGATTCTCGAATACATTCATACCAACAAAACAGCCAAGATGTTCCGCTGTGCCGCTGCAATGGGGGCTGTCTGCGGCGGCGCTGCCGAAGAGCAGTTCGAGCGGTTATGTCAGTACGGCCTGAAGATCGGCCTGGGCTTTCAGATAGCAGACGACATCCTCGACGTAAGCGCCTCGAGCGAGCAATTGGGCAAGACCGCAGGCAAAGACGCAAAAGCGGCCAAGTGCACCTACCCGGCCGTCGTGGGAATTGAAAAGGCAAGGCAGCTCCAAAGCAAGCTGACCGATGAAGCGGTGGCTGTATTGGAGCCGTTCGGCCGGAAAGCCGATACACTCCGGCAATTAGCTGTGGTCCTGCTCGACAGAACAAAGTAACGCTCTGTTAAGCGCGATTCCATCAGTTGTCATTGCGAGGCATGAAAGGCCGTCGCCCCTTGTGGGCTTCGCTTCGCTCGCAATGACAGAGCCTCAGTTTTGCTATGGCGGGGCTTGCCCCACCGAACTGACTCAGCGCTCCTCGGCTCTTCCGCTTGGTTTTGGAAATTTGAATCTTGGTCATTCGTGCTTGTTTCGTATTTCGAATTTCGCTCACCAAATCGCCCGGCACATAGCGACCGGCGTATCATAAGCAAACCTCCCAAAGAAGCTGCATACCAGTACTGAAAACCGTGCTGTGCCGGTTGTGCGCAGAGCATCGCCCGGCGACGCCCGCAATAACGTGGCATATTGAACGCCCAGCGGCCCGGCATTTACCTGAAGCATCCAGGGGATTCTCGGTCCCACATCACACCAATAATCCTATAGCCGGATTAACGGAAAAACCGGCCTTCCGCCGATACAACGTAAGTAACCTTATTGGGGATATGCTATGCAAGCAAGTAAATGCCCAATCGGAGTGTTGTGGCTGGTTCTTGGTATCCCCGTCTATTGGGTTACAGGTGATCGAATAGATGGCGTCGAGAATCGGCCGACAAGACAAGGCGGTCTTCCAAAAACATTTGATTCACCAATTCACGCGAGGCCCCCGCCTCTGTAGCCTCGGAGTCTCAACATTCTCTTATTGTGTCGAAACAAATTCCTATTACGAACCAATGGGCCTTAAGCATTATGCTTTTGGCCTTTTTTTGTACCAATTCCTCCTTAAGCTGCTATAGTGGAGGGGTTCAGAGTGTTCTGAAAAGAACACGATTTAATGGTCTTTGCCCGCACTTTTATTCGAATTGTTCGTATATTCCAAGTTGCGAGGAATTTTAATTACGATGGGTGATTTGCTGGAACAGGTCAATAGTCCGGCCGACCTCAAGAAGCTGTCGGCCCAGCAGTTGAAGGCCCTGGCCGAAGAAATTCGCCGGTTCATTCTGACCTCCGTAAGCAAGACCGGCGGACATCTGGCGAGCAATCTTGGGGTAGTGGAATTGACCCTCGCCCTGCACAAGGTCTTCGATTTTAAGAAGGACAGGCTCCTCTGGGACGTCGGCCATCAGTGCTACACCCACAAGATCATCACCGGTAGAAAAGACAAGTTCGCGCGGCTTCGCCAGGCCGATGGAATAAGCGGCTTCCCCAATCCCGCCGAGAGCGAGTACGACCGGTTCGTTGTTGGGCACGCCGGGACTTCCATTGCCACGGCAATCGGAATGGCGCTCGGCCAGTATCAGCAGAAGAAGGATGACAAAATCGTGGCCGTCGTCGGAGATGCGAGCATCGTTAACGGAGTTTCCTTCGAATCGCTGAATAACCTCGGCCTTGTAAAGAGACAGATGCTTATCGTCCTCAATGACAACTCAATGGCGATAGACGCTACCCAGGGCGCGTTGGCAAAGTACTTCTCCAGGGTGCGACTGAGTCAGACCTACGAGGGAATGCGCAAAACGACCAACGATATCCTCGAGCACATGCCCGTCTTCGGCAAGAGCGTCGAGGAGGCTATCGCGAGGATCAAGAAGAGTATTAGAATGGTTCTGCCCGCCAGCCAGCTCTTCGAGAGTCTCAATATTCCGTACTTTGGTCCCGTCGATGGCCACGACATCGGCTCGCTCGTAAAGTTGTTCGAGGCCCTGGCGCACTTGAATCATCCGGCGATCCTGCACGTTTACACCAAGAAGGGCAGGGGCTTTAGCCCGGCGGACTCGCGCCCCAGTAAATTCCATTCCACCGGCCCGTTCAAAATGAACGGAGATGCCGTCGAGCCGGTCTCAACGCCTGCACGTGAGACTTTCACCGGCGCCTTCGGTCAACATCTGACCGCCCTTGCCGAAAAGGACCACAGGATCGTTGCAATCACCTCGGCAATGTGCGACGGCACCGGACTAATGGAATTCCGCAAGAAATTCCCCGATAGATTCTACGACGTGGGCATCGCCGAAAGCGCAGCGGTGGATATTGCAGCGGGCCTGTGCAGCACAGGCCTGCGACCGGTCGTCTGCATCTATTCGACCTTCCTGCAGCGGAGCTTCGACCAGATATTCCAGGAGGTCGCCCTGCAGAATCTCCCCGTTGTTTTCTGTATTGACAGGGCCGGTGTTGTCGGTTCCGACGGGCCGACACATCACGGACTGATGGACATAGGTTTTCTGCGAATGATGCCCAATATGGTCCTGACGGCGCCTGCCAATGACGTCGAGATGAAACTGGCCCTCGAATTTGCGCTGAGCGAGAATGGGCCGGTCGTCATAAGATACCCCAAGGACATTGTTCCGCCTCGCAGGTTTATCAGGGCTGCGTGCTCAAAACCGTTCAGGCTGGGCAAGAGCGTTGTTGTAAAGAAGGCCAAAGATTCAGCCATTGCGATTGTCTGTTACGGCAGCGTCCTGACGGAGGCCTTGAAGGCGGCGGCCCTGCTGGCCGACGAAGACATCGCCGTCGATGTAATAAACGCCCGATTCGCCGCCCCCGTTGACAAGAACATTATCTCCCTGCTGGACGAAGGCAAAGGCATTATCACTATCGAGGACCATCATCTTGCCTGTGGGTTCGGCTCGGCGCTGCTCGAATTGGCGGCTGAAACGAACAACCAAAGCGCCCGAGCGTGCGACAAACAAGAATCGCACAACGCAATACGCTTGCTTGGCGCTCCAAGAGCGCTTATAGGACACGATTCCCGCAGCGCCCAGCTTATGGAAGCCGGCGTAAATGCCGATAAAATAGCGCAGACCGCTAAAGAGATGCTCGGAATCGCGCCCGCGCTGGCGGAAAACCGTGAACCATTCTAAGGAATGTCGGATATGAAATCGCTGCCAAAATTGGTGATATTCGGTGATCCGAAGAAAGGCCCGGTGGCCGAGGCTATCGAGGAATTTGCCGCGTTCGTAAAGGGCAAGGCCGAGATCGCAGCAAGTTACCGCATCAATGACCTGGATGGCGGCGGCGATGCTTCGGCCGAGCCGGCATCTGCGCCGGGCCGCGGAACGCAGCCGTCCGCACGATTTCCGGACAAAGCGCGGATATTGAAAGAATGCGATTTCGCCGTTGTCTTCGGCGGCGACGGGAGCATTATTGCGACAGCAAGAAACTTGAACGAGGCCGATTTGCCGGTGATTGGCGTCAATCTCGGCAAGCTTGGCTTCCTCGCTGAATTCAGTGTCGCCGAGCTTGAGGAATACTTTGACGACATAATATCGGGCAAGGCGCCGGTGGAAAAGCGGATGATGTTAGGCTGCAAAGTCCTCGCCGATGGCCGGGAAAAGTTCAATTGCGCGGCTATTAACGATGTTTATATCACAGCCGGGCCGCCATTTAGAATGATTGAGCTGAAAATATCGGTGGATGGCCAACTGCTGGCCGACTGCGTCAGCGACGGATTGATCATCGCCACGCCCACAGGCTCGACCGCCTACAATCTCTCCGCCGGAGGTCCGATAGTCTCCCCAAAGATGGAGGCGATAGTCATTACGCCTATTTGTCCCCATTCGCTCAGCTTTCGCCCCATCGTTATCAATGCTAACAGCACGGTGGAAGTCCTCGGCGTACAGGTCAACAAGGGCACTACCGTATCGATTGACGGCCAGGTTTCATCCAGACTATCCGACGACGACGTCGTAAGAGTGGCCAGGAAAACCGGCGATTTTCTCATCGTGAACAATCCTGTTCGAAGCCGATGGGACACTCTTGCAACTAAACTCAGCTGGGCTGAAAAGCCGAAGTATAATAGGGGCTCGCTCTTGCGAGATCCCCATACGTGATCTATTTGAACATATTTGCTGGTGGGGAAGTATTCAATCCGCCGCGGCGGGTTGAGTTTATCGGGAGGTATCGAAAATGAAGAATTGGACATACATTTTGGCAGTATTAACGGCGTTTCTTGCGGCACTGCCGGGCGTAAGCCGGTCGGTTGAGAATCCCGGAATCGCAAACCCGTCAATCAGTAATCCGGCGGGCGTGAGCACTGTTCCCCCAAGCAGTCTTGGCGGCGGTTTGGTGGAAAGCCCCAATCCCTTTGACCGCAGCAGCGACCTCGTAGTCACAGGCAATGTCCGCGGAGGCAGGTACTTCCGCGGCCCGGTGCCCTACAACTCGAGCACTAGTTTCGGGACGAGCCTCGGCTCAACCTCGCTCGACTCCTTCTTGCGGGATTCCGCCGGCGCCGAGGATTTTGGTCGATACAGCAGCAAGTACGGCACACAGCCGTATTACTCGCCAACGAATACGGTCCCCACCACCACACCGGGTCGCCCCGGCGTGTTCAAGCCGATTGATTCAAGAGTCAGCGGACTTGCTCCCGACGTATTCGGGCTGGACTTATTGCTGGACAGACAAGGCCCGACCGCCGAAGATACGCCGGACTCAGACCTGGGCCCGCAATCCACCCCGCTGACTCCTCAGGATATCGGGCGGCTGGCTTCCGGCGAGACCCGCGTACGCCCCCGGAATGAGCCGATGACCGCCGAGAAGTATCGCAAGCAGATAGAGCAGCTTCGCCTTGAACTGATAAGAATGAGGAACCAGACACCTACGGCCGATACCGAGAGAACACAAAAAGACGACGTGCTCGGACTGTTGCCTGAGCTCGGCGCGAGTGACAGGAAAAGCCCATATAAACCCGGCAGCGACCTTCCGGCCAGACAGAAACCGGGCGACCTGACTGAAAAGACCGAGTCCGCGGAAACACCGAAAGCCCCCGAACCACTTGAGCGGACCCAGTCTCCTGGAACCCGGCCGGAATCGCCTGGCGCCGCACCGAATGGTCTCAAAGAATTGTCGGAATCAGGCAAGCTCGACAACGAGTCCCTGGAGGCTCTGTTGTCCGGGCGCAAGCAGGCGCAAACACAGCCCAACATGACATCCAAGGTGGGCAACCTCACGCCGAGTGCGACGGACCTCGAGACAATAACCAAGCAGCTTGCTGAGACGAAGCGGCGAGTTGGCGAATTATCAACGCCGGAACCTTCAAAAGTCGGGACGGGGAAAACCGATCTGATCGGGATGGACACCACGGGCAAGGAGAGCGTGACAGGCGGCAGTAATGATTACACCAGGCAGCTCATCGCAGAGCAGCTTGGTGTCGGCTCCCCGCCGGATGTGGCGGTCGAACCTCATAAGGCTAAAGCCCCGACCACCGGGCTTGACCAAGTGGGCGTGCGAACGTCTTCCGAGGTGGAGAAGATCGAAAAACTTTCGCCTGAGGAGCTGTCCTCCAAGGCCAGGCAGATTATGGGCCCGCACAAGACTATTGAAGCCTTCACCGAGGCGCGCTACAGGCAGGCAATGGCCGAGGCGCAGGATTATATGAACAAGGGCAAGTACTACCAGGCCGCAAGCGCCTTTGAGAAGGCATCCATGTACGACTCCAAGAAGCCCCTGGCGGTGGCCGGCAGGAGCCTCGCATTGTTCGGCACCGGCGAGTATATCAGCAGCGCTCTGTATCTTTCCAGGGCCATCGAAATGTCGGACGAGTACGCGCGGACCAAGGTTGATCTGGCTGCTATTCTCGGCGACAAGGACAAGCTCGAGAGCCGAATTGCGGACGCGCAAGAATGGCTCGAAAGAAGCGTTGCCCCTGAGCTGGAGTTTCTCCTTGCTTACACCTATTACCAGATGGGCAGACTTGCGCCGGCCAGGCAGGCAATCGAAACAGCTCAGAAGGCGATGCCGAAATCGGTGGCCGTGCGGAAACTCAAGGCGATCATCGACGCTGCGCCTGAACCGCCAAAGACCAAATAGGGTGGGGCTTGCCCCACCGAACTGGTGGGCAGAAGCCCACCCTACGCGGCTTCTCCAACAAACCCGCGTCGCCTCTGCTCGATATGGAGACCGTAGATATAAAAGGGATTTTCGCGCCGGGAGGAGTGCTTTGCCAATCCTTGACGGGTTATGAGCAAAGGCCCGAACAGGTCGAGATGGCCGACGCCATAAGCAGGGCGCTTCTGCAGGGCGGACGTCTGGCGGTCGAAGCGGGCACGGGGGTCGGCAAGAGCTTCGCATACCTTGTTCCCGCCATAAAGCTCGTCGGCGCAGGCCGCGGCAAAGTCCTGATCAGCACCTATACCATCACCCTCCAGGAGCAGCTAATCAATAAAGATATTCCGTTCCTCTGCGAATGTCTCGGCGGCACTTTCTCAGCGGTTCTCGCCAAGGGTAGAGGCAATTATCTCTGTAAGCGCAGGCTCGAATTCGCAGTCCGCAGGCAGACCCTCTTTCTCGACCAATTCACTTCGGAGCTTGAGAAAATACGGGCCTGGGCCGGCGACACCCACGACGGCTCACTAAGTGACGTTGCCTTTGTGCCGAGCGGCCCCGTCTGGGACGCCGTCAACAGCGAGCACGGAAACTGCCGCGGACGAAAGTGCCCCCATTTCCAGAAATGCTTCTATCAGCGGGCCAGACGCCGAATCGATAGCGCCGATATCATCGTCGCAAACCACGCCCTGATGTTCAGCGACCTCGTGCTCAAGGAGCAGGGCGGATCCGTCCTGCCGGACTATCAATACGCCATTATTGATGAGGCCCAGAACATCGAGCACGTCGCCGAAGACCACTTCGGGATAAACATCAGCAACCGCAGCATTGATTTTCTGCTCGGCAGGCTCCACAGCCCCAAGACGCACAGGGGTCTTCTGTCATACCTAAGCGCCGGCTCAAGTCCGGCTAAAGCTATTGATATGGTCGCACAGATAGAGAAAGAGACGCGGAATTTCTTCAAGCTCGTGCGCACCTGGTTTGAACGGACAAGGAGCGAAACCAACGGCAGATGTCACGCCAATTTCCTCGATGACACGATCTCCGGCCATCTAAAAAACCTCCGCGCCGAGCTTGCCAAGCTCGCAAAGGCCGCGCAGGATGACGATGAAAAGATCGAGCTCCTCCGGTTCGTGGATAGATGCGATGCGCTCGTCGCCCAGCTCAATTCCTTCTTCCTCCAGCAAAGGCGGGACTGCATCTATTGGGTCGAGGCCGGCAACGGCCCGAAGCCGGCGATTCGACTGCGAAGCGCGCCGGTGAACGTCGGCCCGGATGTCGCCAGGTGCCTGTTCGAGAGGCGCCAGTCCGTGATATTAACAAGCGCGACCTTGAGCAGCGGCCCGGCCGAATCCCGGCAGGGCGGCTTTGAATTCTTCGCCGGACGCATCGGCCTGGCGGAGTTTAACGGATTAAAACTCGGCTCGCCATACGACTACCAAAACAATGTCACCCTCTATATCGAAAAGGACCTGCCCAATCCGAACGAGCCGGCCTTCATCGAAGCCGCCGCCGACGCGATGAAGAAATACATACTCCAGACCCAGGGCAGGGCCTTTGCCCTCTTTACCAGCTACGAGATGCTCGAAGATATGGCCGAAAGGATGGCCGATTGGTGCGCCGAGAACGGCATCGAGCTTTTGCAGCAGGGCAAGGCCTTCGATAGAAGCACGCTCTTGAAACGCTTCAAGGCCCTCGGCGGAACCGAGGACCGCTGCGTATTATTCGGCACCGACAGCTTCTGGCAGGGCGTTGACGTCCAGGGCCAGGCCCTTAGCAACGTCATTATCGTTCGTCTGCCATTCGCCGTACCTGATAAGCCCCTCCTGGCCGGCCGCCTCGAACAGATAAAGCAGCAAGGCGGCAACCCATTCTTCGACTATCAGCTCCCCTCGGCAATAATCAAATTCAAGCAGGGCTTCGGCCGACTAATTCGCAGCAAGACCGATACCGGAATCGTAGTCGTCCTCGATTCCCGCATCATCCACAAACGCTACGGCCAGAACTTCCTCAACGCCATCCCAAAATGCAAAATGAAGATCATCGCCCGTGACACTTGACATGTGGGCCGGGAACCCGAGAAGCGACGACTGCACCATTCTGAGTCCAGTGAAGAATCTGGGTAGAAATGGATCGAGTTCTTCACGAAAGCCGGATGTTTCGCTTTGCTCAGTACGGCGATGACTCTCGGTCATCAGGAATTGATCCCCGTGGCTTGTGTTTTCTAAGGCACCACGCTCCAAGGGCCAAGACTAGTATCGTAACTGGTTCGGGAATTGGCTTTAACACATAGCCATGCCATTCGCCAGCGGGATTTATTCCCACGCCAACTATCCAGCCTGAGTCGTTTATTCCGGCTGCCGATTGCAGCCGCCAGCCACTGTCGGGCGAGATCAGTT
Organism: uncultured Pirellulales bacterium; assembly: GCA_964354365.1. Lineage (GTDB taxonomy): Bacteria > Planctomycetota > Phycisphaerae > Sedimentisphaerales > Anaerobacaceae > CAYGZM01. The sequence goes on from CAYGZM010000006.1 coordinate 34,164, forward strand.
CATTTAGGGGTGCGTTAGCCCCCCCTCCCGTCGGGTCAAAAAAAATCGGAGGGCCAAGGGTGGTATAGATACAGACCCCTCCATGCCAAAGTCCCTGCAGTGCGTTCCCTACTATCTCTCCCCTGTTGTTGACCGCGTATGCCACGCTGGCGACATATCCGGGGATCGTGCCAAGGTCAAGGTTGGTGCCAATCCCACTGGGGTCAAATACAGTTGCACGCGGCTGCAGAAGGTCGTTTTCTGCTTGGCCAACAATCAGGCCGGCGTCGTTTATGGAGTAAGCTATGCTGTTCTGGCCACCGAGATCGCCAAGATAGACGTTCTGCTTGCCGCCCGTTGGATCGAATAGGGTTGCCTGTCCACCTCCGACTGAGGGAGACGACCAGCCCACGATCTGACCGAGGTTATTGATGGAGTGTGCGGCGCCATCTCCGAGGTCGATGTTCTGGCCATGTCCAGTGGGATCAAACAGGGTGGCAAGGGAAGGACCAGTTAGCGCCGATGTGGGGCGGGAATATCCGACGACCTGGCCTGCATCATTAATCGAGTGCGCTTCGCTGTATCCGTGGTAGGAGAGGCCGCCGAGGTATATCGAGTCAAGGTCTCCCGTTGTCTGGAATAAAACGGCGTGGCTACGCAAGCCGCTTCCTGCAAAGGCGACATACCCAACAGCGATGCCAGCATCGTTTATGGAGTTGGCTTGGGAGTACTGGCCTGTCAACAAAGAAGACCCCAGCGGAAGTACGCTCCCACTGCCTGTGATATCGAAAAGGACCGCGTGACGTCCGGAAAAGCCCGCTGCTTGTCCAAGGTTGTTGATGGAGAATGCGTAACTATCCGCGTGCCCTTCAAGTGTCCCAAGGTCGATCACGTCGTACAGTATTGTCCCGTTTGCACAGACCGATAGAAGCAAGACAAATGTGGCGCAGAGTGCAAAAACGCTCGGTTTCATCACTATTCCTTCCAATCAGATGCCTTGCTCTAAATCTAATGTCTATTATAGGGGCTTCCTGTTGAATGTCAAGAGAAATCCGGCAAGATTTCAAGTGTCGTCGGCAATCGCCCGTGAGATTCTCGCCCGGTGCCCAGGATGACAAGGAGCAAGGCTGAAGTGTCATTGCCTTGTTTGTTTGTAGCCGGTGTTGTTTTGCGTTTTGGCGTGGGGCTGATTTGTGATTCCGCCGTCTTTTGCCGGCGTGTGTACGACGACGGGGTTGCCTGTCAGATGTCGGCTTCGAGCTGGGCGAACACGGCTTTGGCTTTGGCTATCTTGTTGCCGGTCGGGCCGCACCAGTGAAGCTCGGCGTTTCGCTTGAGCAGGTCCTCGATTTTCTTGCAGGCCAGAAGCACGGTGGCGTGGTTCTTGTTGCCCATAAACCTGCCGACCTCTGATGAGGACATCTTCGTATGCTTTCGCGTCAGATACATACTGAAGTGCCGGGCCAGGGCGACGGTCCTGTCTTTTTTGGATGAATGGATATTGGCGGGGGTGATTCCGAAATAGGTTGCCACGGCGGACTCAATATCGGATATGTGCACTATGGGATCCGTCCTGGCGAGATGCTCGGCCAGAACCGCCTTGGCCATCGCCAGATTGATCTTCTGGTTTTGCAGCGCGGCGAAGGCAATGAGCTTCAGCAGGGCGCCTTCGAGCTCCCGCACGTTGGTTCGCAGGCTCTCGGCGATGTACCTTGTTACGCTTTCGGGAACCTGGTCTGAGCAGTCAAGGTCATGGGACCTGCCGGCGAACGATTTTGCCGTCATGGCCGCGGCGTATTGCCGACAGATTTCGCAGCGAGTATTGAAATCCGGCGTATCAATCTTCACGACCATTCCCGAGACGAACCGGTTGACCAGCTTCTCGGAGATCTGCCCTATCATTTTCGGATGGGCGTCCGACGCCAGAACAACTTGTTTTCCCGCAAGGCTGATTGTGTTGAAGGTGTGGAGGAATTCCTCCTGGGTGGAGGGCTTGCTCGCGAGGAAGTGAATATCGTCTATTGCGAGCAGATCGGTTTGCCGCATTCGGCGTCTGAAGTCCTCCAGCTTTTTTAGCTTCAGGGCCAGGATGAATTGATTGGCAAACTCCTCGGCGGAGAGGTACATCCAATTGGTTTGGGGGCGCTTCTCGGTTATTGCGTTGCAGATTCCCTGGAGCAGATGCGTCTTTCCGACACCATATCCGCCGTGAACGAAGAGCGGATTAAAAGGACTTTTCTCCTCGTTGACGACGGCTGTCGCGGCGTTGTAGGCCAGCTCATTTGAAGAGCCGACAATGAACGTACCGAGACTGAGTTTAAGTTTCTTTGAAGACGGCAGTGCTTTGTTGCTGCGGTCTCTTGGAAAACCGGAACGATTGCGGCCTTTCTCAACGAGCTGGGCCTGCGAATCCAGTTGAGTCCTTCTCTGATGGCCGGCAAGCTCGGGGTCGATGGTTATAGTAATCTTCGGGTCGGCGCCGGTAACCTTGCGGGCCGCCTCGCTGATATCGTTGAGGAAGTGACTCTCGATCCAGCCTGCTATGAAGAGGTTGGGGACGCCGACTTTGAGATAGTCGCCCGTGAGTGTGAGCCTGGTCGAATTCTTAAACCAGATTCGAAACTTCTGCGGCCCGATCTTTTCCGACAGAGCCTCGCTGACAGCATCGACCTGCGACACGGCCATGCGGGCGGCCTCATCCGTGATTGTGCCCTGCATTGCTATCCTTCTCAGTCAAGGGTTCGTATATTGCGAGATTCAAATTCTGCGATACACAACAAAACGAGAATCAGGTTGTTCTTCAATACAATTCACACTTCTAAAACAGCTATTATCATGCAATGACAATACAAATCAACCACGTTTCTGCTGAATTTCTTTTCCACAGGGAAAAGGTTGCTGTGAACATTAGGTTTATGCAGAAAAAAAAATTGTTTTTCACAGGTTATGCACATCGAAAATTCGCTTTGTGGAAAAGCGGTGGATTGGGTTTGGTTCTCATGATATTGCGAACGTGTGAGATGCAGTTACGTTCGCCAGACGCGAGATAAGATCAATCACGCTAATACTGGAAACGGGGTGGACTTGCGCGAGATTCTATCGGTCCGGCCAAATTGTATGGCCCCCCCTTTTTTTCAGAATATGCTTCGGGCCTGGTTTGAGCATTCCTGTTGGTTTTTTTATTGTGCCGGAGAAGCGCCTTATGGGGCCTTTTCTTGGTGTATAAAAATGTCCCGGCGGCCCAACTGTTGCACCGTGCGCTGTTGGTCATTACACTGTGGGGAAAATAAATCGTCATCTTATTTCAGGAGTAATATCATGCGTGCAGTATCCATTTGCTTGTTTCTTCTGTCATGCCTGAATGTCGCAGTTTCCTCGACGTCTGCCGGTGAGACCCATCCCTTCTCCATTCACGATATGCTTGCGATGGACCGGATTTCCGACCCGCAGGTCTCGCCGGACGGGCAACTGATAGCCTTCGTTCTGCGAAAGACCGACCTCGAAGCCAACAAGGGCCGCACCGACCTCTGGCTGGTTGGCGCCGACGGCGCTGGACTCCGGCGTTTGACAACCCATCCTGAAAACGACTCCAATCCCCGCTGGGCGCCCGACGGCAAGTCGATATATTTCTTGTCCAGCCGATCCGATTCATCGCAGGTCTGGCGAATTAGCATCGACGCAGGCGAAGCCGAGCAGATCACAAATCTGCCGCTTGACGCCGCGAACCTGCTCGTCTCGCCGGACGGGATGCACATCGCCTTTACAATGGAGGTCTTCCCCGACTGCAACGCGGCCCAGACCAAAGAGAAACTCGACGAAATAGACAAAAGAAAAACGAGCGGGAAAATCTACGACCGAATCTTCGTTCGCCACTGGGACTCCTGGAAGGACGGGCGTCGCTCGCACCTGTTTGTAATGCCCACAACCGCAGGTGTGCCTGTCGATGTAATGCTCGGTATGGATGCCGATACCCCGTCCAGGCCGTTCGGCGGCCCCGAAGAAATCACGTTCACCCCCGATGGCAAAGCGGTTGTGTTCACCGCCCGCGACGTCGGGCCGGAAGAGCCCTGGTCAACGGATTTCGACCTTTATCTGGCCCCTCTTGACGGCTCCGAACCGCCTAAATGCCTGACCGAGAAAAATAAAGCCTGGGATACCAGTCCGGTATTCTCCGCCGACGGCAAGACGCTGGCCTACCTGGCTATGGCCCGGCCCGGCTACGAAGCCGACCGCCTCCGAATTATCCTGCACGCCTGGCCGAACGGCAAAGAAAGGGTCCTCACCGAAAACTGGGACCGCAGCCCATCATCGCTCTGCTTTTCGCCCGACGGAAAAAAGATTTACGCCACCGCAGCCAACACAGGCCAGGACTCATTGTTCGCTATCGATGTCAAAACCGGCTCCGTCCAAACCGTCGTCAAAGAAGGCGCCGTTGGTTCGCCCTGCGCCTCAGGCGATAGAATTATCTACAGCCTGAACAACCTCATCTCGCCCGCCGAACTCTATTCAGTCAATCCGGATGGGAGCAACGTCCACAAAATCACGAGCATCAACGCAGAGAAAATCGCCGCCGCTCGTATGGGCGAATACGAGCAGCTCACCTTCAGAGGCTGGAAGGACGAAACCGTCTATTGCTACGTCGTCAAGCCGGCCGATTTCAAGCAGGGAAAGAAATACCCGGTAGTCGTTCTGATACACGGCGGGCCGCAAGGCTCGTTCGGCAATACGTTTCATTACCGCTGGAATCCACAGGCCTACGCAGGCGCGGGCTACGCCGCGGTTATGGTCGATTTCCACGGCTCCACCGGATACGGCCAGACCTTTTGCGATTCCATCCGCGGCGACTGGGGCGGCAAGCCGCTCGAAGACCTCCAAAAAGGTCTCGCAGCCGCCCTCGACCGCTATCGGTGGATGGATGGCGAAAAGGTGGGGGCCTTGGGCGGTTCGTTCGGCGGTTATATGGTCAACTGGATCGCCGGTAACTGGCCCAACCGATTCCGCTGCTTAGTCAACCACGACGGCAACTTAGACGAGCGATTCGCATACTTTGACACCGAAGAGCTCTGGTTCCCCGAATGGGACCACGAGGGCACGCCCTGGGACAACCCCGAAAGCTACGAAAACCAAAACCCGCTAAACTTCGTCAAGAACTGGAAGACCCCAATGCTCGTCATCCACGGCGGACAGGACTATCGAGTCGCCGAGACCCAGGGCTTAGCCACGTTCAACGCTCTCCAGCGACGTGGAATCCCCGGCAAGCTGCTCTATTTCCCCGACGAGAACCACTGGGTCCAAAAACCCGCCAATTCCATCCTCTGGCACGAAACCGTCATCGCCTGGCTCAACCACTGGCTGAAACGCTAAGTTACTTCGTTCTCTACCGCGCAGGATTTCCCGATTAGTTGATGACAGACCAACATGGTTTCGATAGCATAGGGACTATGAACGCTCGGGCCTATATCGACCTTGACCGACGACGGCAGCATGTGCCGGCTGGTTCTGAATTCACATAGAAGGCGAGGTGTACAACCAATGGCCGGATACCCTACAGAAGCAGAATACGCCCAGCTCGTTGATCGCTACAAAACCTTCCGCACGATCTCACGCGAGCTGCAAAACCGTGCCCTCACAAAATATGTGTCGAAGAAGGGTTTTGAAGAATGTGGGGAGAAGCTCGGCTTCCTGCGAGACAACGTGCTTGTCTTTGACGACATGGACCAGGCCGCTGTCCTGATGGACTACTGCATCTATGACTACAGGGAGCAGGGCGGCAATGCCATCGCCCGCTACATCGCCGATTCCGAACTGGATCCCGGTTCAGACGAATATACCGTCGTCAAGGCAATGTCGGAATCGTTCTACACACTCGTGCAGGTCGAGGATGTCCTGCCGGGGGTCGGAGTGCGAGTCAACGACCTGATGAACGACCGACAATACCTTCTGACCGACATAGGATTCAGCACGACAGCGGCAAAAGGTTTTGTCCTTGCCACAAGGATCCTGCCCTTCTACGACTTCGTCATGGCATCGGGAGCAGCTCTTCCTGTCAACCCCGATGCGCTGCGCGAAATCTTCGACTTCGCATCTGAGCCTTTCGACACTGACGACGGCAAGTACTTTACTATGGACATGCAGCAAAGGGCCGATTTCGCCGCCGCTATTATTCGTATATGCCTGGAACAGGATTCTCCTGACCGGATCGAATATCAGGACATCGAAGACCAACCGGCCACCAGACCTCTGCACAAAGTAACTTGCATCGGCAGAAACGACCCCTGTCCCTGCGGCAGCGGGAAAAAATATAAACGCTGCTGCGGCCGCTGACTTTGGCGAACTACTGACTCTCGGCAAGCGTATAGTATTGTGGGACTTGTTAAAGCGGGCCGGGATGTATTCTCAGACGCCTCCTCCTTTCCCGGCCCGTTTTCCTATATCCGCAAACCTCGTCAAGGCACTTGATTGCTCCTATGCACACTGATACAATAACGGTTCGTCCCTCCGGGGAACGAGCAATGAAGTATGAACCGAAAGGCGCAACTGATGACCCGAAAGTCTGTTAGAGCCATTTTCCCAGGCTCATTCGACCCGATTACAAACGGGCATTTGGACGTTATTAGCCGCGGAATGAAGCTCTTTGACGAGCTTATCATCGCGGTCGGGCGAAGCCCCGTCAAAAACCAGCTATTTACCCCCGAAGAGCGGGTCGAAATGATTGCCGAGTTGATAACCGATATGCCGAGCGTCTCGGTCGAGAGCTTCGAGGGCCTCACCGTCGAATACGCCGCAAAGAAAAAGGCCGACGTCATTCTCCGAGGCCTGCGAAGCCTTACCGACGTCCAGTACGAATTCCAGCTCGCTATGACCAACCGTGCCGTTGCCGGCATTGAAACCATCTTTATTATGACGTCCGAACAGTACGGCTTCACCAGCTCGACGTTGATTCGAGAGGTGGCCTCTCTGGGAGGCAATCTTTCGAACCTCGTGCCCAAAAAAGTCTATGATCGTATGCAGCAGCGTCTCAAAAAACGCTGATAATACGAGATTTGATACTTATGTAATAATCCAATTGGAGTCTTGCCTTGTTCACGGTCAGCGTCGAAATGGGCTTTCGGGCGTCGCACCAATTGGCTCTGCCGGACGGCTCAAAGGAACCGGCGCACCGGCATAACTGGTCCGTTACCGCCGACGTCGCCGGCCAAAAGCTCGATAATATGGGCGTTGTGATGGATTTTCACAGACTAAAAGCCGTACTTGGCCGGATTATTGCCGAGCTTGATGACTTGCCGTTGAACGAGATCGGCTATTTCCAGAGAAACAACCCCTCTGCTGAGAACGTAGCAAGATATATATATGAAAAACTCGCAGCCAGGCTGCCCGAAGGCGTTGAGCTGCAAAGTATCAAGGTTGGCGAGGAGGCGGGCTGTTGGGCCAAATTCGGCAAATAAATAAATCGTCCTGTATTTGATTTTCAAATTTGACGATTACTGTTTAGGCGGAATTCTGGTATAATACGTGGTGGATCGATATGCAGTGCCAGATTTGTAACAACAAGGATGCGACCATTCACCTGACTGAGATCACCGACGGTGTCCGGTCCGAGATGCACATCTGCGAGCAGTGTGCCGCCGAGCAGGGTATAGCCATCAAAAGCCATATCCCGATAAACGAGCTGCTCAGCAGCCTGCTCGCCGTCCAGCCGACCGACGATGAGCTCTCTGATCCCGCCGAGCAGCAGGCCGCGTGCCCGACTTGCGGCTTTACCCTCGACCAGTTTCGCAAGGAAGGAATCCTCGGCTGTCCAAATGACTACGAGGTGTTCGCAAAATCGCTTGCGCCGCTGATCGAAAAAGCGCACAACGGCAGGATAGCCCATTGCGGCAAGCTCCCCTCAAGGACACCCGCGGACGCAAAAAAACAGATTAAACTCCTGGACCTCCGCCGCCGGCTCGAAGAAGCCGTCCAGAATGAAGACTACGAGCTGGCGGCCAAGTTACGCGACAAGATAAGTGAAAGTGAAAAATAGTCCCGCGCCTCGCGCGCCCGGCGCAAAGAAATTTGCAGCTACCGAATATGAAACTGACCGATATTAGCGGCGACATAAATGAATGGTTCAACGGCTCCGGGCCGTTGTCTGATATCGTAGTATCCTCAAGGATTCGACTGGCCAGAAACCTCGCCGGCCACAAATTCCTCAGCCGATGCTCAAACGCCGAAAAATCCGAAATACTCGCCAAATTAAAAGAGGTGCTGATGTCACTCGACCTCGGCGATAAGGTCTATTACATCAGCGTCGATAAAGCGCCAGCCCTGAGCAAAAACTTCCTCGTCGAGCGCCATCTCATCAGCCGACACCACGCCTTCGGCAAAGGCCCTCGAGGCGTCGTAATGGCCCAGCGGGAGTTCTTTACCGCTATGATTAACGAGGAAGACCACCTGCGAATCCAGGTCCTCAAGGCCGGCTGCCAGCTCGCCCAGTGCGCCAAGCAGATAAACGAGATCGACGATATGATAGAGCAGAAAATAGATTATGCCTTCAGTCCTCGTCTCGGGTATCTCACGGCCTGCCCCACCAACGTCGGCACCGGGATAAGGGTCTCGGTGATGCTCCATTTGCCCGCCCTGAAAATGACCGGCCAGATCGAAAAGTTCTTCAACGCTGCAAGGGATATGAGCCTCGCGGTCAGGGGACTCTTCGGCGAGGGGACCGAGGCCGCCAGCGACCTTTATCAGCTCTCCAACCAGGTGACGCTCGGCGTCTCGGAGCCGCAAATCGTCTCGCAGTTTGAACAGTCCATCATCCCCGAAATCATCGAGTACGAAAATGCCGCACGCAGCCGCCTGCTCTCCAGCGAGCCACACGTCCTCGACGACAAAATCTCCCGCGCAATGGCGCTGCTGCAAAACGCGCACCTGATAAGCTCGCAGGAGGCCCTGTTTCTGCTGAGCCACCTTCGGCTCGGAGTCAATATGTATCGGCACATGGGGGCCTCAACTCCCGCCATAAAAAGGCTTTGCGCCCTCTGCGGCGCCGGCGAAGCCAAAGGAGAACGCCCCGGCCTGTCCATCGCAACCATAAACCGCCTCTTCATGCTGACACTCCCGGCCCATCTCCAGCTTAACCACGGAGAGACCCTCGACCCGACCCACAGAGACGCCCTCCGCGCCCAGATCATCCGCTCGGCTCTGAACCAGGATTTGCCCCAGTAATCCTCCGACGGCGCGGGTTTTTCTCTGAATCCATCATCCCCATGTTGCCAACGCCTCCGCACCCAACTGACAGCTTGCGCCAACTCAAGCCAATCCTCGCGCGCTACGAATAGATATTCAATCCCGGACAATTCTGAGCGAAATATTTGCCTTGCCCCTGTTAAAGAACACCAATATAATCCGTATCATTCGGACGGTTCTGTAAGAGCGGGCAGAAGGCACGCTGACGTACTACACGCCTATCATCTTCGCCCTCGCAGATTCCGGGAAAGGAGAACGAAATGAGATCGAGACATCTTGCCAGTTTAGCTGCCCTCATAGGTGCAGTAGTGATTATTGGCGCTCGTGCTTATACGAAAGCAGCACCTGCAAGAGAGCCAATAGAGCAAGGTGCTGCAACCACGTCTGTTTCCGGGACTATCAGGGACGAGAATGGGGATCCCTTGGGGCGCGTGAAAGTATCTTCGTTGAAAGGAATCGTATTTACGAACGCCGAAGGCATCTATCGTATTGACGGATTTGGGCTTGAAATTTGTGAGTTGGTAGCCTCGAAAGACGGTTACATCCCATGCCGCGTAAGAGTTCCAATTCAAGACCTCAACGATCGGACCACTAAACAAGACCTTGTATTATCCTTCCGAAGGAAGCTAAGATTCCGCTACATGATAAGTCCGGAAGGGAGAGACGATTTTAGCGATCCTGATGCAGCAAACGGAGTAGAAGAGTTCCTCGTTGACGAGGAGTATCGCGCAATTTCTCCGAATCAGATTAATAATGACAGCTTCAAGGAGTTTGTGGACGTGGCGCGCCTCGGTTTCCGAGTAAATGAAGACAAATTAACACTGCACAACTTTGATCCGCCGATCTTTTACAAATCCCTTCCTTCGTCTTCGGAAGAATTTGAAGCGATCAGCAGCGTCGGCGCAGCAAGCCCCAGGTCATGGGTTTGCCCTCCAATTCAACAGGGAGACATAATCCTGATTGACGCAGTGAAGGCCAGTGGTTATACGCTTAAGATTTTATTTGAACAGGTCCAAACCCTCAAGCCATCCGAATATAAGCCGTCTCCTAAGGCCCAGCCAACGACACTGAAGATATGCTATGCCGATTTCCCGCCGCATTTGCAGGCAATCCTCGATAAGAGACAAGCTGAGCTGCAGACCAACGGAGACATCTGTATAGCAGGAAGAGTCAAGCTCGGTGACGGCGCGCCCATTACGAGCGGAAAAGACATTAAGGTCAACCTGCATCACAATGTTGACATACCCCTCGAAGTATATGAAGGCGGATGGTTCGTCATGGGCAAAGCCGACGCAATATACACCGTAGGGCCTGAAAAAGGCTTCGTTCTGCGAGCTTTTGGATACGATCCTATCGACGCATCTATAACCATATTGAATAAGGAAATAACCTACGTCGGTTTTGAGATGGATAAGACTCCGCCCGATAGACTGGCTTCTATCAAAGGCGTAGTCAGAGACGTCCATAACCGCCCGGTGGAAGGAGCGCGCATTCGAATTTCTTTCCCATTCGCCTATGGAGGGCCAACACCTGAGAAGATAACACAAACAGACCCGAACGGTGAATATTCTTTTGAGGGCCTCTCCGGCGCCGAATATTATGTTCGCTTCGACAAGTCAGGCTATGCTTCTGATTCGGACAGATTCACGCCGCCGGAGGGCGGGACCGCCTTAAAGGGCCTTAAACTGTACCCGATCCATAAGATTGTCATTGACTATGTCTATCAAGCAGACGGCTCGCGCAGTTTTACCTCCGGCAACCTTCAGACCGGGACTATCGAGTGGAATCTTGTAAAACACGGCGTTGTCGATTTTTCTGAAGGACAAGCTAAAAGACGAGGCTCGAGCGATGACATCCTACTACGTCAGGAACAGGGTGTACTGAAATTTGACATCTTCGATGAAAGAAATGGCAATGGTTTCTACGATGCCGGAGCCGTTCCTTTTGATTCGGTCACTGAAGCTGCTCAAACGGGCTATATCACGCGCGGCAGACGCTGCAAAGTCGGCCACGTCTATGTAGTGCGTACAATTGAAGAAGGCAACTACGCAAAGTTCATTGTAAAAAGCCTGGAGGCCTTCTAACGGCGTTTGTGTTGCTCTATATCAGTATGCAACTAACTGAACTGGAGACCATAGGACCTGAAGACAGCCGCCTGTTTTACTTGCCCATCTCAATCTCCCATCTACAGCCGGGATGTTGTTAATCGGTGTCAACTTGTGTCTTGGGTATCCGTGTTGCAGAGGAATATTTTCACTTGACACTGAACTCCAAATATAGTATAATACACATCTAACATAATGAGAGGTAATCAATGGCAAAGCAAAGCGTAGGTCCCGACCCATCGGATATGAAACAAACTCAAAGCACCGGCCATCAGGTATTCAGCATCTTACCCACTTTGCCTAAATCGCCATATCTCTCTGTCCTCCGGCATCCGTATTCTACATTCTGTCTTTTTCGTCCCTTTCCACCATCGCGGCAACGAACCGCCCTCTACAATCAGCCCACTTCTTTGCAAAACAAACCCAATTCTCTCAACACCGAATTCAACGCAACCATCTTCGCAACAAAGCTTTACAGGAAAAACCGGCCCGACCAGGCGAGGAAAAACAAACCCAATCAAAGCCAATTCACCCGCAACACGCAATACGCAATGCGACATACAAATCGTGAGTCTGTCGAGCCTGCCAAAATGGCACGGAAAATCGACCTCTTCAAGACCCAGAATCCACGCCTGGAAATACCTAACCCCTTAACACACAAGAGCTTAAATGACTTCGGCTCGGTGCTTCGCCCAACTGGCACGCCTTTTGCACATAAATTTGCCACGAAGCCACCAAGACACAAAGAAACTATAATGCAGAAATGTAGAAACTCTTCGTGTCCCCGTTTGGCGTCCCTGGGGCTTCGTGCCTTTGTGGCAAAGAAATTGAAACGAAAGGAATTTTATCATGGCTAAAATCATTGGAATAGATTTGGGAACGACAAATTCGGTGGTGGCCGTAATGGAAGGCTCCGCCCCAAAGGTCCTGATCAATTCATCCGGCTCGAGGCTGACACCGTCGGTCGTCGGCTTTACGGACAAGGGCGAGCGGCTCGTCGGGCAGATTGCACGCCACCAGCAGGTCACCAATCCCGAAAACACCGTATTCTCAATAAAACGTTTCATGGGCCGCAGACACCACGAAGTCTCCGCCGAAGAGAAGATTGTCCCCTACAAAATCACCGGCGCTTCGGATGAGCTGGTCAAGGTCGCGGTGCGCGGGAAAAAATACACCCCCCCTGAGGTCTCTGCAATGATTCTGCAGGACCTCAAAAAGACCGCCGAAGATTATCTGGGTGAGACGGTCACCAAGGCCGTTATCACCGTACCTGCCTACTTCAACGACTCCCAGCGACAGGCAACCAAAGACGCCGGAAAGATTGCCGGACTCGAAGTCGAGCGAATCATCAACGAGCCGACCGCCGCGGCGCTTGCCTACGGCCTCGAAAAGAAAAGGAATGAAAAGGTCGCTATCTTCGATTTCGGAGGCGGCACCTTTGACATCTCCATTCTCGATATCGGCGACAATGTATTTGAAGTTCTCAGCACTAACGGCGATACGCATCTCGGCGGCGACGACCTCGACGCAGTGCTCATAAACTATTTGGCCGACCAGTTCAAAAAGACCGAAGGCATCGACTTGCGCACCGACCCGATGGCCCATCAACGCCTCAAGGAGGCCGCAGAGAAGGCAAAATGCGAGCTGAGCACACAGGTTGAAGCCACGGTGAACCTCCCGTTCATCACCGCCGACGCCAAAGGCCCGAAACATCTGCAGATCACCATCACCCGCAGCAAATTCGAGTCGCTCGTTGAGCCTGTCTTCGACCGCCTGAAAGGCCCCTGCCATAGAGCGATCGACGATGCCAAGCTAAAGGCCGGCGAAATCGCCGAGGTCCTGCTCGTCGGAGGCTCCACCAGAATCCCCAAGGTCCAGGAAATCGCCAGGGACATCTTCGACAAGGAGCCGAATAAGAGCTTAAATCCCGACGAGGTCGTTGCGCTCGGCGCCGCCATTCAGGGCGCGGTTCTGGCCGGCGATGCAGGCGTCAAGGATATTCTGCTCCTCGACGTCACGCCGCTTTCGTTAGGAGTCGAGACCCTCGGCGGAGTGATGACCAAGCTCATCGAGCGAAACACCACCATCCCAACCAGCAAGAAAGAAATCTTCTCGACTGCAGCCGACAGCCAGACCACCGTCGATATCCACATCCTGCAGGGCGAGAGAGAATTCGCAAGGGACAACCGCACGCTCGGCAGATTCCAACTGGCCGATATTCCCCCCTCGCCGCGAGGCATCCCGCAGATTGAGGTCGCATTCGATATCGACGCCAACGGCATTCTCAACGTCTCGGCAAAAGACCTCGGCACAAGCAAGCAGCAGTCCATCGAGATTAAGTCCAGCTCGGGCCTGAGCGAGCAGGAAATCGAAAAGATGACAAAGGACGCCGAGTCCCACGCCGAGGAAGACAAAAAGAAAAGACAGGTCGTTGACCTCAAGAATCAGGCCGACCAGTTGATCTATTCAACAGAAAAAACGCTCAAAGAGCACGGCGAGAAGGTCTCCACCGAGACCCGCAGCAATATAGAAAACGCCGTCAACAACCTCAAAGAAGCCGTCAAAGGCGAAAACGGCGACGCCATCAAGAAGGCCATCGAGAATCTCGGCGAGGCTTCCCAGGAGCTCGGCAAGACGCTTTACGAGGAGGCGGCCAAAAAACGGGCTGCTTCAGCACCGACCGGCGAAGCCGCAGGCAAGGCCTCTCCGCCCCCGGAAGGCGAGGTCAAGAGAAAAGGCGGCGACGATGTTATCGACGCCGAGTTCGAGGCTAAAGACGGCTAAGCGAAACTCAACGTGAGACTCTCAGGTGCTTGAAGAAAAACTCCAGCATCCTCTCGTTGACCGCATCGCCGGCAAGCGACGGGTCTTCGTCTCTCAACAGCATCTCACACTCGACGCCGACCTGCTTGCACTTGTCCCTGATTGCAATGCTGTGTCTGGGGTGATGAACATAGTGGCCGTGGTCGGTCGGTTCGGTGTTCTTCCCGGCCGTATGTAGAAACACAGGCGCATCATCCTTAGTCAGCAGCCCGTACATGTCCAAATCGGCGCGAATCGCTCTGCCTTTCTCGCCGGACACCTCGTTGGGGTCTTTCAAGCCATACATGCTCAGTATCTTCGAGGCCATATTCTCTCTCGTCCCGGGATACTCGCCGATAAACTCCGCCCAGCGTTCAAAATCATAGGAGAATTGCCCGTTGAGCGAACCGGCGGCGCTCAGCCGTGTCAATTCACGCAGCACCGGGTCTTTACTCTTGGGATCCGCCAGGTCGTCGTGGAAGGCAAGCCACGGCGATGTTCCCGCCCCGGCCGAGCCGCCATAGGAGGCAATCCGCTTCTTGTCGATGTTGTACTTCGAGCAATTGAAGCGGAGAAACTGAATCGCTCGGGCGGAGTCGCGCAGAATATCCGGCAGCGGCGCATGCTCAAGAAAGCGATAGTTGATGGCGGCAACCGAAACTTTCGACTGCAGGCACTTATCGACTATGGCAGGGTTCACGCCCTTCTTGTCGCCGCCAACAAATCCGCCGCCGTGGATATAGACCACTAACGGCGTGGGCTTGTCGGACTTGGCCTGGTAGATGTCGAGCACGTTCCGCTCGTGCGGCCCATATTTGACGTCGGCAAAGGTGGGCTTGGGACGGCTCTCGTTGGCGTCAACCTTGCGGTCGGCTTTCTCCTGCCGCCCGCGCTGCTTTTCCCTAAAGACCTTGGCCTCCGACGGCGTCAGAATTCCGTCCCCGTTGGCGTCGGCCTTTGGGTAGCGCTGCAACAGCTTCTGGAGCTTTGCATTATTGCTGGAGTCGGCCTCGGCCCAGCATAGCCCGCAGACAAACGCGCACACAAACACAGTCACAATAACCGTTTTTCGCAAATCCATATACGCCTTCTGTCAGCACATAATATGAGTTCTGCAAAATTGCAGGTAATCACCAAACGATTTTTTCTTTTCTAAGTAGGCCTAACCTGCAATTTTGCAGAAGCCTTTACATAATAAAGGCCGGTTCTTCAACCAATTATCCTTGCACAACAATAATACCAGGATTGCCGAAAATTTTGAACAGCCTTCCAGTCGGCGTTATTTCTGCGCTCTTCGCCTCGGCTACTTGCCCACGCAGAAGCGGCTGAAAATCCTCTCTAATATCTGCTCGTCAACATCCGCGCCCCCGGGCTGCTCGATACCGCAAATACACTGGTGCGCAGCTCGCAGCATCATCGCCGCAACCTCCGCCCCGCCCTCGTCGCTCTCTGCCCGGAATCCATCGATTGCCCCACTAATGTTCTCAATCGCCTCGGTCACCGCTTGCCTGTGCCGTGCCGTCAGTGCGACGAGGCTTTGGACGTTCTCTGAAAAAGGCAGAGTCCGGGAGCCAAGCCCAAGGCCGCCTATCTCTTTGTCGATTGCCTCACGCAGCAGCTCTATTCCGGCACCGGTTATCGCCGAAGCCGGCAAAAAGTCGGCCCCGAACAGACCCCTCAGCCCAGTGAGCCGACCAGCCATCGCCTTGTTATTGAGCAAGTCCGATTTTGTCGCGACCGGTATGACGGCCTTCGTGGGCACGCACTTGCGCACCGAGCAGTCCTCCGTCCAGTCGCCTTTTGACGCATCCACGCAAAACACAACCACCGAGCTGTTTCGCAGAGCCTCAATAGCCGCCTGCTGCGCCAATTCATCAAGGATGCCCTCCGGCTCGCATATCAGCCCGGCACAATCGAACAGCACACATCTACAATGTCTTAGCGTAAGCACGCCCGTCAGCACGTCCCTCGTGGTCTTGCGCTCGTGCGAAACGATGCTCCTTTGACTGCCCAAAAGCGCGTTGACAAGGCTGCTCTTGCCGGCGTTTGGCGCCCCGGCGACCCCGACAGCCGGCAAATCCATTACCGACTCGTAATTGATGCCGCCGGCAAGAAGGTCTTCAAGCTGCTTTCTAATCCCCTCAAGTCGTTCGACAGCCTCTTGCCGGCCTATAAACTCAATGTCCTCGCCGCTGAAATCCAGTCCCGCCTCGATTAAGCTCAAGCAGTCCATAATCGCCGATCGCGCCTGCCCGACAGATTCCGACAAGCGACCGCTCAAGAGTTGCTCAGCGGCGGCCAATTGAAACGTATTGGAGCTGACGACGACCTCGTTGACCGCCTCGGCCTGCGCCAGATCAATCTTGCCGCTCAGATACGCCCTTGCCGTGAATTCGCCCGGCCCAGCCATCCTAAGACCTCCACGCAGCAGTTTGCCAATCAACGCCTCGGCAACAGCAGGATTTGCAGCGATATGAATCTCCGCAATATCCTCGCCCGTGTAAGAGTGCGGCGCCAAGAATAAATACAGTGCAGCATCGACTCTCAGCTCCTCGTCAATCGCAACGTCCCCGCAGAAGACCCCGCCTTCTTTCTTGGGGACGAATCCGCTGAAAATCCGCCTGCAGACCTCGACAGTCTTATCTCCGGTAGTACGAACTATGGCCCTCGCCCCCCCACCCGGAGAACTGACTGCAACAATAGTGTCGTTCAGGTCGTAATTCGTATTTCGTCGCTCGTATCTCGTGAATTGAGAACTCAGAATGCTCCGTAGGTCAAACGTCATTTCGACCGAAGTGAGCGCAGCGAACGGAGCGGAGAAATCTTTTTTACTCAAACTGACCGGTTTTTAAGAAAACGGCACGATAAATCCTTATGCGACAGCAATATGACAAGGCGAACCGGTCAGTTTGAGTTTTTTACAGATTTCTCGACTCCGGCGGCTTCGCAGCCTGCGCTCGAAATGACGCTTTATTTACTATTTCTACAGAGCACATTCAAAATACAGAATTTTGAATTCCTCCACCCGTGACGGATTGAGCCGACTGTGACGAATCAAACCGCCCTTTTCGCGATTCGTGACTCATAATTCCAAATTCATAATTCGTCGCTGGTTATGTCCTGAAAAACGGCTTGGGTCTTTTCTTTTTGACCTTGCCGCCTGTCTTGCTCGTCGTCGCCACAAGGCCCTCTGACTCCGCCTCATCCTTCTCGCGGACGTGCTTGCGGATGACGTACTGCTCGATTACCCCTGCGAAAGTGCTGGCCATAATATACAGATTCACCCCTGAGGGTCCATTGTAAAACATCAGCGGGAATAGCAGCGGCATCATAATCATCATCATTTTCTGCTGCTGGGCCGCCTGCGGATTCGCCGAAGCGCCCGCCTGCGACGGCATCAATTTCTGCTGAAGGTAGAACGCAACGCCCATCAAAATCGGAAGCAGGTTCAGCGATTGAATCTTCCAGCCCAAGAAAGGCACTGTTATCGTTTGAAAACTCACCAAGGCATCCGGCATCGACAGATCGGTGATCCAGAACGGCAAAAACCTCGCGCCGCGCAAATCGATACTCGCATAAACCGCGCTCCACAACGCAATCCATATCGGCATCTGCAGCATCATCGGCAGAAAGCCCATTATCGGCGAAGCGCCCTGCCCCCTGTAAAGCGCCATCATCTGTTTGTTCATCTCGGTCTTGTTATTGGCGTATTTCTTCTTTATCTCCTCTACCTTAGGGCCGAGCTTCTGCATCTTGCTCATCGACACCTGGCTCTTCTTGGTGATCGGATGCAGGATGAGCCGAACCAGGAAAACCAATATGATAATGACGACGCCGTAGTTGCCGATAAAGCCGTACATCCACTTCATTATCGCCAATATCGCAAACGCCAACGGCTTTATGATGCTCGCCGGGCAGCAGCAGCCCATAAAGTCTATCGTCTGAACGAAGCCCAATTCACGATACATCTCGTTCTTATCGAAATAGCTTTTGTCCTTGGGCCCGATATACAGTTGGAACCTATACGTATTCGAACTGCCGGTCAGGCCCTTCGTAGCTAAGGTCCGCGACCCGATTGTCAGGTCCACGCCCAAGTTTTCATCGCCGCTTTCGGCCTTGCTGTCTCCGTCAGGATTGTACAGCACGCCGATTTTATCCGTCACCCAGTCGCAATAGCTCTTGCCGTCTTCAGGCTTAGGAACCAGTATCGCCGCAAAGTACTTATTGACGGAAGCGGCCCAGAGAAAATTGCCGCCGGATTTCTTCGGCCGCCTCGCATCGACATCGAACCCCGCCTTGCGCAGGTTCTTCTTATCCAGCCGGACACTCGTAATCGCGCCCGCCGATTCCTCAAACCCGGCCACAACCTTTCTCATGTCGTTCCGAAGCTCTTCTCTGCTCAGCCCGCCAGGCCCGTTCAAATTGAAGCGCACCTTCTCCTGCTTTTCCGAGAGATTCTCAACGACTATATCGCAATCCAGCAGATAGCTCTCCGGCTGGACCTTATACGTCTTGGTCAGCTTCATCACCGATTCGTTCGTGCCCTCGACCTTGATAATCGCCTCGAAGCCTGCAACCTGGGAGCCATCCTCGGCCTTTTCGACGCCAAGACTCTTCCATTGCAGCCGGTCAAGAGGCAGTTGCAACCCGCGCTCGTCAAACACAAAACTCGCATTGGCCATTGCCAGAACCTCTCTGCCGTCCTCTTGCCTCATCGGCGAAACGACAACCAATGGCCGGGGATTCTTGGGGTCGCGGTCGTCGAACCCTTTGCCGTCTCCATCGCTGAAAGTAACCGTCCGTACAGCCGCCCCTTTGGAGCTCAATTCCAACTGATACTTGAACCCCGCATCAGGGTCTTCGGTATTCGGGTCTCGGGCCCCGAGGATGACAGTAGTCGGCGAGGCGTTGTCGGCCCCAAAACTGATAGACTCATCCGCTTTAAGTTTTGGAGGCTCCTGGACAGGAGTATCGTTTGCGTCGTTCACGTCGCTTGCCTCGCCGGCGGTAGTCTTCGCCAGCCGGATGCACGGCCCGCACCCGCGCACCGAACCATCAAATAACCCGGACTCGACAACAAGCCACCCGCAAAAGAGGCAAAAACCCGCCAGAGTCAAAATCAAAAGAGTTCTCATGTTTTATCAATCCTGTTCATCTTCCGTCTCGCAGCCGGTCGGCGTGGAAGTTATCAAGCTGGTCGATCTGGTATATCTTGTTCATAGTCGTCTCAAAATCGTACTCCAGCCTCACAAAGTGCACCCGGTTCTCATCCACGTAAACGTAGCAAGCCCGGTTGTCCTTGTCCCTGGGCTGCCCGACGGACCCAATATTGATAATCGCCTTTTCGTCATCGACAATCGGATAGCTGCCGCCAAGCTCATCAGGCGGATAAAAGTCCGGCTCATCAAGAAACACGCCCGGCATATGAGTATGCCCAACAAAGCATATATGCCCGATACGCTCGAACAGCAGACGAACCTTCGCCGGATTCGTATAGACGTCGTCGGGGAAAATGTACTCGTTGACAGGCTTCCTCGGCGAGGCGTGAACATAGTCAATAACAGCCGTGCTCGCCCCCAATTTGGTTTTGAGGGTTCGCCGCATCGGCAGCTCGCCCAAAAAGCTCCACCGCCGGTCGCCCACCTCCTTGTTTTCTTCCGCTTCGAGAACCTCCCGCGTCCAGAAACTCGCCTGCTCGGCGCCATAGTTGAAATTCGTCGGCTCATAGAAAACCGCATAGTCGTGATTGCCGAGAACGCACCACTTGCCCCTCTCGATTATCAAATCAAGGCATTCTCTCGGATTCGGGCCGTAGCCGACCACGTCGCCAAGGCAATAAATCGTCCGTATCCCCCGCTCCTCGATATCAGCCAGAACCGCCGTCAGGGCCTCAAGGTTCGAATGTATATCACTCACAACCGCAAACATACGCTTCCCTAAACATATTCCAACGGCTCGTTTTCCTGCACGAAGCACTACTAAATAGCAGAAATACCGCGGAAATGCCAGAACATTTATTCGCTCTCCCGGAAAACCGTTTTTCAGCCGCCAAACACGCGGCAAATGCGAAAAAAAGACCGCTTGCCTTGCCTGTCGCTGCTGCTATAATACTACCCGGCAGATTGGAAGCTCCAACGCCGAAAAAGGGTCTTTTCTTAACGCGATTGAAAAAGTGCAGTACGATATACGAAAATGGCGGATATGACTCTTCTTGAAACTCGCGGGCTGGTGAAGAAGTATTCCGGCCGAACCGTCGTCAACGACGTGTCAATCTCCATTGCCCAGAGGAGCATTGTCGGACTTCTCGGCAGAAACGGTGCCGGAAAAACCACATCCTTCAGGATGATTATGGGGATGATTACCCCCAACAAAGGCTCGGTCATCTTCGAGGGCCGCGACATCACAAGGCTGCCCATGTACAAACGCGCCCGCCTGGGCATCGGCTATCTCTCACAGGAGCCAAGCATCTTTCAGCGGCTCAGCGTCCGCGACAACCTCCGCGCCATCCTCGAGACAATGTCCATCACCAGGGCCGAGCGAGACCAGAGAGCGGCTATGCTTATCAAGCGCTTTGCACTGACCGAGGTCGCCGAGAGCCAGGGCAGATTCCTCTCCGGCGGAGAGCGAAGAAAGCTCGAAATCGCCCGCGCCATGGTAACCGACCCCTCGTTGATTCTCCTCGATGAGCCGTTCAGCGGCGTTGACCCCATTGCCGTCGAGGACTTGCAGCAGCAAATCCGCCATCTCGTCGCCTCCGGTGTCAGCCTGCTTATTACCGACCATAATGTCGAAAGGACCCTTGAGGTCGTCGATAAGGCCTATATTATTGACCACGGAAAAGTCATAGGAGCCGGCTCGCCCGCCGAGATCGTCCGCAACGAGGCCGTAAGAAAATCCTATCTTGGCAATACATTCGCCGGCGACGAATTTGACGACCGATAGATGAGGCAATCACATCGCAGGTCAGGTACGGTTTGAAAGATGATGGATATTGACAAATGTAAAATCACGCACTATCCGGCCCGGGTCTTGGCCGGGCGCGCCGAGCCGGTTGAAGTAATCGATGAGAATATCCGTCGCCTCGTGGAGAAGATGACCGAGATTATGCTCAAAAACAAAGGCGTCGGCCTGGCGGCGCCCCAAGCCGGAGTGCCATTGAGGCTCTTTATCATATCGCTCGATGGAACCGCGGAAAACGTGCGAGTTTACATAAACCCGACAGTTAAACCGACCGGGGACCTCGACGCAACAGACGAAGGATGCCTATCCGTGCCCGGAATCTATACAAAAATTCCAAGATACAAAAAATGCGAAGTCACCGCCACCAACCTCGAAGGCAACCGGTTCACCGAGCAGGCCGAAGGACTTTATGCAAGGGCCCTCCAGCACGAGTACGACCATATCGAAGGAGTCACTATTGTCAATCGTATGGGCCAGGTCGCAAAAATCGCGCACAGAAGACAGCTCAAGAAACTCGCAGACCACCTCGAATCCTAAACATGCAGGCCATTGCCTTGTGCGCGTTTTCAGGATAGACAATGAAAATAGTATATCTCGGCAGCGGTCAATTCGGTCTTGGGTGCCTCGATGCACTGAAACGGACAAATCATGCGGTCTGCCTTATCGTCACGCAGCATCCAAACCCGGCCGGCAGGGGCAGAAAGCCAACGCCCACACCCGTAGCACACTGGGCGAACACCAATTCCGTCCCGTTTGTTGAAACGGACAACGCAAACTCGCCGCAGCTCATCGCCAGAATAGCAGCCTGCGAGCCGGACGTAATCCTTGTAATCGCCTTCGGCCAGAAAATCGGCCCCGAGCTGATAGGCCTCCCGCCCAAAGGCGCCATAAACGTACACGCCTCGCTGCTCCCGAAATACCGAGGCGCGGCGCCTATTACCTGGGCCATAATCAATGGAGAGACCGTAACCGGCATCAGCATCATCGCCCTCGCAGAGAAAATGGACGCCGGCAAAATCCTCGCACAATCACAAACCGGTATCGCAGCGGACGAAACAGCCGGCCAACTGCACGACAGGCTGGCGCAAATCGCCGCCCACCTGTTGCTTGAAACGCTCGACCAAATCGCCGCCGGCGCCGCGGTCTATACCGAGCAGGACCATACCAGGGCCACCCTTGCGCCTAAGCTCAAAAAAAGCGACGGCTTTCTCGACTTCACCGAGCCTGCCGAGACACTCACACGAAAGATACGCGGCCTCTGGCCCTGGCCCGGCGCCTCGGCCAACTATGTCTCCAAGCAGACCGGCAAATCCGCGCGAGTCACAATTGGGATGGCTCAGCAAGTTGAAGCATCAAACGCAGGCCTGTCCGCCGGAACACTCGACGAGCATTTGAACGTAGTCTGTGGCACAAACGCCCTGAAAATCACCAAAATCAAGCCGGCAGGCTCGCCCCTTATGAACTTCAAGGCCTTCGTCAACGGCCGACAGACCCGACCGGGCGATATGTTCGTCAGAATCGACCAATAGAATATGGCTCCCGGAAAACCCAAATCCGCACGCACCCTCGCAATTGACGTGCTCAATCGGTTTGACCCTAAGCGAGATTACGCGGCCTCAATCCTCAACAACCTCCTCGACCAGACCTCCGAGAAACAGCGAGCTACCGACCTAGTCTTCGGCACTATAAGGAACCGCTCCGCCATCGACACGGTCATCGCTGCATTCTCCTCCCGCCCCACCGAGAGAATCCCGCCCAGGCTGCTCAATGTCCTCCGTATCGCCGCCTACGAGCTTATCTACCGACCCGAGACGCCCGGCTATTCAATCGTCGATGAGGCGGTGGAGAATGCCAAGGAGATGCTCGGCAAAAAGCCTGTCGGCTTTGTAAATGCCGTCTTGCGAAATATCACAAGGCACACAGCCAACCGCCAGGCACAGCTCTGTGATGCCGACGTTAGAACTGCGCTCCCCCAAACCCCGGCGACCGGCTGCCGGTTCGATACTCCCATTATGCCCGACCCGGAAACCTGCCCAGCCGACTATCTATGCGCCGCCTTTTCACTGCCGATATGGCTCATAACCGATTGGCTCGAAGAGTTCGGCTTCGAGAGAACCCGACAAATCTGCTTCGCATCCAACCGCCGGCCGAGCATCTACCTCAGACCAAATCCTCTAAAGACAACTACCAGCGATTTGGCACGGAGACTCCAAGAACAAGACATTGAATTTGAAACAGTGCCTCCCGATATCCAGCGAGAACCGAGCATCGAGTATCCAGAATCGAGTATCGACGATCGAGAATCTAGCATCAAGAATCGAGAATCCAGCATCGAGTATCAAGAATCGAGCATGATAAGAATCAAATCGGCAGCGGCGGTAACGCAACTCCCCGGCTTTGCAGAAGGGCTTTTCATCGTCCAGGACCTCACCGCTTCACTCGCCGTCAAAATGCTCAACCCTCAGCCGAACTGGAGAATACTCGACCTTTGTGCCGCACCGGGCGTGAAGACGACGCAATTGGCTGAAATCACCGCTGGCTCGGCCCAGATCATCGCCACAGATATCAATGCCGACCGTCTGAGAATGGTCGAAGAAAACGCAGCTCGGCTCGGCATAGACGCAATCAGAATCACCGCCTATGCGGATCTCGAAAGCTGCGCAGCCGAGATCGGCCCCTTCGACGCGGTCCTGCTCGACGCATCCTGCTCAAACACCGGCGTACTGGCCAAACGAATCGAGGCCCGCTACCGGCTCAATCCCGCCATAATACAAGACCTGACATCCACACAAAGCCAACTACTGCGCACGGCAGCGTCAATGGCCAAGACCCGCGGCAAAATCTGCTATAGCACGTGCAGTATCCAAAAGGCCGAGAACAACGAGCTTGTAGCCGACTTTCTCCGGCAGAATCCGGACTTCAAACTCGACTCCGAGACATTGATCCTACCCTCTGCCGAGATTCCCAAAAAAGACTGCGCTTACCAGGACAGACAAATCAGATTCGACCACGATGGCGGCTACGTCGCAATCCTTATACGAAGGTAGCTCCCCGTTACACAAGAAAAAGGTGGGCCAGGGAGCGGAGGGAGAGAGGAGGGAGAGGAAAACCCCGACCCACCATACTGTCATTGTACCAAACCTCTCCAGACCTGGAAGAAAAAACTCACCGAATTTTCGGACACTGTAAAAAAGGCGTAAGTGCTTTCGTACCAGAATCATGGCACCAAGGCTGAGTCAATAACCTACAGCGTTTTGCGTCTATGTAGCCAGCCGACAAGTCCTGCACCGATACCAACAAAAGGCAGGACCTTTTCATAACGTTTCTCCTTTCTGCTTGAACTATCACCCTTGGGCAGACACAAAACAAGCTGACACCTCAAGGGGAAAAGCCTCCTCCAGAGAGCCGAGACCTTTCCGACAACTGTACTCCTGACAGGGGCCATTGTAAGGCCAGCGGGGTGACTGTCAAGCAAAAGATCCCACAAAATTCGCCAAAATCCGAGACTGTAGTAAGATTACAGAGTATCCTGTTCGGTAGGCATTTGTTGCTTGAAGCCAAATCGTGGCAAAAACCCAACTTAATGTTTGGATTCGCTGGAACAGAAACTTGGAAGGCGCTATTGGTCAAACTGGATGTTGTGTAAGTCATTGTATTCAAACACCTTACATATTATCTGCTCTGTAAAGCTACTATTAGTCTCCAAAATCCGGTAGTTTCCACGTGTGTCGGGTGGCGTGGAAATGCCGATATTCGTAAGAGCAGGATAAAGGTGGGCCAGTGAGCGGAGGGAGAGAAAGGAATGCGGGAGTAACTCCGACCCACCGTGGTGTCATTATACCAAGCCGCCATGGGTTTCACAGCGGTTCCGCAGGACGTGTGCTTTTCGATTGTTCCGCAACGGCGGAGTGGGTCAAGCGGTTTGGGCCTTTTCTTTTGTGAGTGTGACGGGAATGTCGAGCCAGAATGTTGAGCCGACGTCAAGCTCGCTTTCAAGGCCGATGTTTCCCGCGAGCATTCCCGCGAGCTCCTTGCTGATTGTCAGTCCGAGTCCGCTGCCCGTGGATTCGCGGGTAATCGAGCCATCAACCTGGCTGAATTTATCGAAGATTTTTTCTTTGTCGGCTTCGGCGATGCCGCAGCCGGTGTCGCTTACGGCGAAGCGGACGGTTTTTTCGTCAAGCATTTCGGCGCGGACTTCGATTCTGCCGCGAGGGGGCGTGAACTTCACGGCGTTGCTGAGGAAGTTGTAGAGTATCTGCTGGACCTTGCCTGCATCAGTCATGAGGGTGGGCACGTTGGGGTCGATCGTGTATCTGACTTTGATTTTCTTTTCCCGTGTCAGCAGCGAGAAGGAAGCGATCAGCCCTTCGCAGAGTTTTTCGGCGGAGGTTTCCTCGATGCGGATCTCCATTTTGCCGGCGCGGGTCTTTGCGAGGTCCAGCAGGTCGTTAATCATATTCAGGAGCCTGTTTCCGCTGGTGATTATGTTCTCGGCGTATTTTTTGCCCTTTTCGGTCGCCAGGAGTCTGGGCTTATCGCGCAGGACCTGGGCAAAACCCATTATGGCGTTGAGAGGCGTTCTGAACTCGTGCGAGATGTTGGCGAGGAACTCGCTTTTGACCTTGTTGGCTTTGAAAAGCTCGATGTTGCGTTCGGAAAGCTCAATGATTTTCGCGTCGAGCTGCTTGTTCGCCTCTCTGAGCTTTTCCTGGGCGGCCTGGAGTCCGTCGAGCATGTGGTTGAAGGCCGTTGCGAGCTTTTCATATTCGTCCCTTGTGGCGATAGAGCTTCTTATGTCGAGGTTGCCTTCGGCGACGTTGTTGGCGAGTGCGCGGAGCTGGCGGATTGGCCGAAGGATTACCCGCTGGGTTATCCAGTAGAATGCAACGATTGCGCCGGCGACGCCGATCAGCCAGGAGACGATGATCCAGATACGATTGAGAAAGACCGTTTTGCTTATTTCGCTGCCGACGCCGCGCGACTGAATAAGCACCGCCCCAACAGGTTCATTCAGCGAAAATGCGCCGGCCGAGCCTTGAGGGTTGTGGCAGGTTATGCAGCGATCCGTTGCCCTGAAGATTCGCACATAGCCGCTCTGGAGGATGCCATCCACTTCGGCAAATTTGATGTCGTCGTCTCTGGCTTCGGGGTCTTTGAGGAATTCAATCGTTTCTCTTTGCTCATCGGTGAGCTGTTTGAGCGGTTCTTTATCGTCTTTTACAAAGCGCACCCAGCGTATTTCAGGGTTGTTGACGTCGGCGGCGGTCCCGGCGCTGCTCAGCACCGGAAGGGCGGCTTCGGGGGCGGCCTTTAGCTGGAAGTGGAGACGTGAGAGGAGAGTCTCGGCTTTTGCCTTGTTTGTATCGAGCAGGCCTTTTTTTGTGAGCTGTCCCATCCAGATATATGGCAGAAGCAGTGCGAGAAAGAGAATAAAGACGACGGCGGCGCCGAATGCGAGCCTGCACTTTTCAGCCAGCGACAGCGGCCAGAGCCGAAAGAACTCCAGGACCTTCCGTATTTTGTCAAGATTCAGCCGCATAAACTCACTTTTAGCACCTGGCACCTTGCGTTATACGGGCAACGCGAGAGGCCATAAGCTAAACACCAAACATCGCATGGTTTCCGTCTGTCAATCCTGTTCGTCCGTCTTTTCTTCGATAACGTGCGAGTGTTTTTGCACCCGCAGGTTGAGCTCGTCGAGCTGTTTTTGTTCAACCTCGCTGGGTGCTTCGGTCAGGAGGCATTGACCTCGCTGGGTTTTGGGGAAAGCGATGACGTCCCTGATATTATCCGTGCCGGTGAGCAGCATAACGAGCCTGTCGAGGCCGAAGGCTATTCCGCCGTGCGGCGGTGCGCCGTATTCGAGGGCCTTGAGGAAAAAGCCGAACCGCAGTTGGGCCTGCTTCCTTGAGATATTGAGCAGGTCAAAGACCTTCTGCTGGACTTTTGGGTTGTGGATACGAATGCTTCCGCCGCCTATTTCCGAGCCGTTAACGACAATGTCGTAGGCCTGAGAGCGGATGTGGGCGGGGTCGGTTTCGAGCTTGCCGAGGTCCTCTTCAACGGGACGAGTGAATGGGTGGTGCAGCGAGTCGTAGCGTTTCTCGTCTTCGTTCCACTCAAACAGCGGGAAGTCCACCACCCAGACAAACTCGAATCTCTTTGGATCATAGAGTTTCAGCTC
This sequence comes from uncultured Pirellulales bacterium, assembly GCA_964354365.1. Taxonomy (GTDB): domain Bacteria; phylum Planctomycetota; class Phycisphaerae; order Sedimentisphaerales; family Anaerobacaceae; genus CAYGZM01. Next base: position 61,425 of record CAYGZM010000006.1, read on the forward strand.
GCGGGCAACTTTGCAGCGCAGGGGGGCCAGCGCCTTATTGGCGGCTGCTTCGCTGCCGGCGACGAACAGCAAGAGGTCTCCATCCTTCGCGTCGAATCGCTGCAATAGCTGCTGCTGCAATCCGGGGCTGAAGAACTTGGCGAGTCCGCCGATAAGAGCGGTGGCGTTGTTTTCCCGCTTAACCTTGAACCAGGCGAGTCCTTTTGCGCCGTAGTCGGCGACGAAATTTGTAAGGGTTTTTTCGATATCGCTTCTGGAGTATTTCTCGCCTGCCGGGGCGCAGAGGCCCTTGACTACTCCGCCGTTTTCGATGGTGGATGTGAACACCTTGAAGGTGCTTTGCCTGGCAAGGTCGCTTATGTCTTTGAGCTTCATATCGAATCGCAGGTCGGGCCTGTCGATTCCATAATCGGCCATCGCCTGCTGGTACGTCAGCCGGCGAATGGGGACCTGTACGTCTATGCCGAGGACCTCTTTCCAGACCCGCGCCACCATGTTCTCGTGAACGGCGATAACGTCATTGGTATCGACGAAGCTCATTTCGACATCGATTTGGGTGAACTCGGCCTGGCGGTCGGCCCGCGGGTCCTCATCGCGAAAACAACGCACTATCTGGAAGTATTTCTCGATGCCGCCGACCATCAGGATCTGTTTGAAGAGCTGCGGCGACTGGGGCAGGGCGTAGAAGCTGTTCGGGACGAGCCTGCTTGGCACGAGGAAATCTCTTGCGCCTTCCGGGGTGCTCTTGGCCAGCATCGGCGTTTCGATTTCCCAGAAGCCCAATTTGTCGAAGTAGTCGCGGACAAGGGTGGTGACTTTGTGGCGTATTTTGAGCCTCTGCTGCATTTCGGGCCTTCGCAGGTCGATATAACGGCTGGTCAGCCGGATTTCCTCGTTGGTTTTCTCCGCCTCGGTAATCTCAAAGGGCGGGGTTTTGGCGGCATTGAGAATCTGCAGCTCTTCAACCAGGACCTCTATCTGGCCGGTTGCCAGCTTGGGATTTTCGAGTCCCTCGCCGCGAGGCCGGACCATCCCATGCGCAGCGACAACCCACTCGCAGCGAACGGTCCGCGCCAGCTTGTGCACGTCCGGCTGGCTTTCCGGATTGAAGACAAGCTGCGTGAGGCCTTCTCTGTCCCGCAAGTCGAAGAAGACCAGGTTGCCGTGATCACGATAAGATTGCACCCACCCGGCAAGTGTCACCTGCCTGCCGGCGTCATCCAGCCGAAGCTGCCCACAATTATGCGTTCTTTTGAGCATCCGAAAGTCTCGCTAAAGAGCACCTATAAACAAAGTAGCGTTAACTGCGCATCAGAGTACTCTGTTTGCACGCTTTCGTCAATAACGGCGCTGTTAGTATGTTGTAAAAGATTGGCGGACATAGTGCGGTTTAGCCATTTGCTATGCGGTGAAAAGCCCATAGAAAACCGTTTCAATTAATTCTCTAACTCGTGGCGAAAACCTCAAGTTGGGTGAAAT
>CAYGZM010000007.1:0-59738 GCA_964354365.1 uncultured Pirellulales bacterium
GCCAGACCCTCCATACTAAGCCCGAGGAGATTTACCGGGCACTGATTGAGGCAACCGCATTCGGCGCTCTGACAATCATCAACAGGTTCGAGGAGTACGGCGTCGAGGTCTCCGAGGTAATCAACTGCGGCGGAATCGCCGAAAAGAACCCCCTGCTTATGCAAATTTACGCCGACGTCACCGCGCGTGAGATGAAGATATCTCGCTCCGCTCAGAGCTGCGCGCTCGGCGCCGCTATCGCAGGGGCCGTCGTCGCGGGTCCACAGGCAGGCGGCTACGACAAATTCGCGGACGCCCAGGCCGCAATGTGTGGGATTAAGGACATCACCTATAAACCCGTCGCCGAAAACCACAAGGTATATCAACGGCTCTATTCGCTTTATAAACAGCTCCACGACGCCTTCGGCCTGCGCGATTCAGCCGGGAAATTGGGCAGCGTAATGAAGGACCTGCTCAACATAAAAGACAGCGTCAACGCCTGAAAAATCCATTATGCACGAGGAACTTAGAAAAGCCGTTTGCGACGCCAACATCCAGTTGCCTAAGCATAACCTCGTCATTTATAGCTGGGGCAACGTCAGCACAATAGACCGCTCCGCCGGCGTCGTAGGGATAAAGCCCAGCGGCGTCGCTTATCACGACCTGGCCCCCGAAAAAATCGTCTTGCTCGACCTCGATGGAAACATCCTCGAAGGCGGCTTCAAGCCATCATCGGATACTCCGACTCATCTTGAGCTTTACAGGAACTTTGATGCTATCGGCGGCGTATGCCACACTCATTCACCCGCCGCGACCGCGTGGGCGCAGGCCTGCCGGGAAATCCCCTGCTTCGGCACCACCCACGCCGACTTCTTCTACGGACCCGTACCCCTCACCGAGGTAATGACCAAAGACACAATAAAGAGCGACTACGAGCTGAACACCGGCAGGATGATTGTCCGGCGGTTTGCAGGTATGGACCCGATGCACTTCCCCGCTGTGCTCGTCGCCAACCACGGCCCGTTCACCTGGGGCAGAACCGCCGCCGCTGCTGTTGAATCAATGGTCGTATTGGAGCAGATCGCCGCAATGGCGCTCGCCACAATAACGATAAACCCCGGGCAAGACCCAATCAGCAAGGCCCTGCTCGATAAACACTATTTGCGTAAGCACGGAAAAGACGCCTATTACGGCCAGAGAACCTGATGCTTTGTAACAAATGATTCGCAGAGCCGTCATGCCAAATAAAGCGAAACATCCGGCTCGCAAATAAGATTTTGTGCAATAGCGCACGGATACAGGAGAATACGAAAATGAAAAAGACAACATTTGCAGTAATCGTCGGCAACCGCGGCTTCTTCCCGGACACCGTGGCAAAGCAGGGACGAAAAGACATTCTCGATGTGCTCGGAAAATACGGCTTCAACTCCGTCGCCCTGTCGATGCAGCAGACCAAGTACGGCGCAGTCGAGACCTACGACGACGCCAAGAAGTGCGCCGAACTCTTCGCACAGAACAGCGGCAAGATCGACGGCATAATTGTCACGCTGCCCAACTTCGGCGACGAAAAGGGCGTCGCGGATACCATCAAGCTCTCCGGCCTTGACGTCCCAATCCTCATCCACGCCGAGCCGGACACCCAGGGCAAGATGTCCAGCGCCGACCGCCGCGACTCCTTCTGCGGCAAAATCAGCGTCTGCAACAACCTGCGACAGGCTGGAATCCCGTTCACGCTGACCGCCTCGCACACCATCGAGGCCGCCTCCGCCGAATTCAAGCAGGACCTCGACGACTTCGCATCCGTCTGTAGAATCCTCAAAGGTCTCAAGAATGTCCGCTTCGGGGCCGTCGGCGCCAGGCCCAACGCCTTCAATACCGTCCGCTTCAGCGAGAAAATCCTCGAACTATCGGGCATCTCCGTCCAGACAATAGACCTCTCCGAAATCCTCGGCATGGTCGGCCGCCTCACCGACAACGACAGGGCCGTCAAGGGAAAACTGAACGCCATTCAAAAATATATCTCGACCGAATCAATCCCCGCCGACTGCCTGTTGAAGATGGCCAAGTTCGGCCTTGTCCTCGACCGCTGGGTCAAACAGAACGACCTGGCCGGCACCGCCGTCCAGTGCTGGACAAGCCTCGAAGAATTCTTTGGCGTCGTCCCGTGCACGCTTATGAGCATGATGAGCGAGTCGCTGCTGCCCAGCGCCTGCGAGGTCGATATCACGGGCCTGCTCGCGATGTACATCCTCCAGCTCGCCTCCGGCACGCCCAGCGCGCTTCTCGACTGGAACAACAACTACGCCGCCGAGGCCGACAAGTGCGTCCTCTTCCACTGCTCCAACCTGCCCAGGTCCTTCTTCAAGACCTCAAAGATGGACTATCAGGAAATCATCGCCGGCGCAGTCGGCAAGGACAGCACCTACGGGACCGTCGTCGGCAGAATAGCGCCCAACAAGGCCACCTTCTGCAGAACCACCACCGACGATGACTCCGGCGTTATCGCCGCCTACGTCGGCCAGGGCGAGTTCACGAACGACAAGCTCGACACCTTCGGCGGATACGGCGTAATCAAAATCCAGAACCTCCAGGACCTGATGCAGTACGTCTGCAGAATGGGCTTCGAGCACCACGTCGCCGTCAACCTCTCCCAGAAGGCCGACGCAATCACCGAGGCCCTCGGAAACTACCTCGCCTGGGACATCTACAGACACGAATAGAATTCCGCCCCATTGAGGATTCTCCCACTTGACGCTCGGGGCCGACGCCGGACAGGTGGTGGAAGCTATGGACTTTTGATTTGACGGAGACTTACGTCATAGCTATTGTATGGGGAGGAATAACGTAGCGTGTTGCCCCGACCCGCAGTATTCGAGATCAGATTCTCACAAAGAAGAGAGATAACAAGCGTGGCCAACACTCAGACACTTGCGAACACTGAACGAAATAGAATCCAATCTAACGATTTGGCAATTCACAACTGGTATCAGTTTGTGCTCGGGTATCCTCCGCACCTTGTGAGAGAGTACGCCGAGAGATTTGGCGTTACCGAAGATGACGTCATATTTGACCCCTTCTGTGGGACGGGGACTACGCCGGTTGAAGCTCTTAAGAATGGAATTTCGTCCTATGCCTTGGAGGCTAACCCTATAGCGGCTTTTGCCTCCAGAGTCAAGACCTATACGGACTACGAGCCGGAAATGCTGCGCGAATATTTGGCGTACATACATAGTTCTATGAGAGCTTCATATAGATATCACGGAATTGTCGAACTTCAGGAAGATTTGTTTGCCTACAAGACAAAACTAATGCCGGTTACTATTTACAATGTAACGGATTTGCCTGAGCAGCAGAGAGAAGTAATTCCAGAAGGATTCATCTCCGCGAAACCACTGCAAAAGGTCCTTGTGATCAGGGCGATAATACAACGAATTGAGAACGAAACGATAAGGAATTTCTTTCTGCTGGCGCTCGCCACTTTCATTGTCAAAGATGCAGGTAATGTTCGCTTCGGCCCGGAAGTGGGTCGAACAAAGCCCAAAAGTGACATAGAATCCCTTACAGCCTTCACGAATATTGCAGAAGGCATGATCGGCGACGTGCAAAGAACAAAGCTCATCGGACAGGCGCACATTATCTATGGCGACGCACGACAACTCGATAAATACTTGCCCCAAAGCCTGCGCTCCGGCATAGATGCAGTTATAACATCGCCCCCTTATCCAAACGAGAAAGACTATACGCGGAGCACTAGATTGGAAAGTGTCCTGCTGGACTTTATACGGAGCAAACGAGAGCTGAGGAGCATTAAAGAGAAACTGTTACGAAGTAATTCAAGAAACGTTTTCGCTTCAGATACCGACGACCAATACGTCCGTAGATTCCCGAGGATCACTTCCATAGCCGAAGAGATCGAGCAGAAAAGGCTTGACTTGAACAAAACGTCAGGCTTCGAAAAGCATTATAGGAAAATCGTCCTTCACTACTTCGGCGGCATGTACAGACATTTTAAGACCTTAAAACCCTTCTTGGCTGAGAATTGCAAGCTGGCATACGTGGTCGGCGACCAGATGTCCTTCTTCAGAGTCCATATCCCCACGGCGGAGCTGTTGGCGGAAATTGCCGAATCACTCGGCTACAAAATCAACAGCATAGTCCTCTGGAGGACTAGGGCTGCAACGGCAACTAAGATGCAAATCGACGAGAACGTCCTAATCCTCGAAAACAAATAGGAGAGAGTAATGGCAAAAAATGCAAATCTCGAAGACTACGACAAGATCGTCACGGCCCTCTTCAAACAGAAACTCAAGTCCAGCAAAACAAAGGATAAATTGGATTTCACCAAGGATGAATTAGTTGACACAGCGCGAAGGTTGAAGCTGGACCTGAGAAACCCGCCGGATGTTGTCTATACGTATCGTACTCGAAAAGCCCTGCCGGATGCAATCTTGAAAACCGGCAATTGGATATTGGTGCCAGAGGGAAAAGGCAAGTTTGCATTCGCCAAAACAACAAGGGAACCTTTCGTCAAAATCCAGCAAGGCCTCGCTCACATAGAAATCCTGAACGCACTGCCCGAAATCGTCCAAAAGTACACAACCAACGATGAACAGGGCCTCCTCTCGGCAATAAGATACAACCGACTAATTGACATATTCACAGGTGTAACCTGCTTTCATTTGCAGTCCCATATTCGAACGACTATCCCTGGAGAGGGTCAGATCGAAATAGATGACCTCTACGTCGGCGTGGATGAGGATGGAGCAGAATACATTCTCCCAACCGAAGCCAAAAGTCCCGATGAGCGGGACAAATTGGGATGGTTCCAGGTCGCAAATCTTGTGAAATTCGCCACGCAGTATTTCCCAGGGCTCAAATGCCGACCAATAGCCGCAAAACCTATGGCCGACAACACGGTCTGTCTTATCGAATTCGATGATACCGCCGACTATGAGAACATCGGAATCAGGAACATAAAGCTTTATAAGCTCATCAGAGAAAGTGAATGACTCCCACCACTGAAGTCTTCCTGCTCACTGAGGGTCCAACACTTCAGACATCATTCCTCGGTCTTACCACCTATCCATCAAGTGTCAGTCCTGCCAAAATGGCACGCCTTGGATAACACAGTGGAATTATAACTACTTGCCATCGCTAATGTTACGGTTTTAGCGACGTCCCGGCACGCTGTTTGCTCAATTGTCTTCTTGAGTGTGAATACACGCGTACTGTGTACGACTGATGATAGGGATTTGGCTATGAAATTCGACAAATTTACATTAAAGGCCCAGGAGGCATTGGCGACGGCTCAGCAGATTGTGATGGCCAAGTCGCACACAGTCCTCACGCCCCTGCACCTGCTAAGCGCCCTGTGCAGCGACGATGACGGAATGGCCGTGATGGTTCTCAAAAAGATCGGGGCCAACGTCGCGCGCATAAACCAGATGACTGAGACCGAGCTAAACCGCCTCCCCCAGGGGACCGCTCCCGGCGGCGTGCAGCTTATGCCCGACCCGGCCCTCAGCCAGGTCGTCCTCGATGCGCAGAACCGGGCCGACAAAATGGGCGACGACTACCTCAGCGTCGAGCACCTGCTGATCTCGCTGGCCTCGATAGACAGCGATGCCAAGGAAATCCTGAGCTTAAACTCTATCACCCCCGACCAGATTGAAAACGCCCTCAAAGACCTCCGCGGCGGCGAAAAGGTCACCGACCAGAGCCCCGAGGCCAGGTACAAGGCCCTCGAGCGTTTCGGCATCGACCTGCTCGACCTGGCGCAGAAAGGAAAGCTCGACCCCGTCATCGGCAGAGACGAAGAGATCCGCCGATGTATGCAGGTGCTCAACCGCCGAACCAAAAATAATCCCGTGCTCATAGGCGAACCGGGCGTCGGCAAAACCGCCATCGTCGAGGGCCTCGCCCAGCGAATCGTCGCCGGCGATGTCCCCACGGGCCTCAAAAACAAAAAAATCATCGCCCTCGATATGGGCGCCCTCATCGCCGGCACAAAATTCAGAGGCGAATTCGAGGACCGCCTCAAGGCCGTCCTAAAGGAAGTCATCGCCGCCGAGGGACAGATAATACTCTTTATCGACGAGCTCCACACCGTCGTCGGCGCAGGCAAGGCCGAAGGCGCCGTCGATGCAGGAAACCTGCTAAAACCCTCTCTCGCCCGAGGCGAGCTGCGGTGCATCGGCGCGACCACCATCGACGAATACCGAAAGTACGTCGAAAAGGATGCCGCCCTTGAACGCCGTTTCCAGCCCATCACCATCGACCCGCCCAGCGTCGAAGAGACAATCGCCATACTCCGCGGCCTCAAAGCCCGCTACGACACCCATCACGGCGTCCGAATCACCGACGCGGCGCTCGTCGCCGCCGCAACCCTCTCAAATCGCTACATAACCGACCGATGGCTCCCCGACAAGGCGATAGACCTGATGGACGAGGCCGCTTCAAAACTGCGAATCGAAAACGACTCCCTTCCCGCGGAGCTCGACGGCATCCGCAGAAAGATCCTCCAGCTTCAAATCGAACGCGAGGCGCTCAAAAAAGAGACCGACGACGCGAGCAAGGAACGGCTCAAAAACACCGAAAAGCAGTTGGCCGGCCTCCAGCAAAAGGACAAGAGTCTTACCGCCCGCTGGGAGAGCGAAAAAGGCGACATCGACCAGATAAAGCAGCTCAGGCAGGAGATCGAATACGCCCATACCCGCTTCGAAGACGCCCAGCGCAAAGGCGACCTCGAAACCGCCGCCCGGCTCAAATACGAGACAATCACCAACCTCAAAAAAGAGCTTGAGCAAAAAGAGGCCGTCCTCGCCAAGTCCGGCAACGGCAAAATACTCCACAACGAAGTCACCGAGGAGCACATCGCGCAGGTCGTCGCCAAATGGACCGGCATCCCCGTCGCCCGGCTCCTCAGCGGCGAGCGCGAACGCCTGATGAAAATGGAAGACCGCATCCGCAGGCGCATCGTCGGCCAGGATGAGGCCGTCGCCGCGCTGTGCAACGCGGTCCGCCGCAACCGCTCCGGCCTGGGCGACCCGAACCGCCCGATAGGGACGCTCCTCTTCCTCGGCCCAACCGGCGTCGGCAAGACCGAGCTGTCCAAGGCGCTCGCCGACTTCCTCTTCAACGACCCCCACGCTATGGTCCGCATCGATATGAGCGAATTTATGGAGCAACATTCCGTCGCCCGGCTCATCGGCGCGCCGCCCGGCTACGTCGGCTACGAAGAAGGAGGCCGACTCACCGAAGCCGTCCGCCGCAAGCCCTATTCCGTGATCCTCCTCGACGAAATCGAAAAGGCCCACCCCGACGTATTCAACGTCATGCTCCAGGTCTTCGACGACGGCCGGCTCACCGACGGTAAAGGCAAAACCGTCGATTTCAAAAACACCGTCATCATTATGACCAGCAACATCGCAAGCCAGCAGATCCAGCAGATCACCGAAGAGTCCGGCGCCGACTGGGAAATCGAGGCCCACGTCAAGGAAGTCCTCAAGCAGGTCTTCAAGCCCGAATTTCTCAACCGCATCGACGAAGTGATCGTCTTCCACATGCTCACCAAGGACCACCTGCGGCAGATCGTCGATATCCAGCTCGCCTACCTCGCCGACCGTTTGAAAGGCCGCAATATCGACCTCGAATTCACCGACGCAGCCCGCACCCAGATTATGGACGAGGGCTACGACCCAGCCTTCGGCGCAAGGCCCCTCAAGCGAACAATCCAGCAGCGGCTCGAAAACCCCCTCGCCTCCGAACTGCTCGCCGGCAAATTCACTGACGGAGACAAAATAAAAATCGACGCCCACGCACACAAATTCACCTTCGAGAAAACCTAATGCAGGCTGTCATTCCTGCGGAAGCAGGAATCCATAGCCCCGACCTTCCTGGTGCCAGCGTGAGGCGAAGCTGAAGAGCCTGTCCAGAGCTTGTCGAAGGGATCCGCCCTGCAATCGGCGACCTCGCCCAATCGCCAACAAGATTTCCTCCACCCCGTTTAGCGGTCGTCGGCACGACCACCCAGCTCATAGTCCTCAAGAAAATCAGAACAAAGAAATTTCCGCCCCAATGTACTTAACTTTGCTTGGCAATCCGTGTATTCTATTACACAGAATGATATGCGGTCCCGAAATTGGCCGGGCCGATCAACGGACACTGTTGGAAGTCCCAATGGAACTGAGAACAAGCAGCAACAAAAGGGGCAATAGATCGCCTGTGGTAAGCAGGCGAGCATAAAAATGACTCCTCTGGGAAAGGAATCCTTACTATGTCAAAGACAAAGCGGGTGAAACGCAAACGCAAGCTCCAGAAAATGGCTAACGTCCGCCGGATGGCCCTGAAAGGAAGCTCAGGGCTGATGTCCGGCGCGCACAAACTGATGAAACGCATGTCCCGCGACCACCTCGATGTCCTTCAAAACATAGAGTTCGCCCTAATCACGTGCTACCGTGACGACCACAGCATCGACGACCGGTTCGTCGCCGACGCCCTGCTATCGGCCATGAATGACACCGCCGTCCCGGAGGACCCACGCGCCAAAGCGTTGAGCGACGCCATCGAGAACATCCGACTGCTGCGCAGCGACGTTCCGGATGACATCTGGCGGGACGGCCTGCGAACCGTCCTCCAGTCCGTCCACAGGCACTCCGACCGCAGACCGGGCGCAACGGACTATCTCGACTTCGTTTCTGCTTTCGTCGTATGAATGCCGCAAGAAAACGCAAAAGGACAACATCGCCGTGTTGTCTGACCACGACAGATACCGCAGCCTTTTACTCGAAGGCCAACCTCTGGACAAACACAATGAAGAAGCTGTCAATCGCCGCAACCGTTTCAATCATCGTTTGCTTTGCCTTTGCGCCGGTCGGCGCAGCTCTTGCAGAGGGGCACTCTCCGGCCGAATCCGCCCGCCCGGCGATTCAACTGGCCAACTACACAGACGGTACGACAATTCGCTACCCCGTGCCCCTTATCCGGGGGACTCTGGCCGACCCAAACGCCGATTCGGTTACGATTATCAACAAATCGTCGAACCTAAGCACCCGAAGAATGGAAGGCCTGGCGCATAAAGGCAATTTCAAGGTCCTCACCGAGCTTGTCCCCGGCCCCAATAGACTGCTCATCCGCTCGGGCGAAGATGAGCTTGCCCTGACGCTGAACTACAAGCCGCAGACCAATCCGTACATCGTCCGCATCTTCTACCTCACCGACAACACAGGCGCCGCCGAATACCAGACCCCCGTCGAAAACGACCCGCAGGACTACCGCGACAAGCTCGACACCGCAGCCAAATTGATGCAGACCTTCACCGCCGAGCGAATGTACGACCTCGGCTTCGGCCGCGTCACCTTCAATCTCGAGCTCGACGAAGCAGGCCGGGTCGGCGTCCACGTTCTCAAGGCTGACGACCCAGCCGAGCGCTATCACAAAATGGACGGCCTGGCCCTCTGGGATTACGCCGGGCAGCTGATTCGACGCCAATATCCCAGCCGCCGAGCCAAGGACCTCGTCATCCCCGCCTTCACCCGCTTCGACCCGGAAACAAAGGAAACCTACGCCCACACCGCACTCGGCGGCGGCTCGCTCGCCCTGTTCGGAGGCGCCAACCTCTTTACCTGGCCCAGCACCATCGCCGACGCACAAAAGACCTTTATGGACACAACAATCATCGACACCACTAAGTTCTTCAGCGACTCCGTCGGAAGGCACACCTTCTGGGCCACCGCATCAACGACCATAGGCGCGGCCCTGCACGAGCTGGGGCATACCTTCGACCTGCCCCACAGCACCCTCCCGCACGACATTATGACCCGCGGGTTTGACATGTTCAACCGCGTCTTCACCCTTATTGAGCCTCCTCATGCCCACCAGGACAAGTCTTACGAATTCAGCGAAAGCCAAGTCGCCCGCTGGGACCCGCCTAGCGCCGCCTGGCTCAAGTTCAACCGCTGGTTCGCCCTCGATGCTAAAGATTACAATGAGCAGGACAAAATCGTCGTTACAACCGACGATGACTCCCGCGCCATCCGGGTCTGCTCCGACAACGGCATCGGCGGCATCATAATCGCGACTGAGGCAGGCGCCGCCGCCGCCGTCACTATCGACTACAACCAGCCCCCGCCCCGGCGGGTGGATGTCCCTATGGCCGAATTTGCAAAATACTCAACCGGCGAGGACCCCGTCCTGCGAATCATCGACAGCCAGGGACTCACAAAGACCGTCTCTCTCGCGGATTTAATGCCAGGACCCTTCGTCCGCTCCTGGCGCTTCGCCTCCCTCATCGCTCCCTGGGATGACGCCGGCTCCTTCGCACCCATCGACGACAAAAAGCTCCAGGACATCGCCGCATCCGCCGCATCCGCCGAACTGTCAACCTCCGAAACGGCTTACGTCGATTTCCTGACACACTTCACCGATGGTCCGCGAGAAAGCACCGCCGCATACGTCGTCCGAACTTTCGTCAGCGATGACCCGCGCGAAATCCAAATCTTCACCGGCAGCGACGACGCACTGCGCGTATGGCTGAACGGCAAGCTTATTACCGAAGTCCTGGCCCTCCGCCCTGCTGCAATAGACTCGGAATCCACCGGCGCCCGGCTCGCCCCCGGGCAGAACACCCTAATCGTCGAAGTCTCGCAGGCAGCCGGAGGCTGGGGCCTGTACCTCCGCATCGCCGACGAAAAGGGCAGCGACCTGATCATCACCGACGACGGCAAAATCACCGAGCTCAACACATCGCCGCCACGCGCTAACTAACCGCGACGACGAATCTGCGCCTCTGCCGCTTGCCTTATCACCGCGGGCCGTGTATGCTTGTCGCCCGTCTGCTCGTCCGCGGCAACGCGCTTTGCAGGCCTAACCCGGCGACAAGAGGCATTCGCCCCTGAAAGGACGTGTATGAATATCAAGGCCGCCTTGAAATCCAGGCAAGCCAAATGGATTACAACCGTCATCATACTATTGGCTAACGCCCTGCTGTGGATTATCCCAAGCAACGTTGCCTACCTCATCGCCCAGAACCGCGATGTCCTGCTCGGGCGATACAGCCTCGGCCATTTCACGGTCCTGTTTTTCCTCATTCCAATCAGCGCCGCAATGCTGTATCTGACCTGGGCCAGCGAGAGAAACGAAAAAGAGCGCAGGTTCAAGGTCATCGCCATATCACTCTCCGTCCTTGTTTCGCTGATAGTTATGGACATTGTCGCGCGCCTCGTCCTTCCCAAACGATACGTCGCCGAGCAAACCTATTTTCACCGCCCCCCCAACACCATCCAGGCCGGAACCGCAAAAGACGTCCCCGAAGAGGCATTCCTCTATCCCAGGACCCCGCCCGGCTACCCCGACATCGAATACACCCTGACCACCGACAAAAGGGGCTTCCGAAACAAGACCGACCTCGAACGATATGACGTCGTTGTCCTGGGCGACTCGTTCGCCGAAGGCTCCAAGGTCACCGACGACGACGCCTGGCCCGCCCTGCTCGCACAAAAAAGCAATCTGACGGTCTATAACCTCGGCATGTCCTCCGGCCACCCCGGAACCTATCTCGAAACCCTCAAAAAATTCGGCCCTGAACTGTCCCCTAAGACTGCCCTTTGCCTCCTCTATGAAGGAAATGACTTCCGCGAAAGCAATTTCGAGGAAGCCAACAGCCTCTCAAACCAAACCGAGGACTATTTCAAGACATCGCCGCTCCGCAATGCCCTTAAAAACCTCCTTATTCGCTGCTTCGGCTCGGCTGCCGCCGCTCGCCCGACCACCGACACAAACAAGCCCGCAAACCCCGACGAGAACACGGCCCACGACCCGCCCGACCAATCTACAAATCCCATCTCCTGGCTGCCCGTAGCCGTCCCCGAAGGGCCGGGCGGCAAGTACTACACATTCAAAGTCAAAAGCCTCTTGGAACACTTTGTCACTGACCGCCAATTCCTCGGCGAAAAAGGCGCGAAGAAAACCTTCGCCGCCCTGCGCGAAATCAAAAAAATATCCGCCGAAAAAGACATCCGCCTGATAATTGCTTACGCCCCCGACAAGCCCCACGTCCTCCTGCCGCTTATCACCAAAACGGTCTCGCCGGAGCAGCTCCTCGCATTTATGGCCCTCAAGGAGAATAAGCTCCCCCCCGCCGACAAATTGCTCGACGTCCTCCTGTCCCGGCTCGATGTCCAGGAGTCCGCCGTCCGAGATTTTTGCCGCACCGAATCAATCGAATTCATCAGCCTTACCGAGCCTTTGCGCCGGATAATAGCCCAAGGCGCCCAGGCCTATTTCACCTACGACCAGCACTGGACGCCCCTCGGCCACAAAATCGTCGCAGAAACCATCTCACAGTACCTGCAAACCGCCCCCGACAAACGCTGAGTCTAAATTTCCAAAATTCCCCTTGCACTTTCTCCCCCAGACAACAGAATAATTGGTGCCGTATGGATAACCTGACTTGTTCCGGCAAGAAATTCGCTTATCATTCGAGGTAAATGCAATGAACCAACGCACAGTAACTCTCGCAAGCATCGCGGCGTTCAGTCTTCTGCCTGTCTGTGGCTGCAGACAGCTCAAGCTCGCCGATACTGCCAGATCAACCCAGGCCGCCGATTCGACAGCCCTCAAGGCCATCTTCGCCGACCCGCCCCGCCAGTACAGCTCCGTCCCGCTCTGGGTCTGGAACGACATGCTCACCGAAGAGCAGATCATCTCAACGATGCGCGACCTCGCCGCCCAGAAGGTAAAGCAGGTCTTCGTCCATCCTCGCCCCGGCCTGACGACGCCGTACCTCTCCGACGACTGGTTCCGACTCTGGAAAGTCGCCCTGAAAGAGGCCGAGAAACTCGATATGAACGTATGGATTTACGACGAAAACTCCTACCCCTCCGGCTTTGCAGGCGGACTCGTACCCGAAGCAATGCCCGAATCCCGCGGCCTCGGCCTGCACTTCGCCGAGGTCAAGCAGGCGCCCAAGCCCGCAGACGACATCCTCGCCGTCTATAGCCTGACCGACAACGCCTTCGAAAACGTCACCGAAAAGGCCAGAGCCGGCCAGCCCCTGCCCGAAGGCCGATACCTCGTTGCATCCATCCGCCTGGCGCCCACCGGCGGCTGGTTCGGCGGAAAATTCTACGTCGATCTGCTCCACCCCGGCGTAACCGAAAAATTCATCGAAATTACGATGGAGGCATACCGCCGCGAGCTGGGAGACCATTTCGGCAAACGCCTGCCGGGCTGGTTCACCGACGAGCCGCACCTCGCGCCCGCCGGCGGACTGCACTGGTCAACTAACCTCCGCACCGACTTCAAAAAACGCTGGGGATACGACCTCACCGACCTTATGCCCGGCCTCATTCAACCCATCGGAGACTGGAAGCGCGTCCGCCACAACTATCAGCAGCTCCTCCTCGAACAGTTCATCGACCGCTGGGCCAAACCCTGCTACGAGTATTGCGAAAAGCACAATCTCGAATTCACCGGCCATTACTGGGAGCACGGCTGGCCCGACGCAAGCCACGGACCCGACAATATGGCTATGTACGCCTGGCACCAGCGACCCGCAATCGATACGCTTATGAACCAGTATAACGAGGGCGCGCAGGCCCAGTTCGGCAACGTCCGCGCAGTCCTCGAGCTCTCCAGCGTCGCCAACCAGCTCAGCCGCCAACGAACCCTCTGTGAAGCCTATGGTGCCGGCGGCTGGGACCTCCGATTCGAAGATATGAAACGCATCGGCGACTGGCTCTACGTCCTCGGCGTCAATACCCTCGACGAGCACCTCTCATACATCACAATCCGCGGCGCACGAAAACGCGACCACCCGCAATCATTCTCATACCACGAGCCCTGGTGGCAGGATTACCACCTCCTCGCCTCTTACTTCACCCGCCTCTCCGCCGCACTCTCCACTGGTGAGCAGATCAACTCCATACTCCTCATCGAGCCGACAACGACAGCCTGGATGTATCAGACCGACGGCAATCACCTCAACAAGATCGGCAGCGAGTTTCAGAATCTGCTAACCACGATGGCCAAAAGCCAGGTCGAGTTCGACCTCGGCTGCGAGGACATTATTGCCCGACACGGCTCCGTCAACGGCCCGGCCTTCAAAATCGGCCAACGCGCATACGAAACAGTCATCCTCCCGCCTTTAACAGAGAACCTAAACGGCAAGACTATAGAGCTTCTCGAAGCGTATGCCAAAGCAGGCGGAAAAGTCCTCTGCTGCGGCGCACCCCCGTCCTTAATCGAAGGCATACCCTCGAACCGCGCCATAACAGCATCCCAAAACGCATCCTGGAAGAAGATAGACAAGACCGAACTCGTCAAAACGCTCTACGCCGCCTCGAACGACCCCTTCGCAGTCAAAATAGATCGCGGCCAGACTGGCAATCTATTCCACCACAGAAGAAAATTAAAAGACGGCCAGCTCCTCTTCCTAACCAATACCAGCATAGACTCCCCCATGACCGGCTCCATCGAATCGGATGCAAAGAGCATCGAAGAATGGAATCTCGAAACAGGCAAAATCGCTCCGTACTCATTCACAGCGGACAACGCCGGCCTGAAAGCCTATTTCAACTTACCCCAATGCGGAAGCCTCCTCCTCTTCCTCTCCGAAAAGCCCGGCCAATCCGCACCAAAAGAAGAGCCGAAAACAACACTCATCCCGGCAATCGCCAAACCGGACGTCAAACGCATCGCGCCGAATGTCCTGACAATAGACTTCGTCGATATTACCGCCGCCGGCGAAATTAAAAAGAACATCTATTTCTACCGCGCAAATCAATTCGCCTTCCAGAAGAACGGTATGGACCGCAACCCCTGGGACTCCGCCGTCCAGTTCCGCGACGAGCTGATCACCAGGACATTCCCGCCCGGCAGCGGCTTTGAAGCCGCCTACCGCTTCACCATAGAAGGCAACGTCCCCAAGCCGCTCCACATCGTAATCGAACGACCCGACCTTTACACTATCACCTGCAACGGCACACCCGTCTCCGCACGGAAGGATTCGTGGTGGCTCGATAAGGCCTTCGGAAAGATCAACATCACCTCCGCCGCCAAGTCCGGCGAGAATACCGTCACCATCAAGGCCTCTCCAATGACAATCTACCATGAGATCGAATCGGCCTACGTCCTCGGCGACTTCACGCTAAAAGCCGCCGATTCAGGCTTCGTCATCGCGCCGCCGCAGCCGACCACCCTCGGACGCCCCGATGCACACGTCACCGCACCGGACGGCAGCGGCATGCGGGCCATCGGCTGGGACCGCCAGGGCTGCCCGTTCTACGCAGAAGGCGTCTCATACAAACAGGAATTCATAATCGCTCAGACCGCCGGGAAATACTACGTCCGCCTGCCCAACTGGTACGGCAGCGTCGCCAGAGTCACGGTCAACGGCAAAGACGCCGGACGCATCTACCGACAGCCCTGGGAATGTGATGTCACTAAGTCTGTCAAACTCGGCCTGAACACCGTCGAGGTCGTGGTCGTCGGCACACTCAAGAACACCCTCGGCCCCCATCACGGAAACCCGCCCCTCGGCTCCGCCTGGCCCGGAATGTTCCAAAACGGCCCCGAAACCGGCCCGCCCCCCGGCCAACAGTACAGCACAGTGGCGTACGGACTATTCAAGCCGTTCGAACTCCACGCACAATGATTCCAAATACAAGCCCCAAGCGTAGAGGCTGTGTCACAATGGCAAAAATACACCGAAATCGGAATGATGACCTTCGTTTTTTGCCCCAAATCAGGGGCGAAAGACGCAAAATCCTAATTGCGACACAGCCTGGTAAGCGCCGGGATAAAAACCTATAACGACAGGTGGCAGCCTCAAGCGCAGCGCCCCGCCTGAGCCTGCTGAAGGCTTGGGGATGGCTGCAACCGGTAGAAGATACGGAACAACCGCCCCCTCATTGTCTGCATCGCTATATGCCGATAATCGGCAAACTCGTAGGGTGGGCACTGCCCACCAAATTCTTGCCACAGAGGACTTTCGTGCGGCTTCGCTTCGCTCACCCGCAACCAAATCCGAAGCACTAAATCCGAAATCCGAAACAAATTCAAATGACCAAAACTCAAAATTCAAAACAAACCGCAACATCTTCCTGTCGCAGCAGTTATGAAGGTGGTCGTGCAGAAACTTGTTAAAAAAACAAGATAGTGTGCCTTTGCAGTACAGAGAAAGCGCCCAATTGTCGGAAGATTCGTGACAATACGCTCAAAAAGGTTGCAATCAGAACAAATTTACGATATCATAGGGGAATGAAAGCAGTGACCCTTTAAGGGCGTCAGGTGGGGAATGTCAATGTATATGAGGTTAAGTGACGACGTCCTGGAGTAGCTTGGCAAATGCAGGCTCGCAACTCAGATTCACAATCATCTTGCCGGTTTCGAGCGGCGAACAACCTCGTGGGTAGTGGTAAGGGAGACCGTAGTTATGGATGCACCAAATCATGCAGACAGCAACGATCCTAATTCGCCTATAGAATCATCCGATAAGATCACTGATTCAAGTGTCTCTGTGCCCCCTTTGGCCGGCCTCTTGAATGCGCTCTTGAGCAATCAAAACACTCTCCGCAAGTTCTTGAGCCTTACAGGCGGCAGCATCCTCTACTGTTTGAGCGCACTTTCAATCCTCTACGGAATCGCACAGATCATCACCCCTTTACTCGCGAAAAGCAATATTCTAAAGGAGACCCTCCCCTGCGTACTGACACTCAACATATACGAGTTGGCCCTGCTTGGGGTACTTCTGCTCATCGTCCTATGGAGAGACATAACTGACGATGCCATATCCCTTGTCCTCCTCGTAGCGCTGTTTCTAATCGCCAGCGGAGCGGTTCTAAGCGTAGTGGCGCTGGCCGGACCTCAAATCTGCCTCTATATAGGCTTGGCCTGCGTGGCTCTCGGAATCGCCAAGCTATCCGTAATGCGACGATTCATTTCGCTTCGCCTCAGCACGCTCTCGCTTTTCGGCCTGGCCGTCGTCCTTTCCTGGAACTTTCTCACATCATCGCTTATAGCACAATACCTGCTCAGCGGCTCAGCAACGCCCGAGGCGGCCCGAGACAGATGGCTTCTTGGGTGGCTCGCGATGATGGGCGGAGCGGCTTTGGTTCTTGCAGACGCAATACGCACCGAGCCCGGTCAGACAAAACCCGGTGCCGCCAAGATGCCTTTCCTTCGCACCCCGGCAATGGTCTGGGTATTCGCCCTTATGCTATTGACCGCCGCCGGTCTGCATCAATACGGCATGGCCCACATGCTGGCAATACAATATGCATTTGGAGATTTCATTCCGCTCATTGCCCTGGGCACACTATTAATGCCCCAGCTAATACGAACTCTAAGCAGGCAATGCCAGGATACCGAAGCGGTCGTTTGCTTCGCCCCTCTCGCAGCCATCGCATTCGCCATCGCTGGCAAATCCATAATTGCAAGGCCCGGCATTCCTCTCGAGCTTCTATGGAGTCCCCCCGTCATTTTAGGAGTCACAGGCCTGCTGATACTCTGGCTCGGCATCCGCCACAAACGCCCATACTTCTCTTATGTATTTCTGGCTTACGGGCTCGGCTTCCTACTCACCGTAGGATTCTCACCCGACAGACCCCACCAGTTGAATTGGTGCCTTTTCGGAACTGGCCTCGTCCTGATTCTCCTGATCCTCGGAGCCGTAAAGAAAAACATAGCATTGTGCTTGGTCGGAGTATTCGTCATGGCGGGCGGCCTGGCCTCCATGGGAATGCTCGCCCCCTTTGCCACGGCAACCAACATGCGAACCTGGAGCGTTTTCACAGGCATTATAGGACTGGGCAGCATTGGCGTATCCTTGGGCTTCGGCCGAAAAACTCAAAAAGCACTCACAATCTTCGCAGCCGCTTGCCTCACAACCGCTCTAATCGACTATCTCGGCTGGTCCTTATCCTTACGGGACCCCGCTGTCGCCGCCAGCATATTCGCACTATCAGCCGCACTCTGGCTGCGAACAAAACACATCCTCGCAATTATACTCCTATGCGCCCCGGTACCCCTCAAAGCCTACGTCTTGGCCAGAGACATGCCGTCCTGGGGATACGTATTTCTCAGTTTTGCCCTTCTACTCTCAGGAGCGATTGTCAGCATCTTCTGCAAACCCCCAAAACCAGCACAAGAGCCTTCAAAAGAAACATTGTCCGAAGAATGAATCCGCAGAGCCAAATCTGTCCGGAAGCATCCTCCAAAACCCAATCCGCTGGCATAATCCTCCAAAATCAGTGTAAACCTGTCCTGAGCCTGCCTCATCTCCGCATTCTCTCATCTACTCATCAACCCATGTACTCTTTAAGAATTCACTTGACATCTAACTCTCTATATGATATAATATACATCTAACTAATAGATGCTGTTCAATGGTAAATAATAAATACACAATAATAAATGAAATAGTCATCCCGACGAGGTCGGGATTCCACAATTTTGCACTTTGCACTTTGATTTTTGCATTCTCAATCAGGAGGTTCTAATCATGTCAACCCAACCCCAAATCCTCGCAAACCGCCTTAACGCCCAAAAATCCACCGGCCCCCAAACCCCTCAAGGCAAGGCCGTCGTCTCGCAAAACGCCCTCAAGCACGGCCTGTCCGCCCGCCACGACGTAATCACCACCGAAAGCCAGGCCGATTTCGACCTCCACCGTGATGCCCTCCTCGCCGAGCTCGACCCCCTAAGCCCAATGGAATCAATCCTGGCAGACCGCATCGTAAGCCTCTCATGGCGCCTGAAACGAGCCGACCTCATCCAGAACCAGACAATCGACGCAATGCACGAAAAAAACACCTCCGACCCACTTGCCAATCTCGCCAAATCGTTTGGCCTAAAAGGTTTAGGCTTCCCGCAAGACGAAACATCCGACTCGAACCCCGACCTGACCCTCGGCCGCATCGCCCTAAAAGACTTCTCAAACGCAAGAGTCCTCGACCGCCTCCTGATGTACGAAAGAAGAATAGAGCACAGCCTATACAAAACAATCCTCGAACTCCAAAGACTCCACCTCCTCAAAACCCTCGAACCTTCAGAACCAAATCTCGAACCCCAAGACCGCCATCTATCCCCCGGCCCTGTGCCGGGGGGCAGCACAGAACCTAACAACACCCCGTGGCGGAAAGAATCGAGAATCAAGAATCCAGCATCATTGCGCAAAACAAACCCAATTTCAAAATCCCCAAAACAAACGCAACCCCCTGCACACCTTGTCATTCCGACCGAAGCCCCGCAGGGGCGAAGCGGAGGAATCTGTTTCAACACTCTCGCCCCTCTCAAACAACCGAATTAGCCCAATGTGCCGCAGAATCATCGCCTGTATTGCGCAAAACAAACCCAATCCCTCTAAGACAGAAAACCAACGCAACCATTGTTACAGCAAAGAATTATGAAACCAAACCACCCCAACCCCACGCGAAAAAACAAACCCAATCAAACCCAATCAAAGATTCATCGCGATCCCGCGATCGCGGAGGTATTCCTTCATTTGCCTGATCGTATAATTCTCGAAGTGGGTTATAGAGGCCATCAGCACCGCATCAGCCCCGCCCTGGACAATGGCGTCGTAGAGGTGTTCGAGCGTTCCCGCCCCGCCCGACGCAATCACCGGGATATTCACCGCATCGCTCACCGCCCTGTTCAATTCGTTGTCGTAGCCCCCCCTGGTCCCGTCGGCGTCCATACTCGTCAGCAGTATCTCGCCCGCGCCCAATTCTTCGCCTCTGGCCGCCCATTCAACAACGTCTATATCCGTCGGCTCCGTCCCCGCCTTCACGCACACCTGCCACCTCCCCGCCCTGTCCTTAGACCTCCGAGCATCGATGGCAAGCACAACGCACTGATTGCCAAAACGCACAGCCGCTTCCCCAAGCACTTCCGGGTTCCCAACCGCCGCCGTATTCACCGAAACCTTGTCCGCCCCGCTCCGCAGAAGCTCGTCAATCTGCTCCACCGTCCGTATCCCCCCGCCAACCGTGAACGGGATAAACACCTTCTCCGCAACCTTCTCCACAAGCTCCACAATTGTCTTGCGGGACCGAATCGTCGCCGTGATATCCAGGAACACAAGCTCATCCGCCCCCTCCTCGCTGTACCGAGCGCCAAGCTCCACCGGGTCGCCCGCATCCCTAAGGTTGAGGAAGTTCACTCCCTTGACCACGCGATTATCTTTAACATCCAAACACGGAATGATTCGTCTTGTCAGCATAACTTCACATCTCGTTTGTCTTGTTCACCACCCGCCAACGCGCAAACGCAAACTCCCAATCCTCAACTATCTCTCATCTTCTTTGTGCCTTACTGCCTTTGTGGCTCTTGCCTCTTTCGCAAATATCATAAAAATTCCGCAGGACCCTCAGCCCCTGCTTGCCGCTCTTTTCCGGGTGGAACTGCACCCCATAGACATTGCCCTTCTGCACCGCCGCCGCAAGCTCGAACCCGTAGTCCGCATAAGCCACTCTCGCCTCCCCATCGGCAACCTTCGCACAGTACGAATGCGCAAAGTAGAAATGCCTCGCATCGCCCAGGCCCGCAAACAGATCCATATCCCCTGGCAACCCCACCAAGTTCCACCCCATGTGCGGTATCACACGCCCCGCCGGAATCGCCGCCACCTCGCCCCGCACCAGCCCAAGGCCCTTATGCAGACCATATTCGCTGCTCTCGTCAAAAAGCATCTGGTAGCCGACACATATCCCGAGCAGCGGCTTGCCGCCCAGCGCAGCCTCCTTAACCAGCTCCGCCGCGGAGCCTAACGCGCTTACCGCATACCCGAACGCCGCTACTCCCGGCAGAACAAGCCCCCACGCATCCCTGATGGTCCCGGCCTTCCGGCTCAACTCCACCTCGCAGCCGATATACCGAAACGCGTTGCACACGCTCTTGACATTGCCGATGTTGTAGTCTATAATCACTATCATAACGCGAATTAAACGACATAAAGGCGCCTCCGTCAAATCAGAATATCTTATAGGCCGATTAAGAAGAAATGATGCGCGGATTTTTTCCATTTTTTCGGCATTGTCTTCTTCTGCCGCCCGCCTTTCCTGCCGATTAAACTGCCGGGGTCTTATTTGATTTAGGAATACAAGAATGTGTGGAATAGTAGCTTATCTCGGCAAAAAAGTCGCTCAGCCGATCCTCATTGAAGGCCTCAAGCGGCTCGAATATCGCGGTTACGACTCCGCCGGCGTCGCACTATTGGGCGGCGGCGCAATAAAAATCAAAAAGACCAAAGGCAGAATCAGCGCACTTGAGGAAATCCTCGACGCGCCCGCCGAGGCCGACAGCCTCGGCATCGGCCACACCCGATGGGCCACACACGGCGAGCCAAACACCGCCAACGCACACCCCCACCTCGACTACACCGGCAGAATCGCAGTCGTTCACAATGGAATCATCGAAAACTACGCCACTCTGAAGACCTGGCTTCAGAACGAAGGCGTCGCCTTCGCCAGCGAAACCGATACCGAAGTCATCGCAAACCTCATCGGCTGGTTCTACGCCGGCGAGAACGAGGAAGCCGGACGCAACAAATTCGAATGGGCCGTCCAGCGCGCCCTCCGCGAGCTGCACGGAACCTACGGCTTGGCTATACTCTGCCGCGATTTCCCCGACACCCTCATCGGCGCAAAAAAAGGCAGCCCATTGATTCTCGGCGTCGGCAGCAACGAGTACATCCTCGCCTCCGACGCAGCCGCAATCGTCGAGCACACCACCCAGGCAATATACCTCGCCGACAACGAGATGGTCATCGTCACTCCAAAAGCATTCCACACAAAGACAATCGCCAACGTCACCGTCGCAAAAGATCTCGAGGAAATCGAATTCTCCCTCGAACAAATCGAGCTCGGCGGCTTCGAGCACCACATGCTCAAAGAAATCTTCGAGCAGCCCAACGCCCTGACAACCTGTATGGGCGGACGAATCGACCGCCAGAACAACCAGATCAAGCTCGGAGGCATCGCCTCGTACCTCCGCGAGCTCACCCGAACGAAACGCCTCATTATGACCGCCTGCGGAACTGCCTTCCACGCCGGCCTCGTCGGCGAGTTCCTCTTCGAGCAGTTGGCACGCATCCCCGCCGAAACCGAATACGCCAGCGAATTCCGCTATCGCAATCCCATCATCGAAGACCAGACCGTCGTCATCGCAATAAGCCAGTCCGGAGAAACCGCCGACACCCTCGCCGCGGTTGAGCAGGCCAAGGAACGAGGCGCAACCGTCCTCGGAATCGTCAACGTCGTCGGCTCATCTATCGCCAGGGCCACCGACGCCGGAATATACCTCCACGTCGGACCCGAAATCGGCGTCGCCAGCACCAAGGCCTTCACCGCCCAGGTCACCGTTCTCGCAATGCTCGCAATCGAGCTCGGCCGAAGACGCCACATCAGCAGCAGCCAGGCCGACGCCCTCATCCAAGAGCTCTCGCAGATACCCGATAAAATGCGGACAATACTGGACAAATCCGACGACATCAAAAAAATCGCCGCCGCCAATATCGACGAAGACAACTGGCTCTTCCTCGGCCGCGGCTTCAACTACCCCGTCGCCCTCGAAGGCGCCCTCAAGCTAAAGGAAATAAGCTACATCCACGCCGAGGGCCTCCCCGCCGCCGAAATGAAGCATGGCCCAATCGCTCTGATCGCCGACGGAATGCCCGCGGTCTTCATCGCAACCGCCGGCCCCCAATACGACAAGATTATGGGCAATATCGAAGAGGTCCGCGCACGCGGCGGAAAGACCATCGTCGTCGCAACCGAGGGCGACGAAAACATCAAAACGCACGCCGACCATTTGATCGCCGTCCCGGATACCCCGGAGCTCTTCCAGCCCCTGCTCACCGTCCTGCCGCTCCAGCTATTGGCCTACCACGCCGCCGTGCTCCGAGGTCACGACGTTGACAAACCCCGCAACCTCGCAAAAAGCGTAACAGTGGAATAGAGCGGCCCGTCCCGCCCGAGGAGTCTAATGGACCTGACAGGTACGCCAACAAAGTCTTTTCGTACATGCTGTCGCCTTAAAGCGCTAAATCCAAAAGACTTAGACCGCAATAACCTTAAAATTCACCAACTGTTTTGGAGTTGAACCTAATTTGGGGTTCTCGGCCCATCTTTGTCACCGACGGGAACAGGGTCCAAAAACGCCAGACAAAAAGACCGCCACCGTCATCGCGAGTCCCCAGGGGACCTGGCAATCTCATAATACTTAGCCCTCCGATTTATCGCAGGGTTGCATCCAACCGGAATAGGAGCTTGTTATGGCCAAAAGAGTATTGCCCACCTTGAAACTCATAGTCCTGATCTTCACGATCATACTCGCCCTGATTGCTATACTGTATGTCCTTGGCCTTTTCCCCGCCGAGCATACCAGGCGCGTAATCGCAAAGACCATGGCTGTTATGGCAATCGTGATAGGCGCTTCTCTGATAACGTTATTCCTATCGACCGGCCAGACAAAACACTGACAATCGCGTCTTTGAGCTTACCTCGCGCCACGGCCTTCAAACCCACGCGGATCGTTCTGCCCGAATTCTCAGATTGTCGCGTCCACTACTCTGCCATCCCTCTCTCGTCTATCTTCCATCGCCCATCCTCGGCGTTGTCTATTCTCCCCCTATTTCAGTCTGTAATACAATCCTTCAACTTCTTGTTGTTTCTGCTTGATATTGGAATCCGGCTGCCATAACCACCGTCGAAATAAGACGTTATGGTTTGTTTTGAATTTTGAGTTTCGGTGATTCGGATTTGGTTGCGGCCTTTAGGCCGCGCCAAGTTCATCCGTGCCAGACCGGAAGCTCTTGACGTCTCGCCCCGGCCCCGCTATCCTTATGCTACCTATCCAAATGTGCTTGACGTGGGACTCAATGTGTCCAAAGAAAGCAGAACTCAACATTCTAAATTCGCAATGGCGAAAGCGGCGCCCCCACGGGGCCTGGGGCCAGCCATCCCGCCGACCGTCCCTTGCCGGATTCTCAAGTCTCTTCGGCCTGGTTTCACCCTCGTCGAACTGCTCGTGGTCATCGCAATCATCGCGCTTCTGCTCTCGATACTCACCCCGTCGCTTATGAAGGCCAAATCTCTGGCCAAGCGCATCGAGTGCGCCGCCAACCTCAGACAAATCTATCTCGCCGTCAATCTATACCTCAACGCCAACGACAACACCTATCCCTCCGCCGACGACCCCGTCTCAACAAGCCCATTCTACTATCTCTGGATGGGACGGGGCTGGCGCAGCTTCGTCGAGCCGTACTTGGACGCCGGTATCGACGTCAACAATCCCTCGGTCCTGCTGTGCCCCGCCGACCCTTCCGAAAGCAGCAAATACGAGTCCACAAGCTACGCCTACTCGATGGCCTTCTACCACAGCCCCGAACAAATCGACTCTATGAACAGCGTCGATGACACCTACAAAAACCCCAGGCCGTCCATCCCGCAAAAATCCCTCAACGCCGCCGACCCCGCCGGCAAAATCCTCATCGCGGAATGGTTCAGCAATCATCAGCCGATAGACAACGAAAAAGGCTGGTGGAATTGGGACGGCACTCGCAACTACCTCTTCGCCGACGGCCAGGTCCGCCTCCTCAAGGCAGACCAAATCCGCCCCGCACGCGACGGCCTGCCCGATGCTAACCTCACCTTCCGAGGCATCAGAGGCGCCGACTACCCCCGCTGACCACCCCTGGGGCCATACCTTCGAGAGACGGCGACTGGCTACCAAGTCCCTTCACTAGGATTTCCCTCCTGTCTGCAAGAAGCGCACATGAGACCAATTTGCCCTTGCAAGGGAACACCTATGATGTTACCATTTGGATTGTCAGTATGCAATATCGTTGACGTGATAGGATTCCACCATGCATTCGGCACACTTTGTTCGCGGGTGTTGGATAGCGTTCACACTTCTTGTTGGCTTCGTGGATTGGTCGGGCCAAGCGACCCTTGCCGCAGAGAAAAAGCCTGAAGCGAAGCCGTCGGCAATTGACGTCGTGGCAAAAACAGTTTTGTATCTCGAATTCGACCAACAGGCAAGTGAGATCATAGACATCAACGGGACAAAAGTAGAATATGACCTATACCATAGAGTTCCCGGGAGCGATAACTTCGTAGCGAAGCGCGTCAGTGTGACGGGCACAGGATCGCTCGTCCAGTCAGAAGTGCTAACTTATGTCGTCACAGCCAAACACCTGGTCAAGAACACGAAAAGCGTTGGAAGATACTGGATTAGTCCTCTTGAGGGTGAAATCCAGAGCGGAACTTTTGAGGATCTGCGCAAGAAAATACCGGGTGCTAAGTGGTTTTTCCAGCAACACGCGGATATTGCAGTGCACCCCATTATATTGGCAGCCCGGAGTAATACATTCACTGTGACGCCAAAAAGCAAACTCTCTCTGGAGCCCCCCGAATTGCTCACACTTGTCTGCGTGCCGGGCTTTCCACACTCATTAGGCAAGGACAATGTCGAGCTGGGTCCCCTGGTGACCACTTGCGAGATTGCAAGTTGGCCCGCGACACTCCCGGGGAATCCCTACACCAAAGTCATTTTCCTGAACACACGGGTTGCCAAGGGATACAGCGGCGCTCCAGTTTTCAGCTTACGAGAGCCACCTTCGCGAAGTGTTCTTACTGGACATACCGTGCGCCTTGTTGGGATTCAAAGCGGAGCTTATCTCTTCAAAGACAGACAACCAGTGGGAACAGAGGCCATAGTGACGCAGGACGAGGTCTCCTACATCGTCCCAGTTTCCTGCTTGGTCGAACTCTTGGACTCCAAGGAGGTCCAGGAATTTGAGAAGGCCCTTTTGACAAAAATCAAGGCTGCTTCGCTCAAAGAGCAGACCCCACCAAAACCTGGCTAGCCTCACGAGGTTCCATGCTCACCCGCCTCGAATCTCGCTGGCGGCGCAGTCGGCTCAGACTGTGATTAAATCCCACAGACGGGTGAGCGATTCGGCGGTCTTCTGCACTGCGGCATCGGCGTCCATCTTGCGGAGCTCTTCATCAAATGGTTCGCACTCCACCGGCCCGTCATAGCCGATCCTGACAAGCGCATTGATGAAGCCCTTCATATCAATCACCCCTGTCGCCACCGGGAGCTTACGGCGGCTATCCATCTGCTGATCGACCGCGATGCCCTCCGGGGCGTCATTCACGTGGACGTGGACAACATCCTTGGCCGACAAGCCGTGCAATTCCTCCACCGTCCCGTGCGATGTGTACCAGTGCCAGCTATCCAGCAGAAGCCCGACGTTTCCTGTGTCAATCGCACCGGCCAGCTCCATCATATCGAGCTGCGTGCCGATAAATGGAAAACGGTATCGCGCCCGCGACGTTCTCGGCCCCACAAATTCAAGGCCGAGCCGAATATCGTTGTCTTTAAGAATCCTGGCCGCTTCACGCAGGCGCCGTTTATGCCGTTCAAAGTTCTGCAGGTACGTAAATTCATTGCTACCGGGCGTGAGCCAGGTTGCCACGCGATCGACACCCAACTCCTTCAAAAGACCCGCCTCTTTGGGCAGCCGGGCCAGGCTTGCAGCGAACCGGTCTTCGTCTCTGCCAAATTCCACGGGCAGCCCGCCGGCCCCGTACCTGATGCGTTTCTCCTTCATTTCCTGCACCCAGGCCCGGATTTCCTCGGCAGACTTGCCTTCAAATTCTCCGGGATTGGGCGCGATACCGTCGAAACCGTACTTCACCGCGTATGCCAGCGCCTCCCGCTGATTTGCCCTCACGCCGATATGCCCGGGCGCAAAATTCTTGTAGAATTTGACCGTCTTTGCCGCGGCGGCGGAAGGTCTGCCCATGTGAAAAGCCGCAGCCGCAACAAGTGCGGATCGGCAGAACGCACGCCTCGAGATCGCCCCGTACTTTCTATCTACTGCATCAGCCATCATCATTTCTCCAATTGTTCTGTGGGGTTAAGAGATTCCAAGGACGTCGGCCATTGAGTACAAGCCCGGTTTTTTGCCGGCCAGCCATTTCGCCGCCCGCAGCGCGCCGCGGACGAATGTGTCCCTGCTGTTGGCCGTATGGCCGATAGTCACCGTCTCGCCCAGCGTCCCGAATATCACCGAATGAATACCGGTGATGTCGCCCGCCCGCACGGCGTGCACTCCGATAGTCCCCTTTTGCCGTGCTGCATCCTTGCCGCTCCTGCTGTATGTAATAGCCGCCGGAAAATCCCGCCCGGTCGCCTTGCAGATATTCTCAGCCAATGTAAGCGCGCTGCCGCTCGGGGCGTCTTTTTTGAAGCGGTGATGCTGCTCAATTATCTCGATATCGTAATCTTCGCCGAGCATCGAAGCGGCCTTGCCGACCAGGCCGAACAACACGTTCATCCCAACGCTCATATTCGTCCCGTGTATGATGGGAATCTTCGCCGACGCGGCCTTCATCTTCGCTCGCTGCTGGTCCCCAAGCCCCGTAGTGCCCGATACGAGCGCAACCTTATTCCTGACGCAATAATCGACCGTTGCGGCCACGGCTTGCGGCAGCGAAAAATCAATCGCCACATCCGCCGCCCCGGGGAATACATCGGCTAGCTTGACGTCAATCGCCCCCGCCCCAGCCGCAAGCCCGGCGTCCTTGCCGAGGTCGGGATGGCCGGCCGTCTCCACCGCCCCGACAACCTCAAACTCGCCCGACTCTACTGCCAGCACGATGATCCTTTTGCCCATCCGCCCACCAGCGCCTACAACTACAACCTTCGTACCCATATTCTGCCCTTCCTTGACTTCTTATTAGCAGCCAAGAATATACCCGCAACGCAGGATATCCACAAGAGGCAGTTTCAAGCCACAAAGACGCAGGCAACTGCTGAGTGGTGAGTGGTTAATCGGTGAGTGGTTAACTGGCCAGTGACGATACTCGGTACTCGAAGATGGAAGCCAGAACCGGCGGGGCGAGTCCGAAGTTCGCATCAAGGGTAGGGGAATTCCCATGATTGGGCCTACTTATTTTGTCGCTCATTCCTGGTATCTGAGCGCTGGCGAAGAATCTGGCCTGCGACTTGGTGGTCTCCGCTTATGCTCAGCCCAGATGTTTCGTCCCTTGGGGACTCAGCATGACAGCCAAAACGGTCAGTTTGAGTAATATAAGAAGCCTTATATACATTGCTTTTCTCCAGTTATTTACCTACAGCAGACACACTCGCACACCCCCCACCACTTTCCAATAAGGTAAAAATACGAGCATCGTTTTCACTCGGAATCGGCGACATAGCAGAAGGCAACTCCGCTGTAGCGTCCGGTGTCAAGGTTTGGTCCTCTTTCGGGGTCATGGCCGTGCTCCCACTCAATCCGCAGCGACTCGCCGAAGGGGACGCCCGCAGGGGTGTGCATCCGGTAACATATAGGCCTCCCCTGTATTGTGATTCCGTGAAGAGCTAAAGCGCCCGTGTGTGAAAGGCCCCACGCGAAATTGAAGAAATCCTCCGTTCCCGTCCCGTGAATAGAAGGCTGTTCCTCGCCATCGACAAAGAAAAAGTCATCGCCTTCCATGTGCCCGGGACGGTCCATCACAAGCCCGACAAAGTGTCCCTTTCCTTTGACGTTGAGCGCCTCGTATCTTTTGCCCATCGCGGGCGGTGCATAATCATATCGCCGGGCAAGCAGAGCGCCGTCCGTTTGTGTCACCATCTCCTGCCTGTATTCGAGCTGCGCCTTGACCTGGTTTGCCCCGGCCGATCCCGACCGTATGGCAATCTCCGCTCTCCTGCGAAAAGGCATCGGAAGATAGCAGTAATAAGACCCCTCTGCATATCCCAGCCACAATCCCTTTACGTCTGCCGACGGTTTCGCCGAATCCGAACATCCAAAAAATGGTCCGAGCGGCACGGAAATCTGCAGCTGTCCAGCCCCGTTCCAGCGAATATCCAGCCACAACCCTCCGGGATTGTCAACCTCCAACCGAAAGGCATAGATTACCGCCGGGCCGTCAAGCTCAAACAAAGATACCCGCCCGCCGACTTCAAGCACAACATCGACGTCCCTTCGCTGCACCCCCGCAACGTCGCCCCACGGTGACGTGCCGCACTCGTTCCACAGACGGCCAACTCTCGCCAGCGCCTGGTCTTGTTCGCCGTCTGTCTCCCACCTGAACGGCCTGACCCGTGCCCGCGATTCAAACCTGCGGTACGTAACCTGGTAATAGACGTGCGGAATAGTCGCACCGAGACTGTTTACCCTGTATTGATACTGCTCCTTCGGCGCCGTCGGGATCAGCACAACCTTACAGTGCCTCTCGAAGGCAATCGGGACGTAGCAATACCTCCCCGGATATTTTATGTTCCCGCACAGCCCCGCCAGCGGCGCTACAAAGGGCCGATGTCTCCCAGAGAACAGGTCGTCCAGATCGACATTTATCGTGGCCTTATCCGTGCTGTCGATGAATATCAGGAGGTCGTATGGTTCTTTGCCCGGTTCGCTCTTGTAGGTGAACCACATACGGTCGATGCAGCCCGGCCCTTCCGTCTCCATCAGAACGTAGTGATTCTCCTCTTCAATCCGCAGGAAATTCCCCGAATCGTAGAAGCCCTCGCCGCGGTCATAGCCGGCTGCCTGATACGTGCCCCAGCTTTTCATTCGGGGAATCGACCGCAAATCCAGCAGCTCCGCTATCGAACCGGGCGTCGCGCCGCTGTCAACAGAGACTTCGCCTGAATACTGGGCCTGTGAAACGCCAAGCAGCGTCACAACCCAAAGACCAGCCAACACAACAACTCGCCGCACAGATCTCTTTTCCATTGCAGTTTCTCAGCACGAAGCGCAGTTCCGCCACAGCCATTTCCACCGCGGAGCCGAGCCTATTCATCCTATATGCTCTATCAACTATGAACAGCCACCTATTATAGTTGATTATCTTGACTTATTCGTCTATTTTCTCGGTGGTATTCCAATAGGCGGGGAGTGGCGTGCATAAATGGCATTGACAGGTCGGGCGTTGCGGGGTAGATTGTAACGGACGAGCCGGCATTGGTGTCAGCCCGCCGCCGGCGGGCGCAGTGCGGGCTTATCGGCAAAAATTGAACTGGAGGCCACTATGAAGACAATGAATCGATCGAAGGCTGTGATTGCGGGTTGTGTGATTGTGCTCTGCGCGAGCTGCGTTCTGGCGGCGGACTGGCCCCAGTGGCGAGGACCCAACCGCGATGGGAAGGTGAGCGACTTTACCGCGCCGGCGAAATGGCCGAGCCAACTGACGGAAAAGTGGAGAACGACGGTGGGCTCGGGCGACGCCACGCCCGCCTTGGTGGGCGATAAGCTCTATGTCTTTACGCGGCAGGGGGCCGAAGAGGTCACGCTGTGCCTGAACGCAGGCGATGGAAAGCAAGTTTGGGCTGATAAGTACGAGGCACAGGCGGTGGGCGGGGCAGCGGCCCGGCATCCGGGCCCCAGAAGCTCGCCCGCCGTCGCGGATGGAAAGGTCGTGACGTTGGGCGTCGGCGGGATTCTCTCCTGCCTGGACGCAGCCGGCGGCAAGGTAGTATGGCGCAAGGACCCGTTCCCCAAAGTCGTGCCTCAGTTCTTCACGGCAACCTCGCCGATTATCGTCGATGGGATGGTGATTTCGCAGCTCGGCGGAAAGGGCAATGGGGCGATCATTGCGTACGACCTGGCCACTGGCAATGAGAAGTGGAAATGGGCAGTCGAAGGCCCCGAGTACGCCTCCCCCGTGGTGATGACAGTTGACGGGACCAAGCAGATCGTGACACTGACGGAAAAAAATATTGTCGGGGTCGGCGCGGCGGATGGAAAGCTGCTGTGGCAGATTCCGTTCGTGCCGGAGAGGATGGCTTACAACGCCGCCACACCGATCGTCGATGGGCAGACGGTAATCTACACGGGTTCCGGCCGGGGCGCCAAGGCCGTCAAGGTCGAGAAGCAGGCCGACGCATTTGCCGCCAAAGAGCTCTGGAGCAACCCGGACCTCGCCCCGCAGTTCAATTCGCCTGTGCTCAAGGATGGGCTGCTCTTCGGCCTGTCCAACCGCGGCAATCTCTTTTGCATCAACGCCCAGACCGGGCAGACCGCCTGGACCGATGCTACCCAGCGCGACCGAAGCGGCTTCGCGGCCATTGTGAGCGCCGGCTCGGTTCTTCTGGCGCTGCCCAGCAGCTCCGAATTGATCGTCTTCAAGAGCGACGGCAAGGAGTATAGCGAGGTCGCCAAATACAAGGTCTCCGAGACGCCCATCTATGCCCACCCGGTCATTGCGGGCAATCGCATCTTCATCAAGGACCAGGAGACGGTGGCGATGTGGACGGTCGAGTGAGGTCCACTTGTGCGAAGTATGTATAGGCAGGGCTGCTATGTCGATCTGCCCTGCCTCTTGGGGCATCGTGTGCGCCTTGGCGCAAGATATGGAATAGTTACGAGTTCTGCAGAATTGCAGGTAAGCAACAAACGATTTTTTCTTTTCTAAGTAGGCCTAACCTGCAATTTTGCAGAAGCCTTATGGAATAGTGCATTAAGGAGAAACCGCAATGCAGACCAACCGACCCTGTGCCAAATCCGGCTGTCCTCTGATGTTAAATCGTCGCAGTTTCCTGGCAAGCGCCGGGGCGCTGGCCGCGGCCAGCCAGATGGGCCTGTTCGACTTCGCCTCATCGCTCTTCGCCGCCGAGGCGACCGCTGCCGGGAAACCGCTCGTTAAGGCGGTGTTCGTCCGCCCCAACGTCGAGGGCTACTGGATGGGCTGGCCCGGCGCCGGCTACAACATACGCGAGCGACAGGCCGACTACACTAAAATCCTCAAAAATGCCGGTGAAAAATTCGGAGTCAACCTGGAGGTGATTGCTGAGCCGATTCACAATTCCAACGCCGCTAACGCCCTCCTCGACGGCCTCAAAAAGGCCCCGCCGGACGGCCTGATCGTTGCCAGTATGTGCCTTCACCATAGCGGGTTCGATTCCTGGGGCATCACCAACAATATCGCCACGAACCGCGGAAATATCCCGACCATCGTCTTTAGCCCGATGGGCACTTCCTTCACCGGAGATCTCCAGGCAACCCGAAATATCCCCGGAGTTTATGTCGCCGCTACGCAGGATATCGACTGGCTCGAATTCGGCGTGCGGATGCTCGGCACGATTTGGAAGATGAAGAGCTCGCGCCTCTGCATTGTCCAGGGCGATAAGACCGCGGACCGCAAGCTCGACGTCATCGGCACGACCCTCCATTACATCCCCAGAGATCGCTACCCCAAGGAGTATGAGAAAATCGAGGAGACCGATGAAGTCCGCGCTCTTGCCGACTACTACCAGAAGAACGCCAAGAAAATCGTCGAACCGACAAAGAAGGACATCCTCAACTCCGTGAAGAACTACGTCCTTGCCAAGCAAATCATGAAGGCGGAAAACTGCGACGGCATCTCCGTCGATTGCCTGCCGCTGGTGCAGAGCCGTCTGATACCCGCGCCGCCCTGTATCGCCTGGCTGCGGCTGAACGACGAAGGCTCCGTCGGCTGCTGTGAAGCCGACTGGCCCGCCGCAATCTCCTTGCGCCTGACGAGCTTCCTGTTTGGCCGGTCCGGCTTCATGCAGGACCCGGCCCCCAATACGGTCAATAATACGCTGATGGGCGCCCACTGCTCCTGCCCCACAAAGCTCGACGGCTTCGACAAACCCGCGGAGCCTTTCATCCTCCGCAGTCACTCTGAGTCGAATACCGGGGTCGCGCCACAGGTGCTTTGGCGGGAGGGCCAGAAGGTTACCATTATGAAGTTCCAGGGGCCGGAGTCGATCATCCTCGGAACCGGGCGCGTCCTTCGCAACATCGATACCCCGCCCTCCGGCGGCTGCCGGACCTCCGTCGAGCTTGAGCTTGACGACGTCGCCGACGCGCGCGATGCAAAAGGCTTCCACCAGTTGTTTATATACGGCGACCTCGAGCTTCCATTCAAGGCGTACTGCCGGCTCGCAGGGATACACGTCGTCCACATTTAGGGATAGACGCAGCAAGAATTATCGGATAAATGGACAAGGCCATCACCACCCGGAGATCTTGCCGTGTGTGTATTTAGCCTAAGTCTTGTAGGGCGGGGCTTGCCCCGCCCAGACAATGGTGGGCTTGCCCCCCACCGAACTGGTGGGCTGAAGCCCACCCTACGTTTGAGCCGGGCGGCGTCACAAACACCAAGGCGCACGCGCCGGGCGCTGCCTCATGCGATTTGCCTCGTCGTCGCCGATGAACTGCTCCTTTTGTGGATCCCACTTTAGCGGGCGGCCAAGCAGCATTGCGATATTGCCCAAGTGACACACGCTGCTTGAGCGATGGCCGACCTCGGCATTGCAAATCGGGTCCTTGCGGGTCTTTATGCAGTCGAGGAAGTCCTGTTTGTGGTCGTTGCTGTTGTAAAGGTGGATTTCATCGGGCGCTATTGTGCTCGTCACCAGCGACTTCGGTTCGGCGTCCAGCTTGCCGCGGGTGACAAAGACCCATCCTTCGCTGCCCTCGAAACGGGTGCTGCCGCCGCCAGTTGTGAGCACTAACTTGACGCCGTTGGCGTAGGTATATTCGATGTCCGCCTTCGTTGCGGTGGTGAACAACCCGGTCGCGGGAAACTCGCCTTTGCCCTTGATTCCCACGGGCCCGGTATTGTCGGCCTGGTTGCCCCATTGTGCGATATCAAGATAGTGCGCGCCCCAGTTGGTCATCTGCCCCCCCGAATAGTCCAGCAGGAAGCGGAACTCATAGTGACATCGCTGAGTATGGTACGGCTCCCAGGGAGCTGGTCCGAGCCAGAGGTCGTAATCCAGGCCCTGCGGCACAGGCTCCGGCGTCCAGGTCGGCTCGCACTTCCTGTTATTCCCAGGAATTTGAACCGTCATTGTGTGCAGTTTGCCGATGCGCCCGTTGACGACTAATTCGCAGGCCTTGCGAAACTCGCTGCCGGAACGCTGTTGAGAGCCGGTCTGGAAGACCCGCCCATAGCGCTTCACCTCATCGACAAGGATTCGCCCCTCGGCTATCGTCAACGTAAGCGGCTTCTCGCAAAACACGTCCTTGCCCACGCGAACCGCCGCTATCGAGATCGGCACGTGCCAGTGGTCGGGCGCCGCAATAGAAACGGCGTCGATATCATCGCGCGCGATCACGTCGCGAAAATCATTGTACGAAGAATTCGCATCCAGCCCGACGGTCTCGCGCGCCTTTTCTCGATGGTCCGCATCGACGTCGCACACGGCCACCACCTCGCAGCCCTTCTTGGCGTTGAACCCCTTCATATTTCCTGAGCCTTGACCTCCGAGGCCGATACAGCCCATTGTAATCCGGTTGCTCGGAGCAGCGACGCCAAAGACCGACGAAGGGACAATCGTCGGCCACGCAAACGCCGCGCCAGCGACAACGGCGGAGCCTTTCAGGAATTCTCTACGGCTGACGCTCTTTGACCCGGCGATTCTTCTATCTTTCATTATGTCTTTCCTTCCCGTTCCACCCTGGTCTGTCTTCAATCAAGGGCTTTGATTCTCAAGCTGCGAAACGCAAGCTTGTCACCGTGCCCGCAAAAGCCGATATAGCCTTTCTCATTGTTCAGGCCCGGATGCTTGTCAAGGATGTCCTTGGGGACATCCAGCTTGGAGATGTCCGCATCGACGATCGTCGTGCCGTTGAGCTTTACTGTTATCTGCTTGCCTTTGGCGATGACCTCCTGGTAATTCCAATCGCCGCAACTCCAATCGTCGGGGTTCCACTCGGCCGCGGGCCTTAGATACTCTCGCTTGGCCGGGACCACGCCGTAAATCGAGCCGTGGAACTGATAAGGCTGGAGGTCCTTATATTTCGGCGCGGTGTTATCGAGTATCTGCAGCTCCATCCCCACGTAGGCCGCGTCGCCCTCCAATGGCGTGCGAATCCCCAGGCCGTTGTTCGCGCCGGGCGTCAGTTTGAACTCGAACCGCATAATAAAATCGCCGTACTCGCGGTCGGTGTAAAGATTTCCGCCGCCAAGCGAAGGCTCCACGACGATCATTCCGTCCTTGACGACGTACCCTTTCGTGTTGCCCTGCCAGCCGGTCAGGTTCTCGCCGTTAAACATCGGCTTGAAGCCGTCGGCCTTCTCCTTTTCGGTGAGCTTGTTGGTTATCTCACGAATATATACGTGCTTGAAGTACAGCTTGCTGCCGTGCGACTGCAGCTCTATCTGGCCCGTGGGGTAAATCGGCTTGTCCCGCTCCCAATAATTCTCCATCACGACGCGATCAACCACCAGCACACCATTCAGGAACACCGTCACCTCGTCGCCAATCATGATTATCCTGAACGTGTTCCACTGCCCGACCGGCTTGTCGGCCACCTTCAAGGGTTTGCTCGCGCCTTTTTGATTGTTGTACAAGCCGCCGGAGCCGACCTGCGCCCCGGAATCCACTCTTGCCGTATCCCATATCTGCACCTGCGGCGAGCCTCGCAGGTAAATCCCGCTGTCGCCGCCCTCCTCGATCTTCCAGTCCACCCACAGCTCGAAATCGCTGTAGTCTTTGGCTGTGCACAGACTATGTCCCCCGCCGTCAAAAACCAGTGCGCCGTCGATTACCTTCCAGTGCGCCCGCATATCCTCGTCGGCCTTGGCCTGCTTGTCGGCCAATTCCTCTTTGCTCATCGTTGCGCGGGCCTTGGGATCTTCAACGAGGCCCTTCCAGCCCGTCAGGTCCTTGCCGTTGAATAGCGGCTTATACCCTACCCGCACCTGATTCACCATCGGCCTTTGTTCGCCCGCCGCATCCGCCGCTGCATCCGCCCAGGCAGCATACGCGAGAATCAGATAGACAACCGCGACAGACACAGACTTATGTGCGCCATACGTGAGTTTCTTCATTTTTTTACCCTTTCCATTCCTTCGACGGGCTCAGGATGGTGAGCTTGTCGAACCATTCTGTTATTCTGCACAAAAAGGGTGAAAGACGGGATTCGAACCCGCGACCCTTGGAACCACAATCCAATGCTCTATCCAAACTGAGCTACTTTCACCACTACGCTTCCCACCACCGCAGAGCCAATTCTACCAGCCCCGCTTATGTGCGTCAATACCCCACTTTTGCCCTTTTCTCTCGCAAAATTCTCTGGACAATCCCCGCACCTTATGGTATAATATGCACCCAATATGGGAGTATGAATAGGCATATCAATTAGAGATTGAACCGGATCTAAGAGTTGCTAATCCTGTCTGTAACTGACACTCAGTTAAAGAGTTGCCTCGTCCCCTAAAATAGTCGGACAGCCATCAGTCCAAGGCTGATTCCGTAACTTTGATCTTCAATCTTTGATTCTTGATTTCCCGGGCCGGCCGTCGCCCGGTTTGAACCAAAGACTCAACTATTGAACGCCTCTTTTTGCGCAGGGGGGTCGCTAATGCCCGTCGAAAAAACCCGCAGGATGCCCAAGCCCAGGTGCGACAACTGCTCCTCTTCAACCTTTGCCACCGGCCCAGGCCGAGCGGTTCTTATCTGCCGCCAGAAAAAAGGCTCGGAAGGCCGTTGGAAAACCCGCCTTCCACTCCAAAAATGCCCGAACTTCTACCCTTCACGAGCCTCCAGCCCCCAAAATCGCGCACCCCGCCTCATACCCCTCACCCGCGGCCGGTTCGCCGTCGTCGATGCCGAATACTACGAGCGCCTTAGCCAATTCACCTGGTTTGCCAAAGGTGGCCGGAAAACATTCTACGCCGTGCGAAAAGAAACCGGAAAAAGCATCAAAATGCACCGCCAAATCACAAACGCCCCCGACCATCTCGTAGTTGACCATATCGACCACAACGGCCTGAACAACCGCAGGAGTAACCTCCGCCTCGCAACCTTCACGCAAAACTGCCAGAACCAGCGAAGATTCGTGCACAAATCCTCAAAATACAAAGGTGTCCACTGGAACAAGAGAAACAAAAAATGGGCCGCCCAGGTTACCTCCAACAACAAATCCCACCACCTCGGCTACTTCAAAACGCAGGACGATGCAGCCAGGGCTTACGATGAAGCCGCAAAAAAGTGCCACGCCCAATTTGCCGTACCCAACTTTGATTAACAATACAAAACGCCCTGTAGAAAAGACCCTCTGTCATTTCGACCCAAGCGATGTGAAGCATCGCGCAGCGGAGACACGCAGCGAAGCGCAGAGCCCGGAACGGAAATCCATTATAACTCGTCTTTGCTCCCAACATCCCCCTCGAACACGCGTGGCCAGAATGACCCTATCTTTGGATTCTGATTTGTACTTTGGATATTTGCATTTTAATTCTTGATTTCTCTCTGTATCACCAAGCCTTTGCATCCTTGAACTTCCCCCAGAACGCATAGCCAGGACTTGTCTTGTATTTTTCTTTTACATCGTTATCAATTGTTTTGGGTCTGTTCTTGCAGCCATTGCATAGCGGTCTTTTCATATTTCTCTATCGACACCTCTACCGCCGAACGCCTAAAGTCAGCGGCAGCTACCGGCCGTCCGCTGGAGTGGTTCGTTATGCATTCTCTTTGTCACGGTTTTTTATATTGCTCTTGATTTGGTCCATGACGCTGGAATACTCATCCTCATTTTCAATATTGAATCCTGCCCAATTACCGTCTTCCTTCTGAGTAGATATTCGCACGAATGCTTGGCGGGGTTCCCAGTAGAAAAGAACCGAACCTTTGTATTTAACAGACTTACCCCATTGTAACGGGTCAACTGTTATTTCTTTCGTAAGGCTCTTCGCGTCGTCTAATAAGCGCCTCGCCAATTGCCGGACACTCTCGTTCTTAATGTAGGTCAAGAGTTCAGTTAACTCTGGTGCTTTTCTCAGGACACTCGGCTTTACAGATACCTCTTGAGGAATAAAAACGAGAGTATCTTCCTTGTTGTTCGGAAAAGATAGATATTGGTAAACAAAAAGTGAAACCTGGATGTCTGGGTTCAGCCATCGACAGCGATTTATCATAATGGGACTGAAACTCGGCGCAATGAGCATCAAACGCGGATATTTTTCTATGTCTATTTCATCTTTTGAATATAGTCTTGCAAACCCTTCAATTTTTTCTACGACGAAATCAAAATAGTCCAAAGCTTGAAAGAGTATATTAACATCTTCAATAATCTTTAGTTCTGCGACTACAAGCGTCCCATTGCTATCAACGAATAGTATGTCCAATCGTCCGGAAGAAGTATATCGTTGGTGCTCCAGGTACTTCAGTCCTTCTTCAATCAAATAAGGATGCTTTAAAATACGGTCCTCAAGCTCCCTCTCTGATAATTCTCCTCTTATGTATTCAAGCATCTTAGGCTCCTTTCTTGTTCCGAACGATAATTAGATTGATCCGCATAAGATACGGAACTTCGGTTTCCTATCCATATAAAACGCTGCTTCTTTGCCCGAAAATGTTACTTGTTCGCCTAACTGCCCCATTCGACTACCCTCAGGGCAAGCTTAAAATTATCGACTTACCAGCCTTTTTGCCCATTCCTGCCTGCCGGCAGGCAGGTACAACGCCACCCAATCCACAGTTCAACGCAAATTTCGCGATCGAAAGCCTACTCTCGAAGCGTATCCATTTCAATCAAAAACTGACCCCAAAATGCCTCAGGGTCGGGACCCGCCCCCGCAAGCCAATTGACTATGGATTATTGTCCATCGATGATTCAAGGGGTACCGGGGATGTGTCCTTCCTCTCCATTTCAATCTGTGTGAATCTGCTCTAATCTGCGCAATCTGTGGTCAAAAAAAAGGTGCACCAATCCAACCCGATGCACCTTTATCTTCACAAACCCCGCTTCACGAGACACGCTTCACGCTTCACGCTTCACGCAATACGAGTTCTTACTTGTTCCTCACCGCCGCCTGCGCCGCCGCCAGTCTTGCTATAGGCACTCTGAACGGCGAACAGGAGACGTAATCCATCCCGACGCGATGGCAGAAATCAATACTGTTCGGCTCGCCGCCATGCTCGCCGCAGATACCGACCTTGAGCTTCTTTCTGGTCTTTCTGCCTAATTTTGTACCCATTTCGACGAGCTTTCCGACGCCCGTCTGGTCGAGGCTCTGGAATGGATCGACGGGGTAGATGCCCTTGCTGACATACTCGCCCAAGAACTTGCCCGCATCGTCGCGAGAGAAGCCCATCGTCATCTGCGTCAGGTCATTCGTCCCGAAGCTGAAGAACTGCGCCTCCGTGGCGATCTCATCCGCGGTCAACGCCGCCCGCGGGACCTCTATCATCGTCCCGATCATATAGTCAATCCTGGCTTTTCTCTCCTTTAAGACCGCGGCGATCTCATCGAGAATCTCATCCTTTACGTACTTCAGCTCGGATAGCGCCCCCGCCAGAGGAATCATAATCTCCGGCAGAACGCTCTGTCCCGTCTTCTTGACGTTCAGGGCCGCTTCAATAATCGCCCTTGTCTGCATCCGGTAAATGGCCGGATACGTCACTGCCAGCCGGCACCCGCGATGCCCAAGCATCGGGTTGAACTCGTGGAGCTGATCGACCTTCGCCTTTACCACTGCCGGCTTGACGCCCAGCCGCCTGGCCATCTCCGCCTGGCTGGCCACATCCTGCGGCAGGAACTCGTGCAGCGGCGGATCAAGCAGCCGGATAGTCACGGGAAGTCCCGCCATCGCCTTGAAGATGCCCTCGAAGTCGCTTCGCTGATACGGCAGCAACTTCTTCAACGCGCCTTCAAACTGCGCCTTCGCCGTGGCGTATTCCTTCTCGACGGCCTTTTTCTCCTTGTCGTTCTGCGCCGCATCGAGCTTTTGAAGCATCGCGGCATAATCATCGGCCGCAAGTATCATTTGTCGCACAGACCAAATCCGGTCGCCCTCGAAGAACATGTGCTCGGTCCTGCATAGGCCGATGCCCTCGGCGCCGAATTCCCTGGCGCGTTTGGCATCGTCGGGAGTATCGGCGTTTGTGCGGACGCCCAGCGTCCGAACACGGTCGCACATCCTCATAAACCTTGCGAAATCACCGCTCATCGTCGGCGAGACGGTGGCCAACTGGCCGAGCATGACCTCACCGGTTGTGCCGTCCATACTAATCCAGTCGCCTTCTTTGATAGTGAGCTTTCCGACATCGATCTTCTTGGTCTGATAGTTTATGTTCAGCGCGCCGACGCCCGCCACACAGGGCTTGCCCATCCCGCGAGCGACGACCGCGGCGTGACTGGTCATACCGCCGGACGCCGTCAGAATACCTTGCGCCGCATCCATCCCGCCTATATCCTCCGGGCTGGTCTCCTTGCGAACGAGAATCACCTTCTTGCCCTTCTCCCTCCAGGCCTCGGCAACGTCGGCGGTAAACACGACCTGGCCGACCGCAGCGCCCGGCGAGGCCGGAAGCCCCTTTGCAACTACCTCGCGCTTGGCCTTGGGGTCGAAGTGCGGGTGCAGCAGCCGATCCAGATGCTCCGGCGTTACTCGCATCACCGCTTCTTTCTTGGGTATGAGTCTCTCGATGACCATATCCACGGCCATTCTGACCGCCGCCTCGGCCGTCCGCTTGCCCCTCCGCGTCTGCAGGATATAAAGCACCCCCTCCTGAATCGTAAATTCCATATCCTGCATATCTTCGTAGTGGTTCTCCATCCGGGTCATCAGCCTGGTCAGCTGCGTGTAGGCGTGCGGCATCACTTTGGCGAGCTTTTTCAGCTCGATCGGCGTCCTTATGCCCGCCACAACGTCCTCGCCCTGGGCGTTCATCAGGAACTCCCCGTAGAATTCCTTCTCCCCCGTGCTCGGATTGCGGGTAAAGCAGACGCCCGTCCCGCAGTCGTCGCCCATGTTCCCGAAGACCATCGCCTGAACGTTCACAGCCGTGCCGAGCAGCCCCGTAATATTATTCAACTGACGATACTTCACCGCCCGCGGCGCCATCCACGACCCGAACACCGCATCGATGGCGTGCTTCAGCTGCTTCTTGCCGTCCTGCGGGAACATCGCCCCGACGTGCTTCTTATAGACCTCCTTGTACTCATCGACGACCTCCTTCAGCTGCTCGGCGTTCAGGTCGCTATCAAGCTCCACGCCCGCCTTCTTCTTCGCCGCGTGAATCTTCTCCTCGAAAAACTCATGGTCGCAGCCCATAACCACGTCGCCGAACATATCGATAAACCGCCGATAGATATCATAAGCAAACCTCCGATTCCCCGTCTTCCTGATAATCCCCTCAATCACCTCATCGTTCAGCCCCAGGTTCAGCACAGTGTCCATCATACCAGGCATGGATGAGGCGGCGCCGCTGCGGACGCTGACGAGCAGGGGCTTGTCGGGGTCGCCGAGGGTGGCGTTCATAACCTTTTCGAGCTTTGCGAGGTTCTTATCGACTTCTTCGCCAAGACCGCCGGGCCATTTGCCGGCGGATTTGTAGTACTCATCGCAAACCTTCGTGGCGATAGTAAAGCCAGGCGGGACGGGGACGCCTAAATTCGTCATCTCGGCAAGATTCGCGCCCTTGCCGCCAAGAAGCTCTTTCATCTTCGCGTTGCCCTCGGCCTTGCCGCCGCCGAAGAAATAGACTCTTTTTTCTGCCATTCTGAAACTCTCCTTATTAAGACATACTACGTTACAGCACCCCAGGAAACTATCGGATGATACTCAAGCTCGAGGTATCAATCCACTGCAAGTTTGCAAGGAAAAACAAGAAGCACCAGTATATTGCCAGCCCCAATATATGTCAAGGGCCAAAATCCGCATTTAACTCAGACTGGCCGAGGATCAGCCTGAGAGTGGAAAAAGCAAAGTTGAAAATGCACAATTGTGGAATCCCGCTCCTTGGACCGTTCGCCGTTGCTCACGGCGGGCAAGCTCAGAACAGGGCTTTCGTGAAGCGTGAAGCGTATCTCGATGGGAGAACGGGACGAGCGACGAGGGACGAAAGACGAAGAATCTTCTTAACGGAGGGCGGGGAATGGGTGATCCTTAGGCTTGCCCGCCGCGGTGGGGTACGTGTTTGGCCGGACAACTGATTTCGCGGTCTTCCTGGTGGGGCACGGGCTTGAAGCCCGTGCGACCACGGCCAGAATGGCCGTGCCACAAGGGTATTTCGCGCGGCTAACCACATACGCGGCGGGCAAGCTCAGGACAGGTTGACACGAAAGGAACGGGAATCGCGGATTAAGCAGGTTTTCGCTGATTATTAGCCACGAATTGACACGAATTGGATTTGCCACCAGGGCACGAGGGCACGAAGAAAACGACAGATGACGGGGCGGGATGTATAGTTTTGGATACATCGCAACACTTGAGGCGGGCTATTGGAATGACGAATTTCAAGAGATGTTTTTTTTGAGGGGGCTGGGCTTTGCTGCGCGGCCGCGTTTTGGTGTGCGCGTGCGTTTTGGTATGGGGCTGCGTTTTCCTGCGGCTCGGCGCTTTGGTGCGTGCGTGCGCTGCGAGGGGGGGGCAGTAAATCCGAAGCACGAAATTCGAAACAATATCAAAGCTCAAATTTCCAAATGAGCAAAAAACGAAAAGGAATCGCGAATCCATTCGACAAGGTCAGGACAGGTTTCGCAGATTATACGGATTTGGGCATAAGAGTATATAAGTGTATGCGTATATACTTATGAAGTGCCATACGAAATGAGGTTTTGGAGGAGGCGGTTATTTAATCGCAGAGGGCGTCGTGAGGTTGCCCGGCGGTACTTGGGTGGGCAAGCCTAGCGGCAATTGGGCGGGGGAGGGCGCCGGGGCGGGCAAGCGCTGGGACAAGGGGAGCGGGAAGCGTGAAGCGGGAAGTGGGGAGCGGGACAAGGAGAGGAAAAGGAAGAAATTCACATTATGAAGCCATCATTTTGTGCTGAACACCTTTGGCCAGTTGCTCTTGATCACGGATTACGCAGATTATACGGATTTGGGCATAAGAGCATATAAGCGTATGCGTATGTACTTGTGGAGTGCCATACGAAATGAGGTTTTGGGGCAAGCGGCTATTTGGTTGCGGATAAGCTGAATTTTAGGCCCAGAGGGCGGAAATGGCGGTGGAGGTTTGGTCTGCGCGTGCGCTTTGGTCCGGCTCGGCGCTTTGCTGCGCGCGTGGGCTGCGAGGGGGGTAAGAATTTGGTTGACGGGGGAGGGCGGTGGGGTAAAATGAGTTTTTACGTGTTTGTGTGCTGATAGGGACGTTTTTTAGGAAATTGCGAAATGGCGGAGAAATTGCCTGCTAAGTTGATTAGAACCAACATTAGGAGAATCAACAACTAATGGCAAAGAATAATAACGGCAGACAAGAGAACTTTGAACAGACACTTTTTAAGGCGGCGGATAAACTGCGGAAAAATATCGACGCAGCCGAATATAAGCATATCGCACTTGGGCTTGTTTTCCTC
Source organism: uncultured Pirellulales bacterium (assembly GCA_964354365.1). Classification (GTDB taxonomy): domain Bacteria; phylum Planctomycetota; class Phycisphaerae; order Sedimentisphaerales; family Anaerobacaceae; genus CAYGZM01. The sequence continues at coordinate 43,274 of CAYGZM010000007.1, forward strand.
AAATACATTTCAGATTCATTCGAGGCGCTGCATAATAAGCTCATTGAAGGAAAAGGCGATTACAAAGGCGCAGACCCGGAAGATGCCGACGAATACAGGGCGGAAAATGTGTTTTTCGTTCCAACAACCGCCCGATGGTCTTATCTTCACAGCCGATCCAAACTGCCCTCTATCGGAAAAGATGTCGATAATGCGATGGAGGCAATCGAAAAGGCAAATCCTGATGCGTTAAGAACCATTTTGCCGAAAGTCTTTGCCCGGCCTAACCTTGACAAGGCCGCACTCGGCGGGCTTATCGACTTAATCGGAAATATTGCCCTCGGCGATGAGGCCGCAAAGAGCAAGGACATTTTAGGCAGGGTCTATGAATACTTCTTAGGCGAATTCGCCAACGCAGAAGGCAAAAAGGGGGGACAATTCTATACGCCAAAATCCATCGTCCGCCTTATGGTCGAAATGATCGAGCCATATAAAGGCCGTGTCTTTGACCCCTGCTGCGGTTCGGGCGGGATGTTTATAATGAGCGAAAAGTTCGTCGAATCCCATCAGGGTAAAATCGACGATATTTCCATTTACGGTCAGGAATCCAACCAGACGACATATCGACTTTGCCGGATGAACCTTGCAATCCGCCAGATAGACGGCTCACAGGTAAAATGGAACAATGAAGGGTCTTTTCTTAACGATGCCCACAAGGACTTAAAGGCCGATTTTATCCTTGCTAATCCTCCGTTTAACGACAGCGACTGGTCAGGCGAATTATTACAAAAAGATGCACGCTGGAAATACGGAACCCCTCCGGCTTCAAACGCGAATTACGCCTGGCTACAGCATATGATTTACCATTTATCGCCCAAAGGCATAATGGCCTGCGTCCTTGCCAACGGCTCACTATCTTCTCAAACCAATAACGAAGGCGAAATACGAAAGCAATTAATCGAAAACGATCTTGTCGATTGTATCGTGGGATTGCCGAAACAGCTTTTCTATAATACCGGAATCCCCGCCTGCCTGTGGTTTATATCACGAAAAAGAGTAGGAAACGGCGACCGCAAAAGAAGCGGGGAAATCCTCTTTATAGATGCCGGCGAAATCGGCTTTATGAGAGACCGAACGCACCGGGAATTTTCCGATGAAGATATTGCGAAAATCGCCGGGACATATCATAACTGGCGAACAAAGGGCGGCAAATATAAAGATGTAAAGGGCTTTTGCAAATCGGCAACGCTGACAGAAATTCAGAAGCATAATTTCGTCTTAACGCCGGGACGATATGTCGGGATAAAAGATGAAATAGACGATGGCATACCGTTTGAAGAAAAAATGGCTGGACTACTGAAAGAGCTTACCTCGGAGATGCAAGAGGAAACGAAAATGAACAAAGAAATCAAAGCCCACCTTGGAAAGATCGGCTTTGAAATATAGGAGTTAAGAATGGATTATGTTCAACTAAAAACTGCTATAGAAAGATTCGGCGAGATGCTGGAGGCCTATCGCGATAATGCCAAGCGCCCACCGCTGGAGCAGGAGGCAGTGCGGGATTCGCTAATCAAGCGGTTTGAATATACTTTGGAAGTAGCGTGGAAAACCTGCAAGAAACACCTGGAAGAGGAGGGGTTTGCTGAGGCGGCAAGCGGCAGTCCCAAGTCGATTATCCTGCTGGCGGCGCAGAGGAATCTAATTAGCAGCCCGGAGGCGTGGTTTAACTATCTGCGATTTCGCCAGGATACCTCGCATGACTATTCGAGCGACAAGGCCGAAACGGTGCTGGATATCGCCGAAGATTTTTACATAGATGTGGTTAATCTCTATCAGGAGATGACGGGTGAATCCGGCCAATTTTAAACAGCTTGCCGAACAGATAGCAATTTCTGTCCGTCATTTACGGTATCTGCTGGAACAGATAGAATTATATATACCAAAAGCAACTGTCTGGGCTTTTGGTTCTCGTATCAAATGGTCTCACCGTCCGGAATCCGATCTGGATCTGGCGATTCTCTGCGACAAAGAAACTACCCGCAAGGCCTTGTCTCGGCTCAACGACGCGCTTGAAGAAAGCGATATGCCCTTTAAGATGCAGATTTTGGATTTTAACCGCCTGCCGGAGAATATGCAGGAGAATATCAAAAAGAATTATCTTGTGCTTTATCAGCCGCAGGAAAATATCCTGCCCTCAGGATGGGAAGGAGCAACGCTGGGGAAGGTCGGAAAAGTTGTTACTGGAAAAACACCTTCAAAGGATAATCCGGAACATTGGGGGGACTTGATGTGTTTTGTTACCCCCTCAGATATAAAGAACGATTCAAAATATATTTATCAAACCGAACGATATATTTCCCAAGAGGGCTTAGAAGCATTTGAAAGAATGGTAATCCCCCATAATTCAGTAATTGTCACCTGTATCGGGTCAGATATGGGTAAAGTTGTTATGAATTCGCACGATTGTATCACTAACCAACAGATAAATTCATTGATCATAAACAACGCCGAATATGATAGGGACTTTGTTTATTACCGCTTAAAAGATTCATACTCTCTGCTTCGTTCGCATGCAGACGGCGGTTCTACAATGCCGATACTGAATAAATCTACTTTTGAATCCCTGACTTTCTATTTTCCCCCTCTCCCCGAGCAAAAAGCCATTGCCGCTATTTTGTCGTCTTTTGACGACAAGATAGAATTACTTCGGCGGCAGAATAGAACGCTCGAACAAATCGCAGAGACGATTTTTAAGGAATGGTTCGTAAAGTTCATAGTCAACGGCAAAAAACTGAAAATAAACAGCAAAACCGGCCTGCCGGATGGATGGAGGATGGGGAAGCTGGCTGACGTCTTTGAGATAAGCCCTGTTAGAAAACTCAAGAAGGGAGAATTAGCTCCGTACCTGGATATGAAAGGGATGCCGACGCAAGGTCACAGAGCGGAAGGATGGTACAATCGAGAGTTTATCTCCGGGAGCAAGTTTGCAAACGGTGATACCTTGCTTGCAAGGATTACGCCATGCCTTGAAAATGGAAAAACGGCTTTTGTTGATTTTCTTGACGATGAGGAAACGGGTTGGGGATCAACGGAATTCATCGTGCTTCGCCCCAAAACGCCCCTGCCTCCTTTCTATGGATATTTGCTTGCCAGAAGTGAGGCCTTTAGAAGCTTTGCAATAGGGCAGATGACCGGTTCAAGCGGCAGGCAAAGAGTCCCTGAGGATTCGCTATCGAACTATGATGTCATTATCCCTTCGGATGACGTTGTGATTAGATTCGGTGAACTGATCAAGCCGATTGTGAAACGATTAACACTCAATGGTAAAGAATCCCAGACCCTCTCAAAACTGCGCGATTCTCTTTTGCCTAAACTTATGAAGGGGGAAATAAGGGTGAATCAAAAACATCAATTAAAGAGGAACTAAATAATGCCAGAAATCAATCTATCTCAATCGGAAGCTGATGCTTTGATACAGATGGAAAAGCATAAAGTTGATAATCAGAAGTGGGTATTCCCATCCAGTGGTATTGTCGCGATTCCCTTAATTTCTGCAAATAAACGAGAGGATTTCATATTAGACATAAGACGAGCAAGAATCGACTTATTGAAAGGGACGTATCAAAACAGGGCGCGTCAGGTAGTTACTTTAGTTCGTCTGGACTTTGGAGCAAAACCGCATCGAAACCCCGATGGTAATATGGTGATGTCTCCGCATATTCATATTTATCGTGAAGAGTTCGGTCATAAATGGGCAGAACCCATAAACAAAAAACATTTTTCAAAACCGGATGATATCTGGCAGATGCTGCAGGATTTTATGAAATTTTGTAATGTAACCAAACCACCTGTTATTGAAAGGGGTCTGTTTGTATGATTAATGAAATACAGAAATTATTGGATAAATACACCGCATGGCTAAGAGACAATACTACGTTGCGTGAAATCGACGACTGGGTGGAGATAACTACTCCTTACCTGGACCGTAATAACGATTATATTCAGATTTACGCTAAGAAAGCAAACGGAGGTTATGTCCTTACCGATGATTCATACACTATAGAAGACCTGCGAATTTCAGGATGTAATATTGAAACTCCGAAACGGCAAGATATTCTGAAGTTAACTTTAAACGGTTTTGGTGTGATTCTTAATAAGGACTCTCTTGAAGTCCATACTTCAAAAGAAAGATTTGCCTTGCAAAAACATAATCTTGTACAGGCAATTCTGGCAGTGAATGATATTTTTTACCTCGCTGAACCAATAGTAAAAAGTTTGTTTTTGGAAGATGTTACCTCATGGTTGGATTTAATCGAAGTCAGATATACCTCCAAGGTCAAGTTTACAGGTAAAACCGGCTATGACCATTGTTTTGATTTTGTAATTCCTAAATCCAAGAAACACCCCGAAAGAATTTTACAAACAATCAATCGACCAAACAGAGAAACGGCACAGGCTATAGCTTTTTCTTGGATTGATACTCGTGATGTGCGACCGCCTGAATCCCGTGCTTATGCATTTCTAAATGACAGCGACAAGGATATTGCAGCAAATGTTGTCGATGCTCTGAAAAGTTATGAAGTACACCCCATTCTATGGAGCAAGCGTGAAAATGTCAGGGAGGAATTAGCTGCATAATGACCCCGATCTTCGAATCAGACATAGAGCAGTTTGTAATAGAGCTTCTGGAAAATCAGGGGTTTGGTTATCTTGCGCCCGAAGAGCAGGAGGCAGAACGGAAGGATTTAGGCGAGGTCGTTTTATTATCCCGCCTTAAAAAGGCGATAGATGACTTGAATCCTGAAATTCCCGACGAAGCGAAAGAGCAGGCATTGAGACAAGTCCTTAATCTGCCGAGCCAGAATCTTATCGACAACAACGAGGCATTTCACAAAATGCTCACTGAAGGAATCGAAGTTGAATATCTTGTCGAGGGCAATATAAGGGGTGATAAGGTCTGGCTGATTGACTGGCAGGATATAGCAAATAATGAATTTCTGGCCTGTAATCAGTTCACGGTAATTGAAAACAATATCAATAAACGTCCCGATGTAGTGATATTTATTAACGGCCTGCCTTTGGTTGTCATAGAGCTTAAAAACCCGGCAGATGAAAACGCAACGGTCGCAAAGGCATTTACCCAGTTGCAGAATTACAAGAACGCCATACCATCCCTTTTCTATTACAACAGCATTTTGGTTGCCTCCGATGGATTCGATGCAAAAGCAGGGACGATATCGTCCGATTTCGAGCGATTTGCTGCCTGGAAATCTGTTGACGGTGTGCGGGAAGATAAGGCAACCGTTCCGCAGATTGAAACACTGATTAAGGGAATGCTCAGAAAAGATGTTCTGCTTGATTTGGTTAAGCAGTTCATCGTATTTGAAAGTACAAAGAAAGAAGATAACAAGAGCGGGCTTAGTTCGGTTATAACCGTTAAAAAGATAGCCGCATATCATCAGTATTTCGCCGTCAATAAGGCGGTCGAATCGACAATATCTGCGGCCTCACAACAAGGCAGCAGAAAGGCGGGCATTGTCTGGCATACGCAGGGTTCGGGAAAAAGCTTATCAATGGTCTTTTACACCGGAAAGATTGTTTTGAAGCTTAATAACCCGACAATCGTCGTTGTTACCGATAGAAACGACCTTGACGGCCAGTTGTTCGATACATTCGCCGGTTGCAGAGGGTTATTGCGACAGGAGCCGGTTCAGGCACAAAGCATACCGCATTTGAAGACACTGTTAAAGACGGCAGGCGGAGGGATTGTCTTTACGACAATTCAGAAATTTTCGCCCGATGAAGGCCAAGCCGTTTATGATCTATTATCGGAGAGAAAAAATATCGTTGTTATTGCCGATGAAGCGCATAGGAGCCATTACGGTTTTAAGGCAAAGAATATCGAGGATAAAAACGGCGGAATAAGGACTACCTACGGCTTTGCAAAATATTTAAGGGATGCCCTGCCCAAAGCCTCATTTATCGGATTTACCGCTACGCCGATTGAAAAGGAAGATGCCTCTACACCGGCGGTTTTCGGAAATTACATAGATGTTTACGATATCGAGCAATCGATAGCAGATGAAGCGACGGTTAAGATTTACTATGAATCACGTCTTGCAAAGGTCCACTTAAAGCCGGAGGAAAAAGAAAAGCTCGATGAGGAAGTAGAAGCCATCACCGAAGGCGAGGAAACAACCGCATCGGAAAAGGCAAAGGCGAAATGGACGCAGCTTGAAGCTATTGTAGGCCATAAAGAACGGCTGAAAAGTGTTGCGGTTGATTTAGTTGACCACTTTGAGAAAAGGCAGGAGGTCTTCGACGGAAAGGCAATGATTGTCTGCATAAGCAGAAGGGTTGCCGTTGAATTATACGATGAGATTATCAAATTACGACCCCACTGGCACGATACCGATAAGAGGAAAGGCGCAATAAAGGTTGTAATGACTTCCTCATCATCTGACCCTGAAAGCTGGCAGGTTCACAGCACGACAAAAGAAATAAGAAAAGAAATCGCCGAACGATTCAAAGACCCTGACGACCGGTTGAAGATTGTTATTGTCTGCGATATGTGGCTGACGGGCTTTGATGTTCCTTGTCTGCATACGATGTATGTAGATAAGCCGATGCGAGGACATACCCTGATGCAGGCGATTGCAAGGGTGAACCGGATATTCCGCGATAAACCCGGCGGGCTTATCGTTGATTATATCGGGATTGCTTCTGATTTGAAAAATGCGCTTGCCACTTATACCCTAAGCGGAGGAAAAGGAGCGCCTACTTTGGATCAGGAGCAGGCGGTCGCTTTAATGCTCGAAAAATATGAAATCGTCTGCCAGATGTTCGATAAGTTTGACTATAAGAGATTTTTCAAGGCCGATACTCAGCAGAAATTAACCATTATCCTCGAGGCACAGGAATATATATTGAATCTCGAGGACGGCAAAGACAGGTTCACAAAAGAAGTCGTCGGTCTCTCAAGGGCCTTTGCCATTTCCGTGCCGCATCCAAAGGCGATGGAAATAAAAGATGATGTCGGGTTCTTTCAGGCGGTAAAGGCAAGATTGACGAAGTTTGAGCCGACGGGGACGGGTAAATCCGATGCGGAGATTGAAACGGCCATAAGGCAGATTGTCGATAAGGCGGTTGTTTCGGAGGGGATTATCGATGTCTTTGATGCGGCGGGAATAAAGAAACCCGATATTTCGATTCTCTCCGATGAGTTCCTTAAAGAAATTCAGGGAATGGAGAGAAAGAATCTTGCACTTGAATTATTGAAGAAGCTATTAAACGACGAAATCAAAATCCGGTCAAAAAAGAATCTGATTCAAAGCAGACTGTTTTCCGAAATGCTCGAAAATGCAATAAAGAAGTATCAGAACAACCTGCTTACGACGGCACAGGTTATCGAGGAACTAATCCGTCTGGCAAAGGAAATAAGGGATTCCGATAAAAGAGGCCAGCAGTTTAATCTTACTAATGAGGAATTGGCTTTTTATGATGCCTTGGCAGATAACCAAAGCGCAAGAGATGTTTTGGGCGATGAAAAACTAAGAGATCTGGCAAGGGTTTTGGTTGCAAGGGTAAAATCCAATACCTCTATTGACTGGACAATAAAAGAAAGCGTTCGGTCAAAACTGAAAGTCATTGTAAAACGTCTTCTCAGGCAATACGGTTATCCGCCGGATATGGAATTACTGGCAACGGAAAATGTTCTGAAGCAGGCAGAGCTTTTAGCGGATGAATGGGTAAGTGAAATAATCTGACCGGCTTATCGACTCCACGTCGGCTGGGCAAAGGCGTTCAGGACAAAATGATGGGTTTATGATGTGAATTTTTTGTTTTTCCTGTGCGGGTGTTCTAATCTGTATTTATCAGTTTAGTGGCGCGAAAAATCGCACCCTACATGACTGGCCGACGCCAGGAGCGCCATGTGTGAAGCCATATAGGAAATCCCCATTTAATGCAATTAGGGGACCCTGCGGAACGTCTTAATAAAGCGACGTCTGCTACGCCTGTGTGTCCTGACGCATATTTGGAGTTGCGAAGAAATGATGAAGGCGCCACTGACTTTGGTGGTTGTTCTCCTGACGGCCCTGGTTGGAGCTGCGGCGTCAAGTGAGGCGCCGAGCCCGTTTGAAAGTCAGACGGTTCCAACGCCCCGGGGCCAGATCGACAAGCTGGTTTTCGGCAGGTTGGAGCAGCTGGGCATTCAGCCTGCCAATATATGCTCGGATGCCGTGTTTGTCCGCCGGGCCTATCTAGACGTTATTGGCACCCTGCCCACCGCACAGGAGGCCAGGGCGTTCCTATCAGACCAGGACCCGAACAAGCGCAGCGCCCTGATAGACCGTCTGCTGAAGCGCGAGGAGTTTGCGGATTACTGGGCGATGAAGTGGAGCAATCTGCTGCGGGTCAAGGCGGAGTTCCCCATCAATCTATGGCCTAACGCGGTGCAGGCGTATCACCGCTGGATTAGAACCTGCCTCAGGGAGAACTGGCCGTACGACCGGTTCGTCCGGGATCTGCTCACGGCAAGCGGCAGCAATTTCCGTGTGCCCCAGGTCAACTTCTACCGCGCCGTCCAAAGCAAGGAACCGCAGGCCATCGCGCAAGCTGTGGCGCTGACGTTCATGGGGGTGCGGGCGGAGAACTGGGAGAAAGACCGGCTCTCAGGTATGGCGGCCTTCTTCTCGCAGGTCGCATACAAATACACGGTGGAATGGAAGGAGGAGATCGTCAGCTTCGATCCGAACAAGCCGCCGGCCCCGGCGGCAATCTTCCCGGATGGGACCCCGGCCAAGCTCTCGCCGGACAAGGATCCGCGTGAGGTTTTTGCTGATTGGCTGATTGATCCGAAGAATCCCTGGTTCACGCGCAACATCGTGAACCGCGTCTGGTCCTGGCTGTTAGGGCGCGGCATTGTTCATGAGCCGGACGACATCCGGCCGGACAATCCGCCGAGCAATCCCGAACTGCTGGCCTTCCTGGAGCAGGAGTTAATCTCGGCCAACTACGACCTCAAGCACATCTACCGGCTGATTCTGAACTCGCAGACCTATCAGCTTTCCTCCATTCCCAAGACCAACAAACCCGAAGGTGCAACCAATTTCTCGTACTATCCACTGCGCCAGTTGGAGGCGGAGGTGCTGATCGACGCCCTCAACCAGATTACCGGGACGACGGAGAAGTATTCCAGCGCTATTCCGGAGCCATTCACCTTTATCCCGGAAGACCAGCGTTCGATTGCGCTGGCGGACGGCAGTATTACCAGCTCCTTCCTCGAAATGTTCGGGCGTCCGCCGCGGGATACGGGTCTGGAATCGGAGCGTAACAGCCGCCCCACAGCCGCCCAACGGCTGCACCTGCTCAATTCGAGCCATATCCAGCGCAAGATCGAGCAGGGCCCGGGGCTTCGGTCCCAGCTGCAATCCAGGCAGAAGCCGGCAGAGGTCGTCACCGAATTCTACCTGACGATCCTTTCGCGTTTCCCGACCGACGAAGAATTGAAGACCGTACAGGCATACTCGCTGCCGGCCCAAGGCCCCCCCGCCAGGGGCGCGGGGGGCGCCGCAAGAGTGCGTGAGGCCGCGGTGGATCTGGCCTGGGCGTTGATCAACAGCCCGGAGTTTCTCTACCGGCATTAACGGCGCGGCCGAACAAACGTGAAAGACAAGGTGAGAATATGAGCACGAAACAGAATTCAGACATCAGATTGCAGGATTCCAATAGGGCGAGCCATGCCCAGTACAAGGTCGGAACACCAATCTCCAGACGTGACGTGATGCGCCGCGGCCTCTTCGGCGCAGCCGGGCTGCTTTTAGCCAACCGCCTGAGTTCCACTGCGGCTGCGGCGGAGGCACCGCCGGCTAAAGCCAAGGCGGTCATCCAGATCTGGATGTGGGGCGGGCCGGCGCACCTCGACACCTTCGATCCAAAGCCTGATGCAGGCAACGACTATTGCGGTCAACTGAAAACGCCGATTCCCACCAATGTTGACGGGATTATGATCGGCGAGCTGCTTCCCCTGCTGGCAAAGCAGGCGGACAAGTATTCCATCATCCGCAGCATGACCCACGGGGTGAACAGCCACGAAACGGCGTCCTACTTAGTTCAGACGGGGCGCAAGCCCGGCGACGGGCAGGTCTATCCGTGCGTCGGCGCGGTGGTTTCGCTGTTCAAGGGCTACGACGCCGGATACAGCGGACTGATTCCGCCCTATATCGTGCTGACCGATCTGCAGGGGCGGTTTTCCGAAGCGGGATTCTTGGGATCGCGATACAAACCCTTCGCCACGGGCGGCGACCCGGCGAGGACCCCGTTCGTCGTGGAGGGTGTCGTCGCCCAGGGCATCACCGACAAGCGGCAGAAGAACCGGCGTGAGTTTCTCGGCAAGCTGAATACACTCGGGCAAGCCATGAAAGGCGATCCGCAGTTGGCGGCGTTGGATCAGTGTGAAAAACAGGCGTATGACCTGATTCTGGGCGACGCAGGCAAGGTGTTCGATCTTTCGGACGAGAAAAAGGAGCTGAGAGACCAGTACGGCCTGACCACCTTTGGCCAGTCCTGCATAGTGGCTCGCAGGCTGGTCGAACGGGGTGTCCCATACATCACCATCAATTACAAAGGCTGGGATACGCACAAGGAGCATTTCCAGGCAATGCGCCGGAAACTGCCGGAAATGGACAAAGGCATGGCGACTTTGCTGCAAGATTTGTCGGACCGCGGCCTGTTGGACAGCACCATTGTCTGGTGGGGCGGCGAATTCAGCCGAACCCCCAAGGTCCAGTGGGAGGCCCCATGGAATGGCGGACGCAACCATTATGGCAAGGTCTTTTCGACGGTGGTCGCCGGCGGCGGGTTCAAAGGCGGCCGTGTGGTGGGGGCCTCGGATGCGAAAGGGGAGGAGGTGAAGGAACGGCCGGTCTATCCGGTTGACCTCATCGCCAGTATGTACGAGCTGCTCGGTATTGATCCCGACGGCAAGCTGCCGCATCCCCAGGGCCTGACCGTGCGCGTGACGCCCTCAGCCGCGGACGGGGCGAGCATGGGCGGACGTTTGAAAGAAATTATGTAAGCGATGGAGGATTCTATGAAACGGTCTCGATGGCGGACGACTCTGTGCGTGGCGGCGGTCTTGGCGGTTGCCCTGGGAGCCCGGGCGGTTGCAGCGGGGGCACGGGCGTCGCGGGACCCGGATATCGGTTATGTGTATCCCGCCGGCGGAAGGCAGGGCGCCACGTTCGAGGCTGCAATCGCCGGGCGGTATCTTGACGGCGTGACCGGTGTGGTTGTTTCCGGCGGGGGCGTTCAAGCCACCGTTATCGAGCACGTCAAACCGCTCAATGGAAAGGAGATGACCCTGCTGCGAGACAGGCTCAAGGAGATCCAGGAGCTTATGAAGCCGGCAAAGGGGGAAAACAAGAAAACGCAGGCCGATGCCGGACAGACCGCCGATGCAAATTCAGAGGGCGAAATAGACCGGGCGGCCCTGCAGAAGGAAATGGGCGAAATCAAGCAAAAGCTCGCCAATCCCAAAAACCGCAATCGCGACAATCCCCAGCTTGCCGAAGACGTCAGGCTCTGGGTCGTGGTAGCTGCGGATGCTGAGCCGGGCCAGCGGGAGCTGAGGCTGAAGACGGCGGCGGGTTTGTCCAACCCGCGTGTTTTTCACGTCGGCCAACTGCCCGAATGCGTCGAAAAGGAGCCGAACAGCAAGACCGCGGATGCGACGGCGCTCTCGGCCCTTCCGCTGGTCATAAACGGCCAGATTATGCCCGGCGACGTGGACTGTTTTCGATTCGAGGCGCGCGAGGGCCGGCAATTAGTCGTCGCCGCCGGCGCCCGGCAATTGATTCCCTACCTGGCCGACGGCGTTCCCGGCTGGTTTCAGGCCACCTTGGCGCTCTACGATCCGAATGGAAACGAACTTGCTTACGACGATGATTACCGTTTCCATCCCGATCCGGTTCTCTTTTACGAGATTCCGCAAGACGGCGAATACGTGCTGGAGATCAAAGACGCCATTTATCGCGGACGCGAGGATTTCGTCTATCGCATCGTTGTCGGCGAGCTGCCGTTTGTAACGAGCATCTTCCCCCTGGGCGGGCGGGTCGGCGACCAGACAACGGTGGAGATGAGGGGCTGGAATCTCCCGGCATACGAGCTGACACTGGACGCCAAAGACAAGGAGCCGGGAGTTATTCCAGTATCAGTCCGCAAGGGGGAACTGGTTTCCAACAGTGTGCCCTTTGCGCTGGACACCCTGCCGGAATGTCTTGAAAAGGAACCGAATAACCAGCAGGCCGGCGCCCAGCAGGTCGCACTTCCAATCATTGTGAACGGACGCATTGAGCAGCCAGGCGATGTGGACGTATTCCACTTCGAAGGCCGCGCCGGCGACGAGATCGTTGCAGAAGTGTATGCACGCCGGCTCGATTCCCCGCTGGATTCCGTGCTCAAGTTGACGGACTCTGCCGGCCTGCAATTGGCGTTCAACGACGATCATGAGGACAAGGGGGCGGGGCTGACCACGCACCACGCGGATTCGCTACTGAGTGCCGCCTTGCCCGCCGACGGGACCTATTATCTTCACATAAGCGATGCGCAGCAGAAGGGCGGCGCGGCATACGGCTATCGCTTGCGGATCAGCCCGCCCCGGCCCGATTTCGAGCTGCGGGTTGTGCCCTCCACAGTCAACGCCCGCCCCGGCGCGAGCGTTCCTCTCACCGTCTATGCCCTGCGCAGGGACGGGTTTAACAATGACATCATTCTATCTCTGAGGGATGCGCCCCAGGGATTCACGTTGAGCGGTGGCCGGGTCCCGGCCGACAAAGATGAGGCGAAGCTCTCGCTAAAGGTGCCACCAATGCCAACGAAGGAACCCCTCAGCCTGTTTATGGAAGGTCGTGCGGTAATCCAGGGGCGGGAGCTTGTGCGCCCGGTCGTCCCCGCCGACGACATGATGCAGGCCTTTTTCTACCGGCATCTCGTTCCCGCGAAAGAGCTCAAGGTTGCGGTAACCGGACGCGGAAAACCTCAGACCCCGGCAAAAAGCTCCACCACGGGGCCCGGGGCTGGCCAGAAACCTGCAAAGTCTGCGCCGGCGCCAAAGCCCAACCCCAAATAGCCGCGTGCGAAAGGCCACCCAAAGGCCGTGCCCAATTCGGCTCTGCAGTGCGCTTGCCAATCAAGGTCCAACTTGGTAAAATGAGGTCCGTAAGGTCGTCAACGTATGGTTTGCACAGAAGTTCTGCAATCCTTCGACGGTGCTCAGGATGGTGAATCTGTCGAACCATTTTGCAAAAGTCTTATTTACAGTGATGGCAACGGGAGGCTGCGTTTTGACAAGGTCATTCGGTAGAACAGTGCTGGCAGTCCTGGTATTGGCCGCAACAGCAGCGGCGGGGCCAGTGGTTATTGCGCCGGAGCAAATCGAGGCTGACTGGCTGCGGCAGGATTCGCTTCGCAATGCTGAGCCTGCCCGCGAAGGCAAACAAGTCACTCCCCAGCAGGATGCTATCGGGGCGTGCGACGGGATCAAGGACGGCAAGTGGGGATTCCACACGGAAAACGAGGACGACCCCTGGTGGCAAATCGACCTGGGCGAGTCTGCGGCCTTCGATCGCATAGTCTTGTATAACCGCTGTGACCTCGCTGAGAGAACCTCAAGATTGATCGTTATGCTATCTGACGATGCCAAAGACTATAGGCAGGCGTACCAGCACGACGGGACCACCTTCTATGGTCATACGGACAATAAGCCGTTGGTAGTAAGGCTGAGCGGCGCCAAGGCGCGTTATGTTCGACTTCAACTGCCGGGCAGGAGCTACTTTCATCTCGACGAAGTGGAAATCTACGCTGCCGACGGGGCGGACAAGAATATCGCTTTAGGCAAGCCGGCTACTCAAAGCAGCGTTAGCCAGTGGTCGGTCATCCATGCGACCTCGCCTGCCAAAACGAGGTCGTACGCGGCGGACAAAGTCATCGAGCGCGGGCTGCTGCTGGCGGAGAATCTGCGGCAGTTAGGCGCCAAGGTGGACGGGCAGGAGAAAACACTGCATCGGGTCGCAGAGCGATTGAAGGGCCTTGCCGATGTCGCCCAGGGCCCCGAGGGGGATGCGCCCGAAGAGGTCGGGCGGAAGCTCTATTTCGAGGCCCGATGGGCAGTGCGAGAAATGGCGTTGAAGAACCCGCTGCTGGATTTCGAGACGATTCTGTTTGTCAAACGTGTGCCGCCCGCTTTCCCTCACATGTCGGATCAATACTACGGGTGGTGGTCGCGTCCGGGCGGCGGGATATACCTCCTCGACGGGTACAAGGAAGGCTCGCCGCGCCTGCGCTGCCTGACGGAGGGTTTTCCCGCCGGAAGTTTTGTGGGCCCCGACCTTTCCTACGATGGCAAGAAGGTCCTATTTGCGTACTGCAGGTTCTATCCCGAAACGCACGGCAAGCAGAAGATTGAGAAGGATGAGCTGCCCGAAGACGTTTTCTACAAGCTGTATGAGATGAACCTCGATGGAGGTGAGCGCCGGGAACTGACCCACGGCAGGTACGACGACTTCGACGGCAGGTATCTGCCGGACGGGGACATTGTGTTTCTCTCGACGCGCAAAGGCCAATCGGTTCAGTGCAGCCGGGCCAGCGCGGGCGCGACGATGAACGCCGACCTGCCCGACAGCTACGTCCGCTGCGGCGGCGACAACTGGCGCCCCGTGCCGGTCTTCACGCTGCATCGGATCGACAGCGATGGGGGGAATATCCGGCCGATATCGGCGTTTGAGAACTTCGAGTGGACGCCATCGGTGGCAGCGGACGGAAGGATTCTCTACGCCAGATGGGACTACATCGACCGTTTCAATGGCGCGTTTATGAGTCTCTGGTCAACCAATGCGGACGGCACGAATCCTCAGCTGGTGTACGGCAACCTCACGACCCGGCCGCAGTGCGTATTCGAGGCGCGGGCGATCCCCGATTCACAGAAACTCGTATTCACCGCCGCGGCCCACCATTCGAATATGGGCGGGTCGCTTGTACTGTTGGATCGCACACGCGGCGCCGAGTACGAACGGCCGCTGACGAGACTAACGCCCGAGGTATGCTTCCCCGAGACTGAGGGCTGGCCGAAACACTACTACGCCAACCCCTATCCGCTCAGCGAGGAATACTTTCTCGTTGCCTGGAGCGACAAGCCGCTGCCGCCCCACAGCTTCGTAACGACCGACGATCGCAACCCAGCGAACCCGCTGGGTATATACCTTTATGATGTGTTCGGCAATCTCGAGCTGCTTTACCGGGACCCGAATATCGCCAGTATGTACCCGATTCCGGTTCGGCCGCGAAGAAAACCCCCGGTTCATCCTGAGATAGTCGATTGGGACGGCTCGCAGGAGGGGTGCTTCCTGGTCCAGGACGTTTACCGGGGTCTGACCGGGATCAATCGCGGCACAGTGAAGCGCCTGCGGATTGTGGGTGTGCCGCCGAAAACCCAGCCCCACATGAATACGCCGAGCCTGGGTGTCTCAGCGGAAGACCCCGGCAAGTTTGTGCTTGGAACGGTGCCGGTCGAAGATGACGGTTCGGCCTACTTCCGCGTGCCGTCGGGGATCCCTGTTTTCTTCCAGGCGCTCGACCAGAAGGGGCTGGCCGTTCAGACGATGCGGACTCTCACATACGTCCAGCCGGGCCAGACGCTTTCCTGCATCGGCTGTCACGAATCGCGTGAGCTGGCCCCGCCGGCGAGCAGCCGGCCGTTCGCCGCCCTGCGTGGGCCTTCCAAGCTCACGCCCGGCCCGGACGGATCCTGGCCGCTCCGCTTTGACCGCCTGGTGCAGCCTGTGCTCGACGAATCCTGCGTCTCCTGCCACAGGCCCGGTAGCGGCAACGAGAAGGCCGCTGCTTTCGACCTGACCCCTGCGAATTCCTACCAGAGCCTGCTTTCATTCGCCGACAAGGACCTGGAAAAGCTGGCCTTCGAGAAGGATGCTTCCATAGTTGGTCAGTGCCCAGCTGGCAGAAGCAAGCTGCTTGAACTGCTTACAAGCCCAGAGGGACACGAGGGCGCACGATTAGAGGCCGACAGCTTCAATCGCCTCGTTACCTGGATGGACGTCTATGCCCAGAGACTTGGGTCTTTCACCGACGAGCAGGAGGAGGAGCTGCGCGACCTGCGCCGGAAGATGGCGCCTTTGTTGGCGGAGTAATTGCAGCACGCTCAGAGGGACTGGCCCGCCCCCGTGCTTTCTTGCGAAAGCAAGAACGTGGGGGACCGCCTTGTATCAATCGTCAGATTGGGCGTGATTGCCGCGACGATTCTCTCCCAGCGAACAACCTTGAATTTCTTATTCCCACGGATGTTGAAACCGCCCTGCACGTCAAAACCATTTGTCCGTAAGTCCTGCAAAGTCGAAAAAGTCCACCCGACCATCTGTATTGAAATCGGCTGGCGGATAAAGATGGTTCCGCCGCCATCTACTCCCTATGACTG
>CAYGZM010000007.1:59838-62902 GCA_964354365.1 uncultured Pirellulales bacterium
TTGAAATCGGCTGGCGGATAAAGATGGTTCCGCCGCCATCTACTCCCTATGACTGCAAAATCTCTAAAATCAACAGACCTGTCAGTGTTGAAATCCGCCTGTAGGCCGAGCATAGTCCCCAGCCATTCTGAGCATAGTGCCTGCAGGTCATAGCAGTTGACTGCATGATCACCGTTTGTATCGCCCGATTGAGTTGTCTCCAACCACTGATTCACAAATTCCCCGACATCGTCAATTTCAATGTTTCCATCCCCTGTCAAGTCTCCGGGCACATTACGCGGGTTCCATTCGACGTCGATGGCCAGACCGGGCGTTACAGCCGTGGCGATGCTCTCCCACGGAACGGCCTTGAAATTCTGGTTCGCGCCGGTATTGGAGCCGTCCTGCGCGACAAAGATTCCCTTCGGGAAGCGCGAGCCGAGAGGGGCGCTGGTAACTGCAATCCCGTCGGTATTACTTACCTTATCAATCCCCAGGGCGCCATTAGCAATAATCCTAAAATTCATCAGGTGCTCGTTGTTTCCATCGCGGCGATAGACAGCGAAGGTGTCCGTCAGGGGGTTTCCGGGACTGCCTTCCCCCTGGCTTGAAGCGATAAGGTAGCCTTCCGTGCCGCGGGCGTAATATATCGTCAGGCCCTCCACGTCGGCCGCCAGGTGTCCGCCCCCGTTGGCGCTGTCAACTAAGACGCGGCTGGCATCATCTGCCGGAGCCGTCGGTTCGGCCCCATATTCCCATATCCCCACGTCCTCCTCCCCGACGTATAAGTACCCCAATTGATCGTCCGCGGTCATTCCCTCGGTCTGGCTTCCCACATCAAACGCGCGGACGCGGACTGCATCGACCTTGCCGTTTTGGTCGCCGAACAGCGCCCACTGCTCGACCTGTCCGTTCTTGTCGTTGACGAAGGCGTAGTACTTATTTGTCCGCCAACTGTGATAGAGGCAGAAACCATAAGCTTCCTCGATGCCGATGGAGATTGTCCGGGCGGCAATATCGCTCAGCTCCAGGCTGTTCGGGTCGATTGCATAGACGGCGATGCTATCGTTGGTGCGGTTGCCGACGGCGATGATATCGACCTTCCCGGTTGCGAGGGGGAAGTTGTATCGGACATCGACATTGTTCATTCTGCCGCCGGTAGTGAAGGATAACTGGTTTCCGGCCAGGTCATAGACGGCCAGACCGCCCTTGTCGTCTTTATCGGTTCCGATGATGACGCTTTTATTCGGGTCTGTCGGATGGACCCATATCCTGGCGTCATCCGCGCTGTCGCCGGAGTGGGACACAGGCCGGGTCTCCATCACAGGCGTCACCTCGAACACCTCCGCGCGAACGAATCCCCGGGAGCAGAAACCGCCCAAAAGAACAAAAAGCAGAATTATCCTTTTGACGCTCATATATGACTGTTATTCTGAAACACCGATCCACCTTTTCTGATAGTATATGATATTCGCCGCGGCGAGTCAAGATGTTGGGCAGGTTGATATGTATGCACTGATTGCAATGGCTTTGGCGCTGGTCCTTCTGGTCGTTCTGCTGCACCTGAAGGTCAAGCTCGGACGCGCGATGCTCCTGGCGTCCGTGGCGATCGCGATGCTTTTGAGGGTGACGCCGGGCGAGTTTTGGCGGGCGGCTGCCGACGAGTGGCGCAACAAGCCTTTGAGCCAGACGACCGGCTACCTCTTTATCACGCTGACGGCGCTGGTAATCTTAGTCAACGTGCTGGGCGAGGCAATGAAGGAAACGGGGGTGTCGCAGCGTCTGGTGTCCGCAATTGAGGGCATATTCAAGAGCCGGCGTTTCGCGCTGGCGGCGATTCCGATGATGATGGGTATGCTGCCGACGCCGGGCGGGATTATGCTCTCGGCGCCGATGGTCCGCGATTTGGGCGACCATATCGGCATAGACCGGTCGCACTCGGCGGCCATCAATTTCTTTTTCCGTCACCAGTTGGAGACGGTCTGGCCGCTTTTTCCGGCCGTGCCGCTCATTCAGAGTATGTTCGGCATCTCCGCGTATGTCCTGATATCGCACAACATAGCGATCGCCCTGTCCGGTACGTTTGCCGGCGTGGTCTTCCTTCTCCTGCGGGGGATACCTGCACGAAAGGGCAACGGTCGGTCAACGAGCCGCTTTCGAGACAATGCGCTCAACTTCATCCACGCTTTCTGGCCCATCGTTTTGGTGGCGGCGCTTTATGCCGGCGCGAATCTGCCCCCCGCAGTTGGAATCCTAACGGCGATATTCATTTTCCTAACTGTTCAAAAGGTGTCTTTGAGTCGCTGGGGTCGGATTTTCAAATCAGGCGCCGACTGGGATTTCGCGCTTCTGGTGTTAGGGGCGCTGCTGTTCAAGCTGAACCTGCAGGCCGGCGAGGCCGTTGCTTCCGTGGTGAGTTTCCTGACGGAAATCAACGTGCCGAGTAAACTGCTCATATTCCTGCTGCCGCTACTCGTGGGATTCTTGACCGGCCTGACCATGCCGACCGTGGCAATCACATTTCCGTTCCTGATGCCCTTTATCGGGACAGGCAGTGAAGCGAGAGTCGGGCTTGAGACGCTCGCTTTTTCAGGGCTGGTCTGCGGGCTTCTCCTTACCCCGGTGCACCTGTGCATGGCGCTGTCGGCAAGCTATTTCAAGACGCCGTTGGCGAAAATCGTGCTCCGGCTGCTGGGGCCGGTCGTTTTTGTGGCGGGGGCAGGTGTTCTAATGGCGGTATTCTTTGGATAGGCGTCGAGGCCGCACGGATTTACCGTGATAGAGACTTCAGTCACTACCTGCGGGGTGAGGATATTTCGGCTCGTGTCTGCGCCAGAGCCTGGTTGAGCTGCTCGGGCGTGAGCGGCTCAACCCTGCCGCTTAGTCGCAGGACGTTGCAATGCCCATCGTGGACGGCGTTGGGCTCATACACCAGGATATTCTCGCCGGACGTATCGCCGTTCTGGCCCGGTATGTACACGTACCGGCCTCCATTTGGGTCCGGACATTGAAACAACTGTGAGCTCCCGCTCCATTCTCGCAGCGCTTGCAGTGACGCGGGGTAATCTTCCCCGCTGATAGCATA
>CAYGZM010000008.1:0-58262 GCA_964354365.1 uncultured Pirellulales bacterium
AGCAGGTCCAGATATGGTGGGCGATGTTGGTGTCGCGATCGACGTAGTCCCAGCGTGTATAGACGATCATTCCGTCGTTGTCCACGCTCGGATGCCATTCGTGGGTTTCGTGGTAGCTCAGTTTGATGATGTCGCTGCCGTCGGGGTCCATTGAGTGGATCGTATATGTCGGGCAGTGTCGGCCGCAACGAAGGTATCCGCCGCGACGCTCGGAGATAAATGCGATTCGCCCATCCGGCAAAAGGCAGGGGTCGAAATCGTCCCACGGCCCGTCGGTCAACTGCACCAGCCCGCTGCCGTCGATGTTCACATTGAAGATGTGGTAACTGATCTGCGGGCCCCACTCGTAGGCCTCTTTGCCCCGATATTTCTCAAAGGCCTTCGCCTGCGTGTAGGCGAACAGGATCGTCTTTCCATCGTACGACAAGTCAGGCGAGAGAAACGCGCCGGTCGATAGGTTGTCGCCCTTCAGCCGTCCATTCTCCACAACGGAATTCTCCAGCACGTTGATGAGTTTCGGGTTGGCCCCGAAGGGATCGGACAGGATAAACAACCCGCCGCCGGGGACGGCGTTGCAACCGTAATACTGGTCGCACATGTGGAAGACGCCGGCGGAGTCGTGCCGCTTGATAAAGAGTATTTTATCGAAGCTCAGCAGCGGATTGCAAAAGGCGATTTGGCGGACGATCGCGCGGGCCTCGAGATAAATCTCCCTGCGATCACTATCAGACACCTCGTTAGCTTCTTCGAGCCTGGACAGGCGGGTGCTGAGTTTGTTCAGTTCGGCATCCAACGCGTCGAGGCGTTCCGGCTCGGCATCGCGGCGAAGCCGGACGACCAGTGCCTTGCCTCGCTCAATCACTTCGCGGGTGTAGGCCGGGTCGAATGAGCCGAGGTGAGCGGAGGGATTTTGCTGCGTGGTTCCGGCAGTGGCGAATCGGTTGGCCTGGTCGATCCAGTCGGCCTCGATCAATTCGCGCATCGAATCGCCAAGTTCGATTGTGCGAGCAGAGGCCGGCTTGACCGACAAGGCGAAAACTGCGATCGTCAGCAGCAAACCGGTCCTTAATGTGCATCGTTTCATTTTGCCAACCCTCGATACAATTGGAATTACTCGATTATACCGCAAACCGCTGCGAAATCATACTATTTGCCCGTCGGGCGGACCTTTATGCGATTTGGAGCGCAGAAATGGCCAAAGGATTGCGGGCTGAGGCAATATACCCTTCTCTTTTCATCCTAACCTCAGCCCCTTTTTTGCGTGATTTTGCCGTTTCTGGGGCAATAAAGCGGATTTGCTGGCCTGAATGCTGCGTTTTGATGGTAGTATTCCGTGGCTGATGATTTGAGGCGCTGTCGTGCTGAGTCTGCCGCAGGCGGGGGAAGCATCTGGATTTCGCGGGCCAGATTCTTCCCCTTCGACCCTTCGACCACGCTCAGGGCAGGCTTTGCTCAGAGCAAAAAGCTTCATTTGCTCAGACGGCGTCCTTAGCTTGCCGAAGGAATGACACCCATCGTTTCATACGTAACGGAGCACCACTGTCGCTGCAAAGATGCTGAGTTCGTGCGGGGATATTTAGAGCCTATCCCAATAACCCAGTCTATTCCGGCTGGCTGCAAAGCCCGATGCCTGCGTTGTCGGCCAAAAACGTTCTCAGCGTGGAACAAACCACGCCTCCGAGCGTTTTTGGCCTGCCGTCTTGGCCTCGGGCTTTGCGCTCAGCCTCATGACGACCAAGTTATTCGGATAGGCTCTTACTACGGGCGAAAAATATTTTGACATTTTTGCTTGACAGGGTAAGGCAAGATATAGTATTCTTGTGCTTATTGTAGCGAGTTCTGTGAGGCTGTTCATCCGGGTGATGACTTTCGCCGGGCCTGAGCTTTTTGCGGCAAAGGCGTAACACCACAGAGCTTATTGACGTATAATTCGTTGGAGCATACAACAGGGCTGGGGATATCTCGCTTTTTCCTCTCCCTCCGCACCTCAGCCCTGTTCCTTTTTTTGGTGCTTTGAGCGGGGGGGTAATTCCTTTCTCGATCCCTGCGGTCCTTATTGGTGTTATCGTAGCGGATTACCGGGCCTTAAGTTTTTTTTCATTCGAGCAGGAAAAAACTTGGTTTAGGACGTGATGTAGCGGCGAGGACTGCGGCTTGCTTCTTGAGAGCAAGGCTGCCCAGCCGAGGCCGCGTAAGGTGGAATCCCGGCCTGCCCGCAGAAGCTATGGGCTGTTCTATGCGTGGGGCGCTCTGCGTCGCAAGATAAGCGCCGCGGCGCCAAGACCCAACATTATCGCGGAGGCGGGCTCCGGGACCACTGCGACCTGGAGACTGGCATCGTCGAAGTATGCGTTGATAAAGTATGACTCGTGCTTTTCGCCCAGCAGCTCAAAGCGTATGACGCGCGTTCCGGCAGGGCTTGTCCCGTCGAGCGTCTGTTCGGCCCACGTCAGGTTGGGCGATTGGACAAGGCCGGTGGACAGACTGCCAATCGGCGACCCGAATTCGTCAAGAAAACGCAGCGTCAATTGCGCATAATCGGCGTCCGCGACAGTTGCGAGGTCCTCCGTCTGCAACCAGGCTGCCGCATGAACCAGCAGCAAGCCGGCATCTATGGACGAGGCGTAGGCGCCAACGTCCACATCCTGGTACAGTGTGCGGCCGGCAACGACGCCTGACGGCGCTACGGAGACGCTGCCCATGTTGAAGAACCAGTCCCCCGAATACGGATAGACCCATCCGCTATCCTCCCATTGAGACATGGAGACGACCACAGGCGGCTCGGGTATCCAATCCTCCATTATCCCGGCCTCCGCACCGGGATTGGTTAGAAGGTTGACGGTCCAACTGAGGGCCGAGACCCCTCGCGCGGGAGTTAACAAAGCCACCAATACAGAAATCACCGCCAACTTTCTCATCGGTCCGTATCGCCACACAACTGTCGTCGGTTCTCTCGGCGAGGAAAAACTCACCACTGCTCCTTGAATAATCTCAGTATATACCACATTGCGGTGATTTGCCAGAAAAAGTCCGGTAAGAAGTGGATTTGGTTAAAACACGGGTTCTTTCGAGTAATGGATAGGTGTACTTCGCGACTCGGAAGAGCAAGGAAAATCGTTCGGGGCCCCAGAGGTCCAAATTACCCCCCTGGTTGCCCTAATTTGGCCCTCTGCCCAAACGGTTTTTCTCTCCAGAGGACTCCAAGGCCCTGACCTGCAACGGCCACCTACGCATTAACCGGATGAAGCAAGAAATGAATTCCGGGGAGTGGTGAGGGGGCAAGTTGTGTAATTAAACGTGATGTCTTGATAAATAGACACAGTCTTTTCTGCCAGTTCGTCTCAACCGGCTGGGTGGCAACCTGGAAAGCTGCCATTACTCTCAAGCCTCGAAATGTCGAGATTTTTCTTCCGTCCTTCCGTTCTCGGCGATCTTGAGCAACTAAAGGCTGTGTCTTGATAAATAGACAAAGCTTTTTCTGCTGCAGACTGCTTTTGAGACTGGCTGGCCCCGTCGCCGGAGGCAGGAGAGGCAAGTTTTGGAGGCTTGGGTGCGCCTGTCACTCCTGCGAAAGCAGGAGTCCAGAACTACTCCGAGGAACTGGATTCCCGCTTGCGCGGGAATGACAGGGCAGAGGCGGCGCTGTGCACAGCGCTCCCAGTGGGAATACTAAGAGCCTATCCCAATAACCCAGTCTATTCCGGCTGGCTGCAAAGCCCGATGCCTGCGTTGTCGGCCAAAAACGGTCTCAGCGTGGAACAAACCACGCCTCCGAGCGTTTTTGGCCTGCCGTCTTGGCCTCGGGCTTTGCGCTCAGCCTCATGACGACCAAGTTATTCGGATAGGCTCTAAATCTGTACCTTTGTAGAACTTCTCGCCCGACCCCAAAATACAACTTTATAGAAACTCCTATTCCCACTGTGCACGTCCTTGCGTGGTTGTGCTTGCCACCTCAGAGCCATCCATTATTGCTATACCTATGTAGGTGCGTAATTGCCTTCCGGCCTTGCGCGTCTGGCCTTTGCTACTCTGGGGAAGGCGCGTTTGACCTCTTTGCCGAAGCTGGTGTTGTTCATCGGTCGGCAGCCGTTGCTGCGGCATGTCCCAATTGATTCATCAGTAGGCCGCGGCAGGGCGGCGGTTTGGAGCGTCAGTACTCGTTGTTGAGGAACCTGATTAGCTCTTCCGGGACGTAGTCGGCGGCGAATGTGAGGATGTCGTTCACTTCCGACCTGGGCAGGTCGCCTTTTATCTGCCGATTGTTGATATCGACGTTGACGATTATGCCGAAGAGCCTGTCCTGCTCCGGTATGCCCGCGGGGCTGACGCCGGGGCGCATCACGTGGGTGGGCCTTATCTCAATGTTGATGTTCTTTCCTTCGGTTGGGGCTTCGAGCCGCATGCTGAGGTTTTTGATTTTCTCTCTCCAGACGTCGCTTTTGAGGTTGCTGGCTACAATCTCAAGGGAGTCGAACTGTCCCGTGTCGAAGACAAGCTCGTGGATTACGCCGACTCGGCGGACGGCTCGGTCCGAGAACCTGCTTCTTAGCTCATCGAGCGCTTTGCGGAATATCTTGTCTTTATCGGGGAGATCGACATCCTGGGGCTGGTCGATGTAAAGGCGCTCGGGGAAGGTGAAGAGCGGGCCCTGGGGGATCAGTATGAACGTGGGCATATCGATGCGTTTGCCGCCGGGGAGGGCGAAATTCTTCTGCACGCGGAGCTGATTGGGGCCGGAAAGGAGGGTCTCGAAGACTTCAGGGGCCTGCTCGATGAGATAGTTGCAGTAGTCCTGCAGCTTTGTTTTATCGTCCTTGAGCAGTATTGCCGGCTGAAGGTGCACGCCGTACTTGACTAAGTGCTGGGATATGTGCTCTCTGTCAAATTCGTAATTCATTTTTTTCTGCCGCCTAAACCTGTGCAGAGCCGATTTCCAACTTCACAAAGTGTACAGCACCCGCCCGGACAAGTCAAAGAAAACCGCCTCGTCGGAAGGATAGGCAGAAGCCGTGTGCGAGGGCGCCAACAAAAGGGTCGTGCACGGAAATGATGTTAAAGAAGACCTCCATCCTGAACAGAATCTTGCTGCCCCAGTCGTGTATACTGCTGACGGAACCTTTTGCTGTATTGCCATTCGAGACTCCCTTTGGAGAGACCGATTTCTTTCAGAATCTCTTCCAGAGAAACACCTTGATCGCCTTTGCCGAGCAAGCCAAGCACCCGAAAAACAGCGCCATCGCCAGAGCACAGTAACCAGTCCTCAGTAGAATCACATAAGAACGCCAAGGTCTCTCTTTCTCCGGGATGAACTTCCGCCTGCAATAGTCTGTCAAATCTGTCAAGAAAGGATTTCGCCAAGGATGCATCAATGTCAATTATCTTGATAAGTCCTTGGTGTTCGTATGGCTCAAGATCAATGCAGATATCTTGAGCCTCTTGGCTGGCCCATTTGGCTTGATCGGCCACTGTCTGAGAGACAGTGACATCACATCTGTCGATGAACACCTCCCAGATACCCAATTCGAAAAGCTTGATAATCGGCCCGGCGTCAAGCAAGAGAAATTGAAACTTTTTCATCCGTGAAATCCTCATCTTCCGTGAGATACTCCCGGGCCGTTTTGTAGGTTATACCCATGTACTTTGCAAACTGCATCAAAGACAACTTGCCCTCTCTCAGCGCTCGTTGGGCCAAATCGCAGTATCTCTCAGGGAGTTTGTTCGGCTTGTATGAGTCTCTTGGCTTCAGAAACCTGAGATGTTTTTTGGCAGCGATTACATACCTTTCCGCATCTGACTTTTTGAAACGGTAAATGCTTGCCACTCGATACATTAGCGCCTCCAAAGAAACGTCGAATTCTCTTGCTATGTCATCCAACCGATCGAAGCCTATTTGGCCTTGGTCATCTGAATTCGATTGGATTCTGTCTCTAATCGATTCTTCTGGCATCAAGAACCGGCTCGCAAAAGCATCCGCAAGCTTCTCCTCTAATTCACTGGGTTCAGAACCCTGAACTCTAAAAATCTGCCAAGTCAGAATATGGAAGAGATCGTGAGCAAGGTCATAACTCCGTCTCCACTGCCTGTTCCCTGTGTTCAGAAGAATAGCTGGTCCAAAGCGATCCGATACGGTTGAGATCGAACTGCCGGAGTATTCCATATAGAATATCTTAACGTAGTAAACCTCTTCGAGTATTCGCTTGAGTGAAGCTATAGGCACTTCGCCAAGATGAAACCACTTTCTAGCCTCCCTGGCGAACAACTCGGCTTGCTTGAAACCAAAGTCCTCAGGCTTAGCCATATCTGGCTTTGGCAGTTTGCACTCTCTTACTTCATCCGTTAGTACTTCAAGCCTTCGGTATTGTTCGCAGAGCTGTCTAAACTCTGCTTCAGTTTTCTTGGCTTCTTCTGCACCAGGTTTATCCCGCCAGAGCATCGTGTCCTGAATAATCGCATCATCGATCAGGAAGGACTCGACCGTCTTGCGGTAAACGTCCGCCAATTTGCTGAGGTGAGAAAACTTCGGTTCTCTCTTGTCGTTTTCGAACTCGCTAAGGGAGGATGCGCCTATTCCGCTCTCCTTGGCAGCCCTTTCGAGCGTGAAGCCGATGGCTTCGCGTGCAATCCTGAGTCTTTCGCCGGTTTGCATAGTCGTGACCTCCTTTCGGGTATCCAGAAGTATTATACTTGATATTCGGCTGTTTGCCATCAATTTCTTCTGAAAAATAGAATTTTTTTGATTTTTCCTGTTTCCAACCTTGACTTGCGGCCCGTCAATAGCGTCTGGCGGTGGTCTTGGGAGGGTTGGAGTGGTTGATGAAGAAGTATCGCAGGGCGTCGATTGGGTGGTCGTAAACGCCGTCTTTCAGGGGCAGTTCGCCGGCGAGTCCCGCATGGCTGGGGTCGGGGTAGTGGTAGCTCCGCATAGCCTCAATAAGTCGCGGGCACCGGGGCGAGATTACGAGGGTGCTTTTGCCGTCGCCGGAGCGAATAGCCCGGCGGATAAGCTCGATGCCGTCGAGGATACCGCTTCTTTTGAATCGGGTTACGATTCCGAGCGTTCGCAGCTCGCGGACGACGCTTGTGCCGGTAACGTCATTGACTCCCGCTCCGGCGGGGTCGCAGAAGGTGGCGAAAACCTGCTCTTCGGTGCAGGGCGTTCGGGCCTTTATCTCGGCGGCGTGCACGTCGATGGTCGCCCTGCTGCGGACGTATTCATCGATGACGCGGATGATGCCGTCGCTATCGACCTGGAGCCAGAGGCACACGAAGGGATTGATGAAACCGAAGTCGAGCGCGCGGTAGAGGGGCAGGTTCGGATCGTAATCGCAGGGCCGGACATGGATATCGGGGTCGAAGTCGGCGAAGACGACGTTCTCCAGCGAGGGTCTTCTGCAAAGCATCTCGGCCTCGAAGCCGGCCCTGCTGGCGCGGCGCATTTGCGTGATGCAGTCGTCGATTTTCAAGTAGCCTTTCGCGTTCTTCGCCTTGCCCCCGCAGTCAGGCCACAAGGGACACTGCGAGCAGGTCCTGTCAGTGCACTTTTCGATCACCTCCCACATACACCACTTGAAGACTGGCGTGCCGAACTGGGGCGCGGCGGCGACGACTCTTTGCATCAGGCCGTAGGGGCGGTGCATTGTGCTGATTAGCTCCATAGCGGCGATGAGATTGGCCGTGCTCTGGGTGGTGAACTTGGCGGCGGCGAAGACATCCTCATCGAAAAGCTCGACCTCGTCGCATCGGAGCTTCTGGATGTGCTGGCCGCGGACGCTGGTCGGCGATTGCGTGAGGACTTCGACCTTCGAATTATTGGCGAATCGGCACTTGCCTTTGAGTGCGTGGCCGTAAAGGAATTCCTCGAAGCCGCGGCCAAGAAAGCCGGTGAGGTATTCGTACATTCGGCCTGACTGCTCGCCCGAGCCGCCCAGGATTCGCACCTGGCAGTTGGGCTTGAAGATGCAGTCCAGAAGCGTGGCGACCGCCGCCAGTTCGGTCTTTCCGCCGGCGCGGTTGGCCCAGACGATGCAGTCGGCATTTCCTCTTCGCAGGCCAGATGCTTGCCTCCGTTCAGCATGACATTGAAAGTCGGCGGAGAAGGTATGCCAGAGGTAGTCCAGGGGGCTATTGTGCTCCGGGCAGATTCGCCTGTCCGGGACGTTAATGCCGAGGAAGACCTTGACGTAGTTTTTCAGGTCCCGCCTAGTTCCGGGCCGAGCACGCCTAAGAGCTGAGTAAATCCGCCGAACATCCGGCGGACAAGTGTGGGTTGCTGTTTCCATGTTACTCTCAATCTGTGATTTGAGTGCTGGGAGCATTGATTCGGTCATAGTGATTGTCTCCTCCAATGGGATGTGAATTAGGTTGATTGTCGGTTGGCGAAATTGCCACAAAGGCACGAAGGCGCAAAGAAGAATGGGACACAGGCTGACACTAACCCTTCACAAGCAAAGGGCGTTAAAACTATGGCGTGTTGGCGGTTGGCCTGTGCGGGGAACTCAGAAAAGTGTTTTAGGGGCGGTATTGCTCCCGCCAGGCGTGTCCAAGTATCGCAAAGTCGATAGGACCTACGTCGCAGTCCCTATCAAGGTCCCCGCCGAACACCATTGGATGACCACTTGCTGACGTTTCGCAGCGCTTCAGCCACTGAGCGAGCATTATACGCAAATCAAGCGGGTCGACTTTGCAGTCGCCGTTGATGTCCGCCGGCATACGAAATGGGCAGGTGGACCTGCCGAAGTAGGATTTGCTCGCCTCGATTGTGCCGCCATAGGCACCCATATTGATTATGCCGCCGTTGGGAAAACGCTCACGCCCAACCGGACCTGAAATATTGCCAGCGTCGATGCAGGAGCTTGTAACTGTGTCGATGACCCAGGTTTGGGTATTTGGGTTCCATCTGCCTGCCTGGGATTTCAAGTGGTAATCTCCGTGGACCCAGAAGTCATCCCACGCCTCTTCTGGGGTACCGTTGTTATCCCAATGTCCGGGCAGAGCAAAGCAGGGGTCGGCATCGATATTGCCTATGCCGGGCCAGCCTCCTTGGACGTTGCTGTACGCCACAAGGGGGGTGCCACCTCGAATCCCAGCCTGTTCGTTCCCCCATATGATACAGTTGCTGACGATAGGTGTGCCTTCGTAGCAATGAACGGCACCGGTCATCCCGGCGTAATCCAGGCGGTTGAAGCAGATTGTGGAATTGCGCAGTGTCGGACTCCCGCTGCAGTAGACCCCGCTTCCGGCGGCTGCCAAGCCCCACTGTTTAACTCCGCTGGCCAGGTTATTGCATACAACGGATGTCTCCATTATTCCGCCGTCGGCGCTAAACCAAGCGAGGCCCCCACCGCATACCAGGGCTTCGTTATCTCTGATAGTGCAATCGGCAATCATCAGGTTATCGAAGAAGACGAGCCCGCCTCCGGTTTCGGCGGTGTTGTTCTCGATCGTGCAGCTTAGCACGACCAACCCACAGTATCCGGCCGATAGGCCGCCACCAATCCTAGCTTTATTGCCCCTGATTTTGCAGTTGACTATCCTCGGGGAACCTCCTTCGACGTATATGCCCCCGCCGATAACATCACCGTCTCCCCATGGGGAGACGTCCGGCAAACGCCCATTGTCCTCGATTGTGCAGTTAGCGATTACTGTATTCGCGTCTCTGGAGTAGATCCCCCCACCAGCACCCAAATCGTATCCTTCTGCCGGGACCCCGATTGTGTTACCCTTGATTACGCAATCCGTTATTTTGGGGCTACTTCGATAACAGAAGATCGCTCCGCCGACCGGTGCCACAATGTCTTTAGCCCATTCAACAGGTGCACAGCCATTCTGTATGGTCAAGCCCGCAACTATGGAATTGACACCCTCGTCACTGTGAAAGTAGAATCCACGGTGTCGATTCGATTCATTGGCTTCGCAGTCAAGGACAGTGGTGGCGACGATGTTGGGGTCGTTGGGAGCCATAGACCGTACGGTGATGGCTTTTCCATTGAAGTCGATGTCTCGATTTCCGGGGCCGGTGTATCGGCCGGGCTGGATTTCGACTGTGTCGCCGTTGTTCGCATCGTCTATCGCCCCCTGGATATTATTGAAATCCGCCGGCCCATCATCATCGACGTAGATGGTTTTGGCTGCAAAGGCCGGGGCATTCGCTGCGGCGAGGGATAGCAGCATTGTCAGGCAGAGGTTCAGGGCCTTGCTTTTTCCCATTTGCGGGTCTCCCAAAGTTGCGCTACTCTACGTCAACTGGGGGGTATTATACCAGGTTTGGGGCCAATTGTCCAGCGTTTTTTTGCGCTTTTTGGGATTATTGTACGACGATGTGTTTTTCGGCGTTGGCGTCGAGGCCGATGGCGATGCCTTCGGCGAGCTGTTTGCCCGTGAGGGTCTTTTGGGTGTTTAAGGTCAGGTCGAGGAGTTCGTAGCGTTTTTCGGGCTTGGCGGTGAACCATTCGGGGAACTGGTTTATCCTGGGCCAGTCAAGAGGCAGCTTCATAATGGTCTGGTGACGCGGGGTGTCGAAGATTAGCTTGCCCTGCCAGCCTTTTTCGGCGCGGATGGCTATCTTCAAAACGTCGGCATCCTGGACGGCACCGAAGGCGATATCTTCTCGCCACGGCTGGATGGTCAGGCCCTTTGTCTTCCAGAGGCAGTACATAATTGTTGTTCGTGCGAAGTTGCCGTCGCCATGCCAGCCTTCGATGACGCCATCGGGTTTTTGCATCGCCCACATCACTTTTGTTTCGCTGTCTATCCAGCTTGCGGCTGAATCAACCGGCTCGCGGTTGTAAAGGTTGAGGGCGGATTCGATTGAGTCGGCGTAGCCGTCGGAGCTGCTGCCTTCCCATTTGTAGTTTCTGTAATGGTCGTTGAGATTTTCGAGGGCCTTTATGGCGGCCTGGCGGTAGGCGTCGGTCCTGTCGATGAGATAGACGGTGTAGAAGCCGTTGAGGTTGTAGCCCCAGGTATCGGCCAGGGCGGTATCGTGGTCGGCGGTTTTGGGATTTATCCAGTTGTAGAACAGGCCGTGCTCATTGCGTCCGACTTCGAGGACGCGGTCGAGCATTTCGTGAATCGGCTTTTGATAGACCTTCTTTTTCTCCGGCTGAGCGAAGCTGACCGCAGCGTACAGCTCGCAAAGGCCGGAGAGGATCTCGCAGCCGTGGTCTCGCAGGCGGAGCCTGTCTTCGTCGCGTGTCGGGTGGTGGTTATCGAGCAGGTAGTAATCGCCCAAGCGGATTGCCCAATCGAGGTATTTGTCCTCGCCGGTCATATAGTAGATGCGAGAGAGGGTCTGGAGCATCTCGCCGTTGACTTCCTGGCTGGTGGAGGGGATGTTGCCGAAGGGCGTTTCGATGGGGGCGTGCTTCCAGATATCGTCGAGGATGGCGAGCATGCGCTGCGACCAGGGGCTTTGGCCGAGCCATTCGGTCAGCGGCACCAGGCCGTCCTTGACATACTCTGCTGAGCCGAAGATGATTCGGGAGATTTCAGGCTGGTCGTCTTGGAAGCCCTGCTTTGAAAAGGAATATGTATCTGGCATTGCGCCGATGCGTGAGGTGAGCTTGGTCTCGGTGCGGAGCATATCGAGCATTCGGCCTTCAAACATCGGGCGGTCGGTGATGGCGGCCGTGAGGACCATAAAGGGATAGTTGTCGGCGGCGCTGTCCTGAGCGTTCCATATATCTTTGTTCTGGCTGAGGTTGCGGGGGATCAGGCCGGTTTTTGGGTCGGCGTAGGCGAGCCAGCCGGCGACGAAATCGCGACAACGGGGGAAGCCTTCGCCGGCGAGCCTGCCGTTTTCGAGGGCCTGCTCGAAGTCGGGGTCGTCCTTGTTGATCGGCTTTCCGACGCCGCGTTTGGCGAGTTGTTTTAGCTCGTCGAGGTGGTCTTGGTAAACGGCGCGAGGGGTGGTGTCGTGCTGTTTGCACAGCGATGCGGCCATGCCGACAAGCTCGCCCATCATACCGCAGGTCCGCATTACGCGGACGGTTCCCAAGGCCACGTGGGTGACGCTGATGTCACGGCCGGCCATAAAGAGGTTCTCGATGTTGCGGGAATAGAAGCAACGGTAGGGGATCGGGTAGGGCTTGATGGGCGTGAACTCTGCGATTGAGCGGAACTCCTCGCCGGGGAAGTGCTTGGTATTTTCCGGGTCAGGGTAGTGCAGGTCGATTGTCCAGGTGGTGGTGACGAAGGCGTCGGGGAATATTGTCCTGCCGAGGATGTCCTGCTCTTTGAGTATGACGTCGCCGAGCAGCCTGCGTGATTCGCGCTTGCCGGCGACGTAGGCGACCCAATCGAGCTTGCGGTCGGCGTAATCGGAGGTTTTGTTGCTCTTGTTCTTGAGGTACGCCCAGTTGCCGAAGACCGCTCTCAGGCCGTAATCGCGGATGTATTCGGATTCGGTTATCTGGTCGCGGTTCAGGCCGGTCTCCCAATTCCAGTCGCCGCGGGTCAGGTAGTGACAGCTCTTTTCGTTGAACTGCAGCGCCCAGAGGCAATCGGGGAAGCCGGCTGATTCGCCGGTCTGGGCGGAGCACCACTGGACCGATGCGCCCATAGTCATTTTGTCGGGCCGTTCGGGGGCGAGTGACTCGCCCGTCTCGTCGCGGCTTTCGCGTCCCATCCGAAAATGGGCCCCTGATAGAAAGCCCAACGTCCCGTCGCCGGTGCAATCTGCCAAGACGGTCGCGCGGAATCGCAACTCTTTGGAGTTGCGGATGTGCTTTGCAATCACTGCTGTTATGCGGTTGCCGGCCTTCTCGACACTGAAGGCATGCATGTCAGTGAACAGTTGGATATTCGGCTCGGCGTTGACGACGCGGAGCTTCTTCTGGTCGTCGTAGTAGGAGGCCGGTCGAGCGTTGCCCTGGTAGCCGGGGTCAAGCTCTTTGACCACGTCGCCGAGGGCAGGATATGGGGGCAGATTGATCTGGCCGTTTAGATGCACCCGGACCTCGGATGAGTTGTTGCCGCCGAGCACGGGCCTATCCTGAATGAGAGCCACCTTGCAGCCGAGCCTCGCCGCCGAGACAGCGGCGCATGTGCCTGCCATCCCCCCGCCGACGACAATTAGATCGAATTGCCCGGCATCCTGCGGCTCGTCCGGCAGGCCGAGCATTTTCCTGCGAAACGCCGCCAGCTTTTCGTCGTTCGGCGGGACGAAGTCAAAGTCGGAGCTCACGACGATTGCGTCGCATCTGCCGTCGAAGCCGGTCAGGTCATGCAGAGCGATAGTGACGTTTTTCTCAATGATCTCGACGGTCCCACCATCCTGCCAGTGCCAGTCGGCCCCTTCGTCGCCGAAGGTGGTCGTCAGTGGTTTGCCGTCAATGAGCAATTGGAATTTGCCCGGCGCGCCAGGCGCCTTCCAGGGGGCGACCCAATCGCGCGTGCGGACCCATACGCGGTGCTTGCCCGCAGTCGGGAAATCCACTTTGCTTATTGCGTCTTCCACCGGCCTGCCTAAGCCGTGCGCGAGCAGGAAGGGCGAACCCATCTGATCCATAAACTGCTGGTCAACGACCCACCCGCCGAGATTCTCAAATGCCTCGGCCTCGACAAGAACCGTTTGTGCCTGCACGGTGGCGACAGACAATAACACCGACACAAAGAATAACGCAAACTTCCCGGCATCTATTAGTCTCGGCATCAGACTACTACCTCCAATTGTTCAGTTCCCCATGGACAACGGGCACTGCGTGGAAGCTTCTATGCTACTACGGCAACGTCCAGACTTTGATTATAACGGGACGTGCGCCTTATGCAACCGACTCATCGCGTAATCAGAGATAATGCGTCCGCAAGAGAGCAATAAGCTGATCGTGCTTCTCATGAACAGCTATGTCAAGGAGCGAGTTTCCCTTGGTGTCCACGTAGGTCGGGTCTGCACCTTCCTGAATGAGAAGTGCGGCCACATCCGAATGCCCGTTGTATACGGTCATGCTTAGCGGTGTTGATCCGTGTGCGGTCGACTCGTTGACGTAGGCTCCCGCGTTGAGAAGACTTTCGGCGATTTCTTTGTGGCCACGCGATGCAGCACAGTGCAGCGCGGAGAAACCGAAGACGTCACATTCATTCACGTTTGCGCCGCAAAGAAGCAGATAGTTGACGACATCTGAAAAACCGGAGCGCACAGCCCAAATAAGGGGGGGACGCTGGGTTTGAGAATCCGGTTCGCCAATAGGTGCGCCCGCCGTCACCAATAATCTTACGGCATTCAGTCTCCCATTCCTGCACGCCACAATAAGTGGAGTATGACCATAGTTGTCAGGCTTGGTTAAGCATGCCCCATTTCGGATAAGCAACTCTACCATTCCCCTCTCGCCCCCGGCTGCTGCAACGTGGAGGGGGGACCGGCCTTGCCGGTTCGTTGCGTGTACAGAGGCTCCTTCTTCCACGAGAAGCCTACCAATATTGGCGAACCCCGCGTCTGCGGCAATATGCAGAGGTGTGTTTCCATCGCGGTCCACAGCATTTACATCAGCACCGGCCGCCAAATACAGTTCTACGGTTGGCTTGTAGCCTAGGCGTACTACCTCATGCAAAGATATCTGCTTTGCCCGATGGCTCATAAGATTCGCGCATCTCCAGTATGGGGATCACAGTTTCAACCACAAAGCACATTTGCCAGGGGTATGGTGGATAGTCAGCGACCATGACTCGTAGTCAAGCCTTTCGACAAGAATCCCCACAAATCCCTTTATTATGCGTCCAATCTCTTCATGCGTTTTCAGCGTGGGTTTTCCGCCCGCTGCGTATTTCGCCGCAAGTCGGATGTACTGATCGCTATGCTTCTCGATCAACTCGTTGACCACAAAGTGGCTATCAAACACACGCCCAGTTTCAACTCCATCCAAGATTCTTTCAATAGCCGTTCTAATGCCCATTTTTCAGTCTCCTTTTAAAGCACTTTTGGCAACTTGTGTTACCGACTTCTCTTCTTAGCATACTCAAGAAGCTCGCGAACATCAGACCACGCTGGATGTTCAGGGTCATCTGCTATGTCACTGCTTATGTGAAACGCAACAGCAGGTCTATGCGTGAATCTCTTGCCGTCGCCTCTCAACCACGAGCCAGCAGGTCCCTTGCCGTGAGCAAGCTCCTCGATGTGCGGCAATCTCTCAAGACTCTTCGCTTCGGGGAGCGTTTCGTCACCCTCAGCCTCTGGAATTGCAAGGAGGAGACCGCGCGAGTCGGAGTCAGGATACAACTGAGCAAGTACCCTGCCGCCCTTCTTAAAGCGAAAGTTTGTATATGGCCCCAGGTATTCTGCAAGCAAAGATGATTGCTCAGCTATTAGCCTGATCAGTGCAGCTGCATTATTATCGCCCCCTTGAGTTGGACGGGTGCTGTCGGCTGGCACAACCTCCTTCTTCAACACAGCCTCCCTCAGATGGGGTAGATAGAAGCGCGGGTCTTCGGCGGGCGGGATATAGGGAATCCGCTTGTTCGCAACCTCTGCCCTCAGGTGCTGAACCGGTCTGCGTATGAAGCGGGCAGCCTCGCTTAACGTTAGAAACTCGTAGAAATCGCTCGACTCGATGCTTTTCTTGCGCATGTTTCTTTCTCCTATTCCTTTATTAACAGCTAATCATCTTTATTCTTATAAACCAAAGCTTACCAAAAACTACCATGCCAACAGGCTCTTGTAAAGCAGAAAAAAAGAAAAACATAAAAAATTCTCCCGGTTGCACTCTTTAGAAAAGTCTATAAATATATTGACTTCCTCTGGAAATTGTCTATATTTATATAGTCAGATATGACGATAGAGTCTATATGTATATGGACAGTAGTCGTGATTCTTCGGCTTTCGGGTGCAGATTATGAAAGCAAAACACAGGAATCTTGCCAGAGAACAGTTGGATGAGACCTTGAAACAGTTCCTCCCCTTGAGAGCAGTTACTCCGCCTATGAAGGGTTGGATACGTGCCATCCGTGACGCGATTAGAATGACGGGGGAACAGCTTGCAAGACGCTTGAGGGTGAACAAGCAGCGTGTCAGTCGCATCGAGCAGGACGAGAAGCTTGGAAACATCACTCTTAAGACTCTGAGGAGTGTAGCTGAGGCTCTAAATTGCGAATTCGTCTGCGGTTTTGTGCCGAGAGACAGCCTGGAACAAACGGTAAGAAACCAGGCTCGATCCGTCGCTGCAAGACGCATGGAACGAAGCAATCAGACGATGCGACTGGAAAAACAGGAGCTTAGTGAAAAGCAAAAAGAGAAGGCACTGGAGGATCTGATCGGAGATATCACGAGCACGATGCCAAAGTCGCTTTGGGATGAATAATGATGGAATTCAATCACGCCGAGGACGCAACGCCGCTCGATCCGAATGAGACTGAGGGGCTTATTCCGACTCATATCACAACAAGGGCAGAACTGGATCGATGGGAGCAGGACAACATCAATGAAGCTCTGGCTTGGACAGAGAATCGCAAGCCAAAGGACATATTGACTGAACCCTTCATGAAGCTACTGCACAAGAAGATGTTCTGCAATGTGTGGAGGTGGGCAGGGGCGTTCAGGCAGGGCGAGAAAAACATCGGCGTTCACTGGTACAAGATTCCAATTGAAGTCAAGCAACTGTGCGACGACGTTGAGTACTGGATAGAGAACAAGACTTTTTCGGATGATGAAATCGCTGCTCGTTTTCATCATCGCCTGGTATCGATACACCTGTTTGCCAATGGCAACGGCAGGCATGCCAGACTGATGGCTGACATCCTTTTAGAGACTATTCTAAACAAACCTCGCTTCACATGGGGCAAGGCTAATCTCATAAGATCCGGCGACGACAGAAAGAAGTATGCTGAGGCGCTGATCGCCGCCGACAGAGGCGAATACGAACCTCTATTAGAATTTGTGAGGTCATAGTTCGTCGGCGGGATAATCTTGAGTTTGTCACACGTTGCCCTGTCCGACTGTGCCTTGAATTCACCCCGTTTCCACGCGGGAATCAGTGTGTAAGCGGGTTTTCGAGGTTGACGGGGTATTTCTGATAGGGTATGGCCCCGGATTCGGTTATGTGGGTCTGGAGGGCGGAAAAGAGCTTGTTGTACATCGGGTGTTTTCTGTCAAGAGAGGTCTTTTCCTGCGGGTCATCTTTTAGGTTGTAGAGTTGGAGCGGCTCGAAGGGGGTGTTTTGCAGGAGCTTGAATTCGCCGTAGCGTGCGGCGTAGTACGCCCTGCCGCCGTAACCGCCGCCCTCTCGACGTAGCCAGAATATGAAGCGGTCTTCGGGCGGCTGGGATTGCCCAAGCAAGGTTGGTAGAATGGTTCGGCCATCGATTTTGTGCTCGATTTTGGCGCCAGCGGCGTCGCAGATTGTGGAAAAGAGGTCCATCGTCAGGGCGACGCGGTCGGATTTCGAGCCGGGCTCGATTTTTCCGGGCCAGGCGGCGCAGGCCGGGACGCGGATACCGCCTTCGTACATATCGCCCTTGCCGGCGCGGAGCGGGCCGTTGTTGGCGCCGACGGAGAGCTGGCCGCCGTTGTCGGAGGTGAAGACGACGAGCGTGTTGTCACTTAGCCCGGTTTCTTTAAGAGCAGTGAGGACCTTGCCGATGCCGTCGTCGAGATGCTCGATTAGGGCAACGAGCCTGGCGCGTTTGTCGTCGATGTTTTTTTGACGTGTCTTGACGCGGGCGAGCCAATCTTCGGGCGGCTGAATAGGCGCGTGCGGGGCGTTGTAGGCAAGGTACAGGAAGAACGGCTGCTTTGATTTGACTCGCTGATCAATGTAGTCTATCGACCATTGCGTGAACAGGTCGGTGGCGTGGCCTTCGGGGTCGATTTCTTTTTCGTCGAGGCGCATGTAGTTGAAGCCGTGTCGGCGGTGGTTATGGTAGTCGTCCATCATGTCGCCGAGGAAACCGTGGAAGTGGTCGAAGCCGCGTTCGTTGGGTTTGTTGGGCGAGCTTAGGCCGAGGTGCCACTTGCCGACGATTGCCGTATGGTAGCCTGCCTTTTTGAGCAGTTGGGGCAGCAGGACAGCCCTTGGATCAAGGTAGCCCCAGTTGTTGCCGACGTGGGTGCGGATGACGCCTGGGACGCCGACGAGGTCGGGGCATCTGCCGGTCAGCAGGGCCGCGCGGGTCGGCGAGCAGACGGGGCAGTTGGCGTAGAAGTAGTCGAACCGGATGCCGGATGCGACGAGCTTGTCGATGTTCGGCGTCTGCAGATCCGTTGCGCCGTAGCTCGATAAATCGCCGTAGCCGAGGTCATCGACGAGGATCATCAGGATATTGGGTTTGCGCTCCGCCGAGCTGCTCTGGGCCACAGCGCATCCGGGCACAGCCAGAGCCGCCGCACCAGCGCTGATTGCTTTCAAGAAGTCTCTTCGGTTCGTTTGAAAGCCCTGCATTGGCATCTTCTCCATCAGTTTACAGGTGGTCGTACACATCACGGCGATGCCCAACTGTTGCTACTACAACGACGAGCTTGTCATGTTGCACCTGGTATATAATCCGATAGGCGCCTGAACGAAGGCGATAGAGTTTCTCTTTGGCGTGAAGCAATTTGCTCCCAGGAGGGTACGGATTGGCGGCCAAAGATTGTACTCGCTCGATGAGTTGTCTCTGAATCTTTTTGGATTGAGCCGCTATGAACTTCTGGGCCCTCGGTTTCAACTCAATCTTATACATCCATGTATAAACTCAAATCCCAAGCTGCTTCTTGAACTCATCCAGATCAACGCTGCCGGGTTCTTTCAGAGACTCGAGGGCATCGGTTAAGTCTTGTTCGTCTTCAAACGATGCTATTTCTTCCGGTGTCGGGCGGCCATTGAACCTAATGGGCCCACCGGCACATAGACTCTGTATCTTCTGAAAGTCCGGCTCCGGGGTCGGTATGGTCTCAGAAGCCGCCTCTCTAAGGATCTCTTCGCTCACAGTCAATCTCAGTAATCCAGGCTCACTACATTGAGTCGTTGTTTCACTGTCTTGGGTTTTCATCTATTCATCCTCCCGTAGTTTAACTTCCGTACAAATAATTCTACGTTCTCCAAGCAAGTCTGTTCCTGCATAGATTTGAAACCTATACTCGCCCGGATGCGGGAATTGGATGCCACTTATGTCAAATGTGGAGTTAAGAACTTGTCTGACATCTTTCAATTCCTGCTGTACAGTGCATTCCCAGAGCATCTTGTCTTCGTTGTGAACGTCCACGAGTTTGATCGTTAGCTCGATTTTCCCACGTCCGTTGGTCAACTCGAAGAAAAACGCAAGTCGAGGATGCCGGGCCGGATATTTTGGTGCACTGATATTTTCGAAAATGCCTATGACGCTCGCCTTGTTTGTTCTGGCGTCGATAATTACTTGGTCACAGACAACTGCCGAGAGCAATACTGGAGGCGGCATTTTTTTCTTCATTTCTCCTGACATCGAGCATCCTTTAAGTATATGCTTCTTTCGACGAAAAGTCAAGTGCCTCTTTAGGCTTCCTGTGTCCACCAAACGCCCTTCCAGCTTATACGAGCGAAAAAAGGCGTCAAGAAGATTTTTTGCCGGTTAAGATGCCAAGATGGCAATAACGCTCATAATCTCGTGCGAAGGCTCGTTTCTCGCGAGCAGGTGTGCGTTTATCGGTCCATTTTGGGTGCTGGGTTGTTTAGGTGGGCGAACTGGTTATAGACAACGTCGTTGAACATACGCATTTCTACTCTGATACTCTGATGTATTTATCGGGCCGCGCACGAAGCTGGCGGGCAGCTTCTCTGCCGCAGGCTCATTCGCGTCGCCATAGGCAAGGGCGTGGAGAACGCCGAGGGTAACGACTGCAACGAGCAAGACTTGCAATTTGAGTGTCTTGTGCCTGCCGTTCATAGCGTTAAAGGCATTATACTTCCTGGAATTCGGGTCAGAAGCGTTTTCTGAACTCGATCAAGGGTTCAACTTTTTTGCGTGAAAGCGGCGCCGGGCGGAGTTTTCCTTTCGACCACAGGTCATAACCGGTCAGGCGGTAAGGGCTGTCGGGCTGTTCGGCTGAGCCGACAGGGAGCAGCGACATCGCACTGTCGGGGTCGCCCATTGGGACAAATTGAGTGTAGGATTGGGCTTTCTGCGAGAGTATTGTTCCGCCGTCAATGCAGGCCAGCGGCGGATACGTTATGTCTTTCTCCGGGTCGAGCGAATCGAAGCCGTCGAGCGTTGCGAAGTAGCCGAGGCTGGATTCGAGAAGCTGCTTGTTTGCGCGCTTGTTCCACTGGTTGGGGTCGTCACCATAAGCGGCTATCCCATATCGCCA
The DNA here is from genome assembly GCA_964354365.1 of uncultured Pirellulales bacterium. Taxonomy (GTDB): domain Bacteria; phylum Planctomycetota; class Phycisphaerae; order Sedimentisphaerales; family Anaerobacaceae; genus CAYGZM01. Next base: position 20,246 of record CAYGZM010000008.1, read on the forward strand.
GGCGGCTCTGAGGATAAGGTTTACATAGTCGGCTTCGTCGTCGGTCAGGGGGGCTTGGGGGTCTTCGGCGATGCGGGCGTCGATTGTCTGGAGCATGTTGGTCAGCCCGGAGAGTCCGCCGCCGTAGGTGCGGGCGGCGGCGAAATTCTGGCGGAAGGCCATCGGCATAAGGTTGAGGATCTCGGCGCCTCTGACGGACATTTCGAGTTTGGCGCCGGCGGCGAACCAGTCTTCAAGGTATTGTAAGGCGAGGAGAGTTTCGTCTTCGAGAGGATACTTTTGAACGTCGCGCAGGTGGTAGCCGAAACGAACGAGGTGACGTTTGATGGGATTGACTGTGTCGTAATGGATATCGAGGACGTCTTGGGGGCTGAAGGTCTGTCTGGCTTTCATTCGTTCTTTGAGTCGCCAGGACCTTTCGGTATCACCGAGGCTGCCAGTCGAAACGCCCATCGGAATCGGGTAGAACGATGCAACGGGGCGATGGTTGGCAGTGACGATCCAGCCCTGCTTTGGGTTGATAACCTGGGGCAGCAGATCGCCGGGGCAGATGCCCTGCCAGTCGTGTTGGGAGCTTGAGCCATCGTGTGCGGCAAAGCCTTCGAGCAGGGCTTTGGATGAACGGACGGGTAGCGCGAGTATGGTCTTGTATCCGATGTTGCCTTTGGAGTCGGCAAAGACGCAGTTGGCGCTGGGGAACTGCCAGAGTCCCAGGGCCTTTTGAAATTCGTGCGCATCTTTGGCGCGCATCATTGCGAGGGCGCCCTGGATTGTCTCGCGGTCGGTCCGGCAGTTTGGGATGCGTTTGAGGGCGACTTCGTCGCCGGGGCGGACGCCGGCGGCAATGGATGTCACGACCGGGCCGAGGTGGGTCTCCTTCAACGTGAGGGTAGTGGGTCTGCCGCTTTTGACTTTCACCGTTTCGGTGCGGACCTGCATCTCGCGCCACTCGCCATCGAAGGAGTATTGATCCGGGTGGTTGGGGTCGGTTTTCAGAATGAAGAGGTCTGCCTGGTCGGCGCCAAGCGCTGTCAGGCCCCACGCGACTTTGTCGGTAAAGCCGATGAGGATGACAGGGCTGCCTGCAACGCCGACTCCGCGTGCGTTGAAGGTCTTGCCAGCGATATGGAATTCGTAAAACAGCGACGGGTTGCGCACGGGCGTCTGCGGGTCGCTGACGAGGACGGCGGAGCCATCGGTAGTTTTACTGCCGCCGACGGCCCAGGCGTGGCTGAACCTCGGAGCGGGCGGGCGGGGAAAAGCATCTGTAGTGTCGATTTTGCGGGTCAGATTGTGCGTATTGGCGTAGTCGTAGAGCCTTTGGACCCAGTCATCGGGGACGTCGCTGCGTTGAATGACCGCAGCGTCGTCACGAATCGGGCGGCCGAGCAATGCCGCATCGATGTCGTCCGCGGCCACAGAGCGGACTTGCCTTATCCCGTCCTGGATGTCGTAGTAGGCGCCCATCTCGTTCAGGCCGTCGCCGGAGAAGAATATGCCCAGCCGCCACCAGGAGGCGATGCAGTCGGCGGGCGTCCAGGGCCCGGGCTTTAGGTCGAGCTTATCGAACAGATACAAAAGGTCGTTGGGATGGTCGGCGATGTAGTCGTTGACGCCGTCGCTGTAGGCCTGCAGCAGCAGGCGGGATTCATCATCGAGATTCTGCGCGACCTTCTGAGCGGCGCGATAGTAGCCTATAGTCCGCATTTCGATATCGTTTCGCAGGGCGGAGTTTTTACCCTGAGGCAGGTTGCGGGTCACGCCTACTTTGACGTCGCCGATGAGCTCGGCCAGCCGCCCCTGAATGATGCGGAGGTTGTAGTACATCTGAAACGCGCGGTCCTCGGCGGCGGCATAGCCCAGGCCGTACATCGCCCCGGCGTCTGTGTCGGCGAAGATGTGCGGGACGCCCCATCGGTCCCGCAGCAATTCAATTTTGCCGTGCGGCAATCTACGGTCCGCGCCTGACTTGTTGGAACTGCAACCCGACACGGCCACAGCCGGCAATACAAGGCAAGTAACTACTAAGAGTATCTTTCTCATTGAGCGGCCCCTTCTATAACGATGACGTATTCGCCTCTGGGTTTTTCTTCGAGGCCGGCGAGCAATTCCGAGAGCGCGCCTCGCTTTACGGACTCGAACATCTTTGTCAGCTCTTTGGCCAGGGCGGCTCGGCGGTCGCCGAAGACTTCGATTGCGTCGGTCAGGAATGCTCGCAGGCGGTGGGGGCTTTCGTAGAAGATGAGCGTGTGCGGCGAGGCCTTGTCGATAGCCAAAAAGCGTTGTCGCTGGCCCGGCTTGCGCGGGGCGAAGCCGCGAAAGGTGAAGCCGTGCGTCGGCAAGCCGGAGAGGACCAGCGCCATAACGAAGGCGGTCGGGCCGGGAATCATTGTGACCTCGACGCCGGCTTCGAGGGCCGCGCGGACGAGCGTAAAGCCGGGGTCGCAGATGCCGGGTGTGCCGGCGTTGGTGACGAGGGCGACGGTCCTGTGCTGCGCGAGCAGGGACATTATTCTGCCGACGACGCGGCGTTCGTTGTGCTCGTGAAAGGAAATTTGAGGCTTTTTGATGTCGAAGTGGGCCAGGAGTCTGCCGGTCTTTCGCGTATCCTCGCTGGCGACGTAGTCAGCCTGTCGCAGCGTCTCCAGCGCCCGCTGCGAGATATCCGACAGATTTCCAATCGGCGTAGCGACCAGGTAGAGCATAATCTACGGCGTCTATTAAGGTGATTTGGTGTACATGCCTTTTCGTCTTTTTGCGAGGGCCTTTCTGCCGAACTTCGTGCGCATCTTGGCGCGGAAGCCGGATTTTCGTGCTTTTTTGATTTTGCTCTTACGGGCGTTTTCCATAGTTTATCCATCGCTGAAAGAAGGTCACAGCGGGTTTATCCCGTCTGCATTTCGTTTCCTGCCGAGCTACGGCTTACGTTTTTGCGAATGATAAGGGGTCTTGATTTCAATTTCAAGTGTATTTGAGCAAATGTTGTGACTTTGTCCGGCGGGAGGGCTGGCTGTCGGTTAGGCGAGCGTCTTCGGGACAAGTGCGGCGGTGATGATGGCGGTAGCCAAAGGGCTTGAAAGTCTGAGCTAAAGGTGATATTGTGCTGAAAATAAGAGGCTGTAATGCTCTATTGAAAAGTTCAAGATTATGTCATTCCGAGCGGAGGTCCCTGGGGCCGAAGTCGAGGAATCTATTAAAAAACAGATTTCTCGGCTCGCCTTCGGCTCGCTCGAAATGACAGATTACAATGTTTTCAACGGAGCAGTAGGGGCTCTAAAGCCTGGCGATGTGTCTGGACGGCTGGGCTGGAATATCGTAGTAGTGAAGGCAATCAAAGGTGAGATTTCAAAGGAGAAGAATATGGCAAAGACAAGCAAACATTCTATTAACCGCGCATTGAGGGAAAGTATCTTTGTATTCGCAGCGATGATCGTACTGCTCAGCGGCGCTGTTCTCGCGGCGCCGGGGGCTGGCGAGGTCAAGAGCCTGACATACAAGACCGTCGGCGACAGAGAGCTGAAGATTTACATCAATTATCCGCCGGAGTGGAAACCGAGCGACGCGCGCCCGGCGATCATCTTCTTTTTCGGGGGGGCTTGGACGGGCGGGACGGTGGAGCAGTTTGCGCCTCAGGCCGAGTACTTTGCCTCTCGCGGGCTGATCGCGGCCCGGGCCGATTACCGCATAAAGAGTAAAGACGTCGTAACGCCGGACAAGTGCGTTGAGGATGCCCGCAGCGCGGTGCGCTGGGTGCGCAAGAACGCCAAGTTGTTAGGCATCGATCCGAAGAAATTGATTGTTTCGGGCGGGTCGGCAGGCGGACACTTAGCGGCGTGCATGATGATAGAAAAGAGCGTCGAGGCGGCCGGCGACGACCTGTCGATTTCAACGGTTCCACAGGCGATGGTGCTGTTCAATCCGGTGCTCAACTTTGAGAATGAAGAAATGATGAAGCGTTTTGGCGTCGATAAGGATGTCGCGGGCAAGATTTCTCCGACGCTACATCTGACCAAGAAGTCTCCGCCTGCGTTGATTCTTTTCGGGACGGAGGATCGGCTGAAGGCGCACGGCGAGGAATACTGGAAGAAGGCCGAGGCCCTGGGCCTGCGTGCGGAGAAGTACCTCGCAGAGGGGCAGGGGCACGGTTTCTTTAACCGCTCGCCGTGGTTTGAGCGGACGATGGTTGCGGCGGACAAGTTCCTTGCATCGCTCGGTTACTTAAAGGGTGAGCCGACCGTCAAAATACCGGAACAAGCGACCGTCGAACAGGGCGGCGGGGACGTCCGCAGCCGTATGATGAGCCGCTGGCTTGCGATGGATAAGGATACCGACGGGAAGATCAGCAGGGACGAGGCCCAGGGCAGGATGAAAGACGAATTTGACAAAATCGACTCCAACAAAGACGGGTTTATCGACCGCGAGGAGGTGCGGCAAATGGTCGCGCGTCTGCGCGGCGGCCAGAGCGAACGTCCACTGCACCCGGATACGAGCGGATGGGAGAACCTTTTCACGGCGGACCTGTCGAACGCTGCCAAGCCGGAGGGAGTCTGGACGGTCTCCGAGGGAGTGCTGACGGCGAGCGAGGACCAGGCCATCTGGACGACGAGGGACTACGACAACTTCATTCTGGATTTGGAATTCAAGACGGCGCCGGGTACGAACAGCGGCGTTGTCGTCTGTTGCAGCGATACGAAGGACTGGATTCCCAATTCGGTGGAGATTCAGATAGCAGACGACTACGCGGAGGAATGGGCCAAGCAACCCAAGACCTGGCACTGCGGGGCGATTTTCGGTCACTTAGCTCCTGCCAAGAGCATGGTCAAGAAGCCGGGCGAGTGGAACCGCTTCACGGTGACGCGCAGGGACAAGAAGATCGACGTGGTGCTCAACGGCGAGCTGGTGACTTCGATGGATATGAGCCTGTGGACGTCGGCCAAGACGAACCCGGACGGGTCGGAGATTCCGCCGTGGCTGAGCAAGCCGGTAGCCAGCCTGCCGACGAAGGGCAAGATAGGGCTGCAGGGCAAGCACGCCGGCGCACCGATCTGGTTCCGAAATATCAAGATCAAGCTTCTGTAGGGTGGGGCTTGCCCCACCGAACTGGTGGGCTGAAGCCCACCCTACCTGTGTGGATTGAGATGCTGAACTGCTCTGAGTGACAAGAAAGGACAGACGGTGTGAAGACGGCACAGACTCGCAGGGATTTTTTGAAGACGGCTGCATTGTCGGCGGCAGCGATGGGATTGTCCGGAATCAGCAGGGGACAGGACTTTGGGAAGCCGCCGAATTTCGTCATCATCTTCCTCGACGATTCTGGGTGGGCGGATTTTAAGCCGTTCGGCAGGCCCGCGTACCGGACGCCGAACGTCGAGCATCTTGCCGAGGATGGGTGCCGGTTCAACAACTTCTATGTGCCGCAGGCGGTGTGTTCGGCTTCAAGGGCGGCATTGTTGAGCGGGTGCTATCCGTGCAGGACGAAGGTTTTCGGGGCGCACGGGCCAGGAGCAAAGGGGCTCGATCCGAAATACGCCACTATCGGTGAGGTTCTGAAGAAGCGCGGATATACGACGGCGGTGTTCGGGAAGTGGCACATCGGCGACCAGCCGGAGACGCGCCCAGCGGCAAGGGGATTCGACGAATCGTGCGGGCTTATGTACTCCAACGATATGTGGGAATTCCACCCGGAGAACCCGGAGTCCTGGGGCAAGTATCCGCTTCAATTCTGGGAGAACGGCAAGGTGACAATCGAGCGGGTGACCAAGGAGCATCAGCCGATGCTCACGACCTGGTACACCGAGCACGCGGCGGATTTCATCAAGCGAAACAAGGACAAGCCGTTCTTCCTCTATGTTCCTCATTCAATGCCGCACGTGCCGCTGTTTGTCAGTGAGAAGTTCAAGGGTAAATCGGGGACGGGGCTGTACGGCGATGTGATGATGGAGATTGACTGGTCGGTCGGCGAGATTATCAAGGCGCTGAAGGACAACGGCGTGGAGGACAATACGCTGGTAATCTTCTCGTCGGACAACGGCCCCTGGATTTCGTACGGCAACCACGCCGGCAAGACGCCCTACCGCGAGGCCAAGGGGACCAGTTTCGACGGTGGGACGCGAAGCGCGTGCGTTATGAAGTTTCCGTTCAGGATCAAGCCGGGCTCGGTCTCGACCAGGATGTTCTGCACGATAGACATTCTGCCCACGCTGGCGCACCTGGCGGGGGCCGAGCTGCCGGAGAACCCGATAGACGGCAAAAACGTATGGGAGCTCATTGTCGCAAGGCCCGGTGCGAAGAACCCGAATGAGTATTACCCGTTCTCGACGGGCGGGAATTTTGAGGGCGTGATAAGCGGCGACGGCAAATGGAAGCTGCACCTGCCGCACGAGTACCGGACGCTGGCGGAGGCGGGCAAGGATGGAATGGCGGGCAAATACAGGCAGGAAAAGATCGAGCTTTCGCTCTTCGATATGGAAAAGGACCCATACGAGACCGCCAATGTGCTAGATGAGCAGCCGGAGGCTGCCAAGCGGCTCAAGGAGTACGCCGAGCAGCACAGGCAGAAGTTCTATGCGAATAAAGGAAATTGACCGAACAGGAGACAATGGTATGCGCAACAAGCCGATAGACCCCGTTGGAAATTCCAACGGACGTAACGGTGTGCGACAGAAAGCGAACATTTGCAACGGGGTGAACAGACGGGTATTTTTGAAGGCGGCTGCGGCAGCGGCTATGCCGTATCTGATTACGACATCTGCACTTGGCGCCGCGGGCAAGCCGCCGGCGAGCGAGCGTTTGGTGATGGGCTGTATCGGTATGGGGGGCCAGGGCACCGCAGGGATGGGCTGGCGAAGCGCCGGGCCGGATGTGCCGAATACCGGCTGGGTGCCGAAGGGCGGCTTTATGGCCAGGGGGGTGCAGGTTGTTGCGGTGTGCGACGTCAACAAGAACAACCTCCAACGGGCGAAATTCATCGTCGATCAGGAGTACGGCAACAATGACTGCACCGCCTACAAGCACTACCAGGAGCTGCTGGCACGGCAGGACATCGACATAATCATCTGCGCGACCGGGGACCGGTGGCATACGCCAATCTCAATCGCCGCGGCCAAGGCGGGCAAAGACGTCTATTGCGAGAAGCCTATCTCGCTGACCGTCTATGAAGCGCGGGAGCTTGCACGCGCGTTCAGGCAGTATGGGCGGATATTTCAGACGGGCACGCAGCAGCGTTCGGCCCGGGAATTCCGGTTTGCGTGCGAGTTAGTGCGAAATGGGTACATAGGCGAGCTCAAGCACGTGACGGTGAACGTTGGAGGCGGGCCGCAGGAATGTAACCTGCCGGCGGGAGGCCCGCCGCCCGAGTGGCTCGACTACGATATCTGGCTGGGGCAGGCGCCCTGGAGGCCTTTTCATCCGGGGCTTTTAGGGTGGATGGCGTGGAGAGATTACTCCGGCGGGGAGATGACCAACTGGGGCGCGCACCATTTCGATATTGCACAGTGGGGGACGGGGTTCGAGCACAGCGGGCCGGTGGAGATTATTCCACCCGACGGCAAAGACTTCCAGGTATTGACATACAAATACCCCAACGGCGTGACGATGACGCGAAACGGGACGTGCAACGGCGTCAAATTCGAGGGCAGTAAGGGCTGGGTGGAGGTGAACCGGGGCTTTCTACAGACGCAGCCTGAAAGCCTGCTGCGACAGAAGATAGACCCCAATGAGATACGCCTGCACGTCAGTAACGACCATCACATTGATTTTCTCAACGCGGTTCGCAATCGCACGCGGCCCGCCAGCGACGCGGAAATAGGCTACCGCTCGATAAGCGTCTGCCACCTCGGCAACATCGCGTACTGGCTGAAACGGCCATTGAAGTGGGACCCGGCCAATGAGAAGTTCGTCAACGATCCGGAGGCGGACCGGATGCTGTGGCGCGAAATGCGAAGCCCATATACGATATGAGAAAGCCAGGAACGGCTGAATCGCCGTTCGATATACTTAGGAGCCTGGTTATGAAACACAACGGAACATTCCTGTACGCGACAATCGCTGCAATTATCTGTGTCTTGGCTGGCGGCGGCGCGGTGTATGCGATGACAGTCGATGAGGCGATAGAGAAGCTCAAGACTTACAAGTTCGGGGAAGCCGGCGAGGTGCTGGATTTCCTCCATGAATCGGCTGTCGGCTCGTATTCCGACCCCGCCCTGCGGAAGAGACTCAACGAGGGCTTGAGCGGCGTTCTTGAGAGCGATGCTGCTTACGACGCCAAGCAGTTCGCCTGTCGCCAGTTTGCTTTGACCGCGACCGGCGAGCAAGTGCCCGTACTGGCGAAGTACCTTGCGGACGAGCAGATGAGCCATATCGCGCTTTATGTGCTGACGCAGATAGATAGTCCTGCGGTTGACGAGGCCCTTGTTGCGGCGCTGGACAAGGCCGAAGGGCGCGCGAGGCTCGGCATAATCAATATGCTGGGCGATCGGCGGTGTTCGGCTGCGATAATGCCCCTGGGCAAACTGATGCTCTCGACTGACGAAGAGACAGCCGTCGCGGCGACCAGGGCGCTCGGGCGGATCGGCACGGAGGCGGCTCGCAGTCAATTTTTGTCATACGACGGTTTTGCCGACTCGGCGCAGAAGCTCGGCGAGTCGCGGGCGCTCGCTCTGGCGCAGGCCAACCTGGACTTTGCGGATAGATTCATGGCTGAGGGACACGCGGACGCCGCCAAGAATTTGTATCGGCTTTTGTGTGGTGTGGGTAATCCGGCGTATCTTCGGGCGGCTGCACTCAAAGGGCTTGCCCAGGCTGATGCGCAAGAGGCGCTGCCGTTGGTGCTTGAGTCATTGAGTGATCGTGAAAAGGCGATAAGACAAATGGCCGTGTACATAGTGCGGCGGGCGCCGGGCGTAGCGGGCCAGAGTACTACGCAGATGCTGGTTGCTCGGTTGCCTTCCCTTGAGCCCCAAGTGCAGGCGATGCTCATGCGGGCGCTGGGCGTTCGGGGTGGCAAGACGGCGCTGCCGGCGGTTACAAAGAGCTTAGACAGCAGCGATCCCGCGGTGCGTCTGGCGGCTCTTGAGGCGGCTGGAACGCTCGGCGATGCTTCGGTAGTGGGAGACCTTGCCGAACATGCGGCCAAGACGAAAGGCCCGGAGCAGGAGGCGGCTCGGGAGAGCCTTTATTCCCTGCGCGGGCCGGACATAGATGACGCGATAATCAAGCAGATGGAGAAGGTCGGCAGCAATGCGAAGGTTGAACTGATTGAGGCCCTGGGGCAGCGGTCCGCAGAGGAGGGCGTCGATGCGCTGCTCTCGGCGGCGAGGGGCAAGGAATCGGCGGTCAGCACGGCGGCGCTGCGGGCGCTGCGTGACCTTGCGGGGGCAAAAGACGTGCCGGGGCTTGTCGAGCTGCTGGCAACTTTGGGTCCGGCTCAGGGCGACGATGCGGGCAAGACGCTCGCGGCGGTCGCCAAGCGGTGCGGTGCGGGCACAGAAGCAACGGGGCTGCTGCTGGCGAAGTACAGCGGGGCCGATGCAACGGGACTGAGAAACGCGCTGCTGGCGGCAATGGGCGAGATACAAGACGGCAAGGCCCTGCCGGTGCTTCTTGCGGCGCTGTCAAAAAGCGATTCCGATTCGCAGATACGCACCACTGCGATCAAGGCGCTGGGGGCGTGGCCGAGCTATGAGCCAGCGAAGGCATTGCTCGATATTGCACGCAGCTCAAAGGACCGAACGGAGCGGGTCCTGGCGATTCGGGGGTGCATCGATTTGGCGGCGGCGCATGCGCCTGCCGACCAGAAGCTCGCCGATTATGAGCAGGTGCTGAAGATTGCGGAGGATAATGAGAAGCGACGGGTGCTTGGGAAGCTCGCTGATATCAAGAACCCTGCGGCGCTGAAGATGGCGCAGGGGTATCTCTTGTCGCCCGAGACGGCGAATGAGGCGGCGCTGGCGGTGACGGCGATTGGCGAAGCAATCTATTCGAAGGAGCCGGAGACGGTTGCAGCGGCGATGAATACAGTCAGGGGCAGCGCTGTCGGCGAGGCCGCGAAGGAGCAGGCGAGGAGAATCCTGGATCAAATCGAGGCGTTGAAGAACTATCTGCTCGACTGGGAAGTTGCAGGGCCGTTTATGCAGCAAGGCAAGAGTTGCACGGAGTTGTTCGATATTCCATTTGGGCCGGAGATAGAGGGCGCTGAGGTGCGGTGGCGTGCGATGCCGGTGGATACGACGTCCGAGCATACCGGGTATCTGAACCTGCTCAAAGAGCTCAACGGCGGCGAGCAGCGGGTGGCGTATCTCCGCACAACTATCGAATCGCAGAGCGAGCGGCCCGCGAGGCTGGAGGTTTTCAGCGACGACGGGATCAAGGCATGGCTAAATGGTAAGGTGGTTCATTCGAACAATGCGATGCGACCGATCCTGCCGAATCCGGACCAGGTTAATATAGTGCTGGCGAAGGGCGCGAACCGGGTGATGCTGAAGATTACGCAGAACAATCTGCCGTGGGGTGCGGCGGTGCGGTTGCGGGATTAACACGCAGCCTGCGGACAGCGGTTGTCGTGCGGTGCCAAGCATACATCTTGTCCGCGGCCCAGATGCTTCGCCCACCCTCGGCGGACTCAGGATGACAGTCCATTAGGGCACGCGGCACAGAAAACGAAGGAGATTGTGACATGGTTAGATACAGATTGGTGGTATTCGTACTGGTATTGTATGCGGGGGCGGGGGCGCTTTGCGCCGGGGGGATCAAGCGGGAAATCGGGCGGTGGCGCGTTGAGGTTGGGCCTGCGGGCAATGAGTTCTACGACCCCTCGGCGCCGGAGAAGGAGAGTCAATCCACTGGGGGCACCAAAGATAAACCCCCAAAGGACGAAAAGGAGTTCGAGATGCTGCTGGAGAAGGGTTTAGGGGAGTATCGGGAGAGACTCAATTTCGACAATCAAATTAAGAGGCTGGGCGGCAAGCCGAAGAGCGGCGACGGCGGCTTTCGGTATATTGTTATGGGCGACAGCAGGTCAAACGGGGAGCTCTGGCTGAGTATGGTCAAGCACATCGATGGGTTGAAGCCGAGGCCGGCCTTCGTTATCAATACCGGTGACATCGTGCCGCACGGATACATCACAGAATACCGCGAGTACTATGTCGGCGCGGTGAAGCAGACGGATATTCCTTTTTTTGTGGCGATGGGCAATCACGATGACAGCTCGGACGGCAAGGCGAGGGAATATCGGTATCTGTTCGGCAAGGATTCTTTGAATTACTATTTCGACTACGGCAAAAGCAGGTTTGTTTTCGTCGATAATTCGAGCAGCGTCAGCGACAAGGACGAGACGCTTGCGTGGCTCGACGACGTGCTGAGCAAGACGCCGAAGGGCTTCGGCAAGTACGTGGCTGCTCATAAACCGCCGAAAGTGGTTGAGAAGTGGGCTTATCACGCGTGGGGTTCGGATGAGTCAAAGGTCTTTGTCGAACTGATGGAGAAGCACAAGGTCAGCGAGGTATATCTCGGCCATATTCACGCGTATTCGACGGCCAGCCGCAATGGAGTTCGATATACTCTGAGCGGCGGGGGTGGAGCCGGGCTGCACGCTCGATTCGGGCCTCTGGGCAGCGTGCACCATTACGTCATCTGCGACGTCGCCCCTGATGGCAGCGTTAAACAGCAGGTCGTGCGATTCTACGAGGCCAAGTAATAGCGGCGCAGATCCCGTAGGCGATAACCTGCGTATTTGCAGTGGTTTATGTCTTATTAAAATCTGCTTTAGTATGGCGGGGCTTATTATAGTTTTTGGCGGAAAACTTTAATAAGGTCCGGCATTCTCTAATTCATAGAGAATAAGTGCGGCGGTTACGACGGCGGCGGTTTCCGTGCGGAGGATTCGCGGGCCGAGGCTGACGGTTAGGGCACCGGCATCTTGCGCTATTTGGATCTCCTCATCAGTAAACCCGCCTTCCGGGCCTATCAGTATTGCGACGGATTTGAGGGCTTTGCGCAGGGCTGAGCGGAGTGTCACTTGCTCAGTGCGGCCATCCCCAAGCTCCGTCCTTCGGCTTTGCTCAGGACTCGCTTGAGGCTGCCACCCGGCGTTCGGCGAGGCGATGAGGCGGAGGTCATAATCCGCCAGACTCGATACCGCCTCTTCAAATTCGATGGGGTGCTCAAGTTCCGGGATTCGGCCGCGCTGCGACTGCTCGGCTGCCTCGGTTATGATTCGCTGCCATCGGGCGAGCTTGTTCGGCGTGACGGCATCGACGCCGCGAATGAGGCTTCGCTGCGTGATGACCGGCACAAACCGCGACACCCCAACCTCGGTGCATTTCTGCAGGACAAGCTCGAATTTGTCGCGCGAAAGCAGGCTTTGGTACAAGGTGAGGCGGACGTGCGGCTCACCTGTGGCCGGGCGTTTTTGCTCGATTTGGCCGACGACTCTATCCTTTTTGATTTCGGTGAGGACTACCTCGTATTCGTAACCCGTGTTGTCTAAGACGATGATGCGGTCGCCTTTGTTCATCCGCAGGACGTTGCGAATCTGGTGCGCCTGCCAGCGACCAAGCACCACCTGCTCATCGTGGAAATCAGACGTAGAGACAAAGAATCGGTTCATCGAGTGAAGAATTCTAAGCGAGAGGTTCACTGTCTGCAAGGCCAGATTCTTCACTTCGCTTCGCTCCGTTCAGAATGACGGGCAGTTCGCGGGCAGATGCTTCACGCAGTTCACCCTTGAGCAAACAGGCTGTGTCGCAATTAGGATTTTGCGTCTTTCGCCCCTGATTTGGAGCAAAAAACGAAGGTCATCATTCCGATTTCGGTGTATTTTTGCCATTGTGACACAGCCTCAAAGCGAAGGGTTCAGCATGACAGACGACAGGCCGGATGCTTCGTTGCACTCAGTGTAAAAGGGGTTGGAGGCTGTGTTCTCAAGCCTGGGCATCGGCTTGCGGCTGGTTTTCCTCTGCGAGGAGGGCGAGGATTTTGCAGGCGGTTTGGTCGGAGAGCGTGGGGGATTGTTCGGGCGCGTCGGGGTCGGCGGCTTTCGGCCTGGGCGGGGCTGACAGAGGCGTTTGCATAGAGATGATGTCGAGGCAGGCCTTGCGGGCGGTTTCCTCTTTGCCGCACTGGGTGAGCTGGACGAGCTTGGCGGCGGCTATGGGCGCGTAGCGAGCGATGAGGGCGGCGCTCTGGCGATGGGCGGCTGCGATGCGCCTTTCAAATTGCTCAATGAAAGCGCCGTCGGCCTGCCAGTTGTTGTAGAGCTTGGCGCTTACCTTGTGCTTTTCGAGGACGGCCTGCTCGTCAAGCTCGCCGGCGAAGAGGTCCTCAATCACGTCAAGCTGTCTTTGGCTGAGTTTATTCTGTTTAGACATAGTCTGGTATCCTCCTTATGAATTGAAAATTGATGATTTAGACAAAATGGTGCGAAAGATCGCACCCTACGTGGTTGTTTTCAAATGGATTTCTCCGCTGCGCGATGCTGCGCATCGCTCCGGTCGAAATGACAATGGGTCTTTTTCAGAAATCCGCGTTACAGCTTTTCAATGGAGGCCTTGATTTGCTCGAAGCGTCCCTCGGCGAGGTCACTGCCGTAGTTGCGCATGGCCGGTGCGACGTTGCGCCACGCGGTCCAGACGTTGCCCGCGCCTCTTGGCGCCGAGAGCTGCTTAGCAACAAGTGTGGCCTCGGCGTCGATGAAGCGGTCGAGCGTGGGGTTGTCCCAGGCGGGCATTGTTTTTGCGAGGGTCGCAAGGCGCGATACGATAGTCTCGGTGATGGTTTGTCCGTCTTTGGCGGAGGATTGTCTGGGGTCGCGTCCTCCGACGCCTTTGTGCGGCGGCTCGCCGAGGCGGGACAGATCGACGGTATCGGGATAGAGGTGCATCATCAGGGAAGTCTCGCCCCATGCTGCGTGGTCGCCGGTGTAATTCACGTCGATTGCGAGCATATACTCCGGCGTGCCGAGGACGGGGATTCCCAAGGCGCGGCTCATTCTTACGGCGGTCTCGCGGACCACTATCTGCTGTGCGGCGCCGTAGTGGCCGGTGAGAATGATAATCGCCTTGAATTCATCGCGTTTCATTTCGCGGCAGAGCTGCTCGAGCCACGGGCGGAGCAGGTTGGAAAAGACACTGTTCTCCGGCTCCATGACGAAGGTGTGCGGCTCGCTGAGGCCTCCGACGCCGCCGAACAGGGCTGGAGATACGAGTCCACCGCCCCTTTGTGCCGCCCGGACGCAAAGTGCATGTGCCTTGACGGCGTCGAGGCCAACGACGTTGTGCACGCCGTGCCATTCGATTGTCCCGAGCGGCTGAAAGATTGTCGGACAGTCGGCCTGGGCCTGGTCGATTTCTTTGGGCCGCAGGAACTCAAGCCGAACCTCACGCTCGGCCGGCGAGGCCGGGTTGTTTGATTCTTTTGCTGCCGATGCGGAGCCGAGCAGCACACCGGCTGCGGCGGCGCCCAAAAACTCCCGTCGTCCAAATTCTGGGTTCATGGTGACTTCTCCTTTCGTTCTGCAATGTCCGGCTTGGCGGATTCTTCTGCACCGTGTTTGCGGAGGAGGTCGGCGATGTCGCTGCGGGCGCCTGCGTAATCCAGAGGCGTGCGGCCATTGTTGTCTTTGGCGTTGAGGTCGGCGCCTCTGGCGATGAGCAGCTCGGCGACATCCTTGCTGCCGGTATTGACGGCTGTGTGCAGGGGTGTCCAGCCGTCCTGGTTTGTGGCGTTGATTTTGGCCCCTTTGTCGATTAGCAGGCCGGCGACCTCGACGCGGGCGTTGTTGGCGGCTATGTGCAGGGGCGTATCGCGGGCGAAGTTCACGGCGGCGAGGTTGGCGTCGGCGGCGATGAGCAGCTCGACGACGGCGGCGCTGCCGGAGGCCGCTGCACTGTGCAAAGGAGTTTCGAGGTAATTGTTTTGGGCCTTCACATCCGCTCCTTTGGCGAGCAGAATCCGGACAATTTTATCGTGGCCGCGGTCGGCGGCCAGGTGCAGGGCGGTGTTGGAGGAGTCATCGGATTGATTCACCGCCGCGCCTTTGTCGATGAGCAACTCGACAATTTCTGCGCGTCCGAGCAGGGCGGCCGTGTGCAGAGGCGTCTGGCCGTCGTTTCCTCTGCGGTTTATCAGGTGAGGTTTTTTTGCGAGGCGGGCCTTTACCTTCTCGATGTCGCCGGCTGCGATCGGGCCGTGAATATCGGCCTGACGGATGTGCCTAATCAGTAGGGCCGAAGCAACGACCACGAACAGGACGAGCAGTGCGAGCAAGATTCTGAGGGTTCCTGTCATAATTCAGTTTTTCCTTTTTCCAATCATGCTAAGGCTTCTGCAAAATTGCAGGTTAGACCTATATTGTTGAAGAAAATCTCTTTTATGATTTTCTTCAATAATTATCCAAGCGATTACGAGACAATACATTGCCATCGAAAAGAAAAAATCAAGAAACGATTTTTTCTTTTCTAAGTAGGCCTAACCTGCAATTTTGCAGAACTCATCAATCATGCTCAGAGCCTCAGTAGGGCATATAATAGGGAAGGATGGGCGGTGAAAGCCAGGACCAAAACAGCATCACAAGGACGCCCAGCCCGCAACCGATGGGTAAGCAGATGCCGACGCCGGCGATGATTATGCCGGCCTTGCCGAGCCTGGAGCGTCGGGCCAGGATGCCAATAATCAGGGCGATGATATCAAGCGGCAGAAACAGGACCGAATAGGTCAGAAGATCGCCCGGAAAATAAGCGTCAGATATCCGGGGCGGAATCCGTAGCGCAGCAGCGACGTATTGCTCGACAGGCTCAAGGAAGGCCGAGGCCAGCGGGAGCACGACACCGGCTACGGCGATCAACAGGCTCATACTGCCGAGGATTCTGGCGATTTGCGGTTTCATTCGGTGTGGTCTTCCTGCTGCGGCGCAGACGGGCGGTCGCCAGGCGGTTTCAGGTCCTTTTTTTGCTGGTCGGCGAGATGTCGGAACTGGCCGGTGATAAGGCCCAAAAGGAGCGTTAGAATAATCGAGGCGAATACGTACGGTCGATACTGCTGAGGTATGAAATTCTGCAGGACGGCGGCGAGGAAGAGCACGATCACGCCGGGCATTGCGAACTTGAAATGCGGGCGCCATTTCATCGGTCAAGTCTCCCGATCCTGAGCCGCGAGCGGCGGTGCAAAACTTGTCTCTCGTACGAAGCCCAGATTCCCCGATAGGGGTCTGCGACTTCGCTTCGCTCCGCTCGACTCAGAATGACAAGGCGAACGTGTCATTCTTTCTGTTCCCCCACGGGGCCGTGGGCGTGCTTTTTTGCGGCCAATCTCTGCTTGGCGCAGGTGGCGACTTCCTCGCGAGCCTCGTCGGCGTCTTTCTGGCAGGCGTGCGTAATCAGGTACATTCTGAACAGCGCGATGCCCATGACGACGACGATGAATATCGACAGCCAGCGAAGGAAGTCTATGGATGAGACCAGCAGGGCCATAATCACAAAGCTCACCGACAGGGCCATTCCGAGAGCGAGTAGCGATTTTGATTCGAGGGTGTCTTTCATTTCTTTCTCCGGTGAATTATCGGGTCGGGCGTATTCCATGCAGCTTACTCTCGGCGCCCGCCCTTTCAAGCCACTCGACAATAGCGGGCCTGTAATCATACTCGCCTAAGTACCACAGGTCGTCCGGGTCGAGCGGCCCTGCCCCGCTGACTACCCTGCCGAGCGTCGTGCTCTCGACCGCATATATCTTACCGTTTTCGTGCTGCCAGAATCCTTTGATTGTCTGCATAGGCAGCCCTTTTAATCTCATTACGTGTCGGAGGCGGCCTGCCGGATTATCATCCTCACGAGGCCCCTTGAGGGGACCCTGGCAGCCTGAGGCGCGGCCTGACCTCTGATTTGGATAAGCCTACCATATTTTCGGCGAATATGGTAGTATGGCATCGGCGATTCGCATATTGATTTGAGGTGACGGCAACGGAAAAGAAGAAGGCAAGTCGGGCGGTGTGGTCGGCCGGTGCGATTGTGGTGCTTGTCGCAGCGTTGGGGCTGGGACTGGGGATCAGGAAGATTCGCACATGGCAGGCGGAGTCCCGGGCCAAAGAGGATAACAAGCCGGCGGCCAAGCAGGGCGAATCGAAAACCAAACAGGGGGCGGCGCCTTTAGTCGAGGCGGTCGAAGAGGAGCACGTCGCCTCGGCGGGACTGGCTGAGCAAATGCAGGCCGAGGCGGCAGAGGCCGCCGGCGAAGAGGTGAATGAGGCGGCTAAGACTGACTCTATGCAGGAAAGACCTGCGATGGCCGGCGGGCCGATGAACTGGCGGCAGATGTGGGCGGACCTCAACCTGACTGAAGAGGAAACGGCCAGGCTCAGAGAGGGGATGAGGCTGGCGATGGAGAGGTGGCAGAATATGTCGGAGGATGAACGCCAGGCCGAGATCGGCAGACTAAGGGGTATGAGGGCGCGCTGGGATAATATGTCCGAGGAGGAGAGAAACCAGGCCATGGAGCGGGGGCGGCAGCGATTCGAGGAGTGGCGGCGGAGCGGCCAAGTGGAGCTTCCAGAGATAACTCTGGATTGACAGATCAGTAATCTCATCCGGCGTATGCCGAGACGAGCATCATCCTGGCTGATTGACGCGGGCATTTTCATTTTGACCGCACTTCTTTGGGGCATTTCGCGGAGGAGCGAGGGGTATCCCCAAAGGGCTATGTCCATTGAGGTCAGGTGCAATCGGCCCTTTCTTAAAGGACTTTGTGCTTGACATTTGGCGGCCGTTCAGGTAAGCTTTTCTTAGCTCATGGAGGAGTGGTGAGGAAGGCAATTCAGCTTTTCCCCACGGTGTATCGGTTTGTTCAAGGAGAGCCAATTGGAGTACGGCTGCGTTTCTGCGCGGCGGGTGCGGATATTGTCTCTGCACACGGCGGCTTCTGGGGCGCAGGATGGAGTAACGGGAAGATGAAGAGGCATACGTTGATTGCGGCATCGGTTGTTGTGCTGTCGATTTGCTGCGACCATGCGGCGGCTTTGGTTTTCAAGGACGGCGGGGCGCATATCATTGACTACGCCGTGTATGAGCCGGTTTATGTGGACCAATCTGCGCCGGGCGTCGGAACCAAAGTCGATCTGCTGGACGGCGGCCTGATACTGGCCTGGATTGATGCCTACCAAGACAGCCGGGTCAACATTCTCGGCGGGCGAGTGAGCGGGTCCGTCAACGCCTACGGCGCAAGCCATATTACGGTCGTCGGGGGCGAGATAGGCGGCCCGGTTTACTGCCGCGAGGACAGCCGACTCGACATATCGGGCGGCTCGATGGGCGCGTGGGTGCAGTCCCTCGGCAGCAGTGAAGTGACGATGAGCGGCGGTGAGATTAACCTTTTTGTGGAGGCCTGGGACAACAGCCGCGTGACTATCTCCGGCGGGACGATAGGCGGACGAATCGCAGCCGTGCGCGAAGGCCTGATAACACTCACAGGAAGCAACTTCGCGGTCAACGGCACGCCCGTTGCCTACGGCGATTTCGCCAGCGACTATGCGATCAACGGGACGCTAACGGGCATTCTGGCCAACGGCGACACGCTCAATAATTCATTCTCCCTGGTCCACCCCGGCGCCGACATCACGTTCATTCCCGAGCCGGCGACAATTTTGCTGCTCGGCTTAGGCGGTTTGGGAGTGCCCAGAAAACGCGCAGAGTCAGCAAGGAGAAGTGGAGAATGATGAAAACCAGGATTACATTTTTGGTTTGGCTTTCGATTCTGGTTGCTGTTGCGGCTCCGGCAGAGGCGGCGCTGACTTTCTTCGTGGATTTGGGCACGGCTGCGGGGGAGGCGGGATATACTCTGACCAATTGGGGGCCGATTGAGCCGACGACCCATCCCGGAGGCTGGGGCGGTATTGCCGGCGATCCCGCCTCGTATGATAAACGCTGCAGGACGGTCTGGGGGTACGTTGAGAACACACAAAGGATGCATCGATTACGTTTCCAAGTCCAATAGTCTCGGCAACAATCAGGCACTTGGACGGAGGCAGTGACGATAGTTTCAGAGTGGAGGTGGGTGGAAACCTTTGGGGCAGCTACTCTGCTGTTGCGGGCGTGGGCGAATTCTGGACAGTCAGCTCATTTTCCGGGACTCCTGGTACAACTCTGACAATTACATGCACGGGTCCGGCGGGACCGTATTGGAATCCGTATGGTCAGGTAGGCATCGATAGGATAGAGGCAGAGCCGATCCCGGAGCCGGGGACGACTCTGCTGCTTGGCTTAGGCGGTTTGGGCGTGCTGAGGAATCGGCGATCCCGCTGAAGTGGTCACGCGGAGGATGGATTGCGGCGAATCCGGCAGTTAGTCTGTGACGAGGTCCCAGAGGTTTTTGAGCGCCGAGGAAACGGTCGGGAGGGTGATCTGGCCCTGTTTTTTTAGCGGCAGGTCAATGGGGCCGAGGGCCTGCGTGTCCACCGAAAGGGCCAGTTGCGCCTTGTAGGGGATAGTCGATCCCGGCCTGATGCCTTTTAGTGACCGCAGTATCCGGCCGTAGTCAACGCTCACCGGCAGTGAAACTTCCTCCTTCGATCCGGCTGGTATCACTTTGTCGGCTTTGGCTGCGCCGGCGATGAACTCATTCTCGCCGCTGGTCAGGCTGTAGTTCAGATTCGTCAAAGGCAGGCCGACCGGGTACGGATTCTCTATCTCGACGTCAAATATTAACTCCAGGGCGTCGCGCTTCAGCTCGCCGAAATGAACGCCGGTCATGCTGGCCTTTGGCCTGGCCTTGACTATGGCGTCCTGGATGCTCTTACAGCCCGGGCAGATAGCGAGCAACAACACGAATAGACAGGGCAGATGTGCTTTCGGACGCATAGTATATCCTTCCAACGAACGGTTTTCTTTGGTTTGACCGTGAACACGGCCAAATGATACACCTTTTGTACGCAAAGACAACCTTTGGGTGGGCGTCCACTGAGATTATGAAGGCCTCGCCGGCTCAGGACACGTGGAAACTACCGGATTTTGGGCATGGTTCAATGCTCACGCACCCAAGGCCAACACTCTACGAGGTAGTCCAACGGTCAGAAATATCCATAACAACTTGTTATAAAAGGAGTTACGGCGAATGCGGCGACGCGGGGGGTTCAGAAAAGTGTTGCCCTGGTCTGAACCATGCCGGATTTTTTCTGATTTTTTTTTAATTTCCTGCTTGACATCTTTGCACATATCGCGTAGAATAACCAACAGTGTTTGTTAAGGGGTCGTGGTGAAAAGGCCATTTCGGGCTACTCCCCACCCATATTACGACAGAGTTATTGCATTTGATCCGGGGTACAACACAGCAGGCGATGCGGCCTGTTATGGTGTGCGCCTGTCGATGGTCGGTGTAAGATTCAAGGACTTTATTTGAAGGAGTGAACAAGTATGAAGGAGGAACCGTTAGTTTTTTGTGTCGTTGTCAAAAAGAATTCAGACTGACTCGTTATTGGTATTTGGAGGTCATAGATTATGATTATGAAGAAAATGGTGTTTGTTGCAGTAGTGTGTGCATTTGCAGCAGCATCGGCAGTTGCGGTCCCAACCGTGCAATTTACAGGGCTTGGGTACTACGAGAAGCACTTAGGCGCCAGCGTGGGCGAGTACAACTTGAAGGGGTGGGACCTTCCCGGCGGCTATACGGACGGGGCCGAATTCTTCAGCTTCTGTCTTGAGTTGAATGAGCCCATAAGTAAAGGAGGGTACTACGACGCTGAACTTTCGACTGAAGCCATCGCAGGTGGCATGAATAGTGGTCCGCCCGGACCGACGGGCGGCGACCCGTTGGATCCTCGCAGCGCTTGGTTGTACGATCAGTACCTAAGCGGCGCACTGGGCGCCAGGAGCAACACCCTGGCAGCGGACGTCGGGTTGGCAATCTGGTTTATCGAAGACGAAATAACAAATGGGAGTGTAACCGCCGGGCAAGCCAGCCTCATTGCACAGGCCAACGCCTCCGGCTGGACCGACACAGGAAACTACCGCGTGCTGAACTTGTACAGGCTCGACAGCGACCACGTGCTGGCGGACTACAGGCAGGACTTCATTGTAGAAGTTCCAGCTCCTGGCGCTATTCTGCTTGGCAGTATTGGTGCGGTTCTTGTCGGCTGGCTGAGAAGGCGTCGCAGCCTTTAGCAGGGTGATTAAGAGTTGAAGGTAAGGGCGGGGGTCTCCCGCCCTCGAACGTATCAACAGGGTGATAGCAACAGATAGATTAAGGAGACAGTATTATGAAGAAGAATTTGGTCATGTTTTCACTAATGGTCGGCCTGTTAGCCACAGCAGCATCCGGTGGTATTGTCGGGTCGCTGAGTCCCGACAGCGTATCGGGCGTGCATGCTTTGGGCGAAACGAAGAGCTATACACTCGACTGGTCTGTCACGGTCGAGGGGGCCACGGCGCCTAAGGCCGACGTGCTGTTTTTGACAGATACAACAGGAAGTATGACTGGTTACCTTGACGAGATGAAGACCGCCTTCAGCGGGATTCTCACGGCAATTGGTACCGCACTGCCTGGCGCGGACCTCGAGTATGCCGTCGCCGACTACGAAGACTATCTCGATGGCGGCAACTACCAGACATACGGGGTCTGGCTAAGACAACCATTTGGGTCAGCGGGTAACGCCCAGACAGCAATAAACAGCCTGACGAACGGGTACGGTTACGACTGGCCCGAAGAGCAGTTGAAGTCCTTGCAAACAAGCGCAAACAACTGGCTTACAGGTTCAGGCGATGTTGGCTTTGCTGGGCGTGCCGACGCTCAGAAGCTCATCATCTGGGGCGGCGATGCACCGGGTCATTACTACGGTGAGGCCGGCGCGGATGGGCCGGCGACCTGGTATCCGAGCCTCGCAGACACTATCAGCGCGTTGAATACGACAGGCATCAAGACCTTCGCGCTCAATGTGTATGGTGCGGATAACGGTATCGACGATTCCGGCTATGGGAACCAGGCTACTGCTATCACGACCGCCACAGGCGGGACACTGTTTAACGATGTCGGCACGGGTGGATCTTCAGTCGAAGATGCAATCGTCGCTGCGATTACAGGCGGTGTCACAACGCTGACGAACATTACGATTAGCGTTGACGGGTCAACCGTTCCATTCACGTTAGACAACCTGAGCGATACGCTGATCGGCTCGTGGACCAACGCTACCGTGACCGGGACCTTCGCCTTCGACGCGACGGCTCCGTTAGCTGATGGCACGGCCACTTTCGACGTTGTTCTTTACGGCAACGGCGCCGAGCTCGACAGGACGGACGTGACTCTGACGACGACGGTTATTCCGGCTCCGGGCGCTATTCTGCTTGGCGGTATCGGTGTAAGCCTTGTAGGTTGGCTGCGAAGACGCAGGACACTGTAAAAACATAGGGATATCAAGAGTCTGACAGGGCTGTGAGTTCCGATATAGTCGGGACATACAGCCCTTTTTTTTGCTCAGAAGCGGCTGTATGACGGTTTAACGAACCTAACGTCTTTGGCACGGGAGCCGGAAAAATATTAGGATATAAACCAGAAAAGTCTTGACTTTCCACGTCCCAGGCTATAGAAACAGGCGTATTGTAGCGCCAATAAGCGATTCAAATGATTCAGATAAGGTAAGGTTCAAACATGAATATCTATGCAGGAAATTTGTCGCCTGAGACGACCGACGATGATTTGCGTCAGGCCTTTGAGGCGTTTGGCCAGGTCAGCAGCGCCACTGTTGTAAAGGACAAGTTCAGCGGCGAATCGAGAGGTTTTGGATTCGTGGAGATGCCCTCCAAGACCGAAGCCGAGAAAGCAATCGAGCAGATGAATGATGCGGACTTGAAGGGCCGGACCATTGTCGTCAACGAAGCTCGTCCGAAGGTTGACCGGGGCAAGGGCGGCGGAGGGGGACGGGAACGCGGCGGTTCCGGCGGTCGCGACCGTGGCCATGACCGCGACCGGGGTCGCGGGTATGACCGAGGCGGCTACTGATAATCAGTCTGGTCAAAGGCCTTTGAGCTGCGAAGCGCCCTGCAATTGACGGGCGATTCTGCGGTGGGGCTCAATTCGCTGCTTTCTCCAGTGCGATGGTGTGCTCGGTGACGGCGTCTTGCTCCGTGGGCAGGAAGCCGTGGCAGGTCCCGTTCCGGCCTGACTTTCCGGTTGACATATCTGCGGTCCTGCAGTATCTAATCGACCAGAAAGGTTGATGCAGACAAATGAAGGCTATAGGTTATATATGCCGGACAGTTGGGATAGTCAGCATCATCTCAGCGACGACCCTTGCACTGACTTGTCAAAGTCCCATTTGATATGGGAAAGGTCAGATTAGCATCGTTTGTGTAACCTTCAATCTTCCAGTACAATTCCAAGATGCCTAAATTCAAACACGCTCTCGCCTTGAACCCGTGCTTTGGCGATTCTACCGTAGCGATGGGGATATTCCCTCCAACCGGGCTTGAGTATATTGCCGCGAGTATGAAAGACCTGGTCGGTAAGGTCACGTTTCTCGACCTTCGCTATGAGAGGGCCTACAAGGATCGCCAAGCACTCAGCGAGTTCATCAGAAAAGAGATAGACCTTTTGTGCATCAGCATCCAGTGGGCATCTCATTTTGAGGAGATTTGTGATTTTGTCTCTGGGCTGCCTGATGAGGTCTGCACAGTCGTCGGGGGCTACAAGGCCACGCTCGAAGTCGAGTATTTGTTTGTGCGCTGCCCCAATATCGACATGATTGTGCGAGGCGAGGGCGAAGAGATCATCAAACAGATCGTCACGGGAGTTCCATACAAGGATATACAGGGACTTTCCTATCGCCGGAACGGCGGCGTCATCCACAACGAAATCCATCCTTTGCCTGACATTACGCGTATTGCGTTTCCTGATCGGTGCCTGAGACGGCATGATTATTACATGGTTCACCACGGTACGCGACTCACCAAACGCACATTCGACACGATACTGACCACGAGGGGATGTCCGTTCAAATGCAAGTTTTGCACCTTCAGCCTCAATCCGCTCGGGCAGAAGAGGAGCTACACGGAACGACCGGTCGAATCGGTCATAGATGAATTGAAGACGGTGACTGCCGATGTCGTGCTCGTCAGCGATGACAACTTCTTCACCAACCCCAAGAGGAGCGAGCAGCTCTGTGATCTGGTTATCGAGAACAAGATCAAGAAGACCTTTGTTGTTCAGACGCGTATCGACGTGGCGAGGCATCCGCGGGTCCTCGACAAGGCATATAAAGCGGGTTTTCGGGTATTTCTGATAGGGATCGAGTCGCCGCACGATCGGATATTGCAACAGCTCCAGAAAGGCATCACTCAGCAGCAGATTCGGGATGCCTTTGCGGTCCTGACGCAGTACGATATTTATTTGCACGGTTATTTCATCTATGGCAACATCGGTGAGACAGAAGAAGAAATGCTGTATATCCCGAAGTTTGCAAAGGAGATCAAGCTGGATTCCATCAGTTTCCAGAAACTCCGCATCGAGAAGTTCTCGCCCTTGAAGGAAGTGGTCGAACAAACACCGGGCTACTACTACACGCGTATCGGCGGCCCTGTGTATTCGGACCGGTATGGGCGAAAAGAGCTAAAGCAAATCCGCAACCGCATCCGCTCGAAATTCTACAATCTCCCACAGGTCGTCCATATCATCAGAAAAGCCGGCCGGGTTGGGCTTGCCGGTTGGCGTGACTTAATGGTTGCGTTGCCTCATCTGCCGCTCCTCATGTATCGTTTGGCCGGACGGAAACGGAGAAAACAGTAGGGGACGATTTCCCTGCTCGCCTTAGACGGCCTGAGACTGCTGCGAAATCGCGGATCCACTGCGGCGGAACGCAGAGAATAAAGAAAAACACTCTATTAACTTGTCAAAGAGACTCAATACTCCCCTCAAGGGGTTTCCGCTTCGCTCCAGGATGCTCAACACTCGGTGCTCAATACCGGAGCTCGATGCTCACTCGCATCGTGAGGCTTCTCGCTCATGGCATCCTGAGCCTGGCTTCCTTTGTCATCCTGAGCGCCAGCGAAGGATATGGGCAGCGGACCAAGCGTCTCTATCGCTGCGAAACACACGGTTGATTTCGTTGCCCGGATGCTTCACGGAGCCTGCCCTAAGCGAAGTCGAACGGGTTCAGCATGACAAATTTGCTTCTCAATTCTCAATTCTAAGTTCCAAGCTTGTTCTTCGTCGGCTCGAACAGGTATGTCGCCTCCATCCAGAGCCGGATTTCGGGGCGGTGGTTGAAGTTCAGGCAGGCGAACTCGCCGAGCAGCTCGACGGCCATATCGTCATAAGCAATCGCCGCATCGGCCTCGTAGTCGTAATGGCCGATGTGAATACTTCGGCCTATGTGTTGAATTCGGGCCTGCCACTTGCAGTGGTCCTTGTGCCAGCGGACGCCCTTATAGCGTGACGTTCCGCCCGGCTGCGGCAGCCGGTTATAGCTGTTCTGTGCGGGCGTGCAGATTCGCAGGTCGCTCCTGCGGTTGTCTAAGGTGTCGTGGTTCTTGTGGTCGCAGAGCATCCCCGGCGGAATATCGAGAATCTCGCGGTGCATTGGGATTGTCCTGCCTGCCGCGTGCCGAGCCGCGTAGAAACGCTGCCCGTTCCTTTTCTCGGCGCGCCACTTGTGTTCGGCGAGGCGGTCGTAGTCCTCGGCATCCACGATTGTGAATTTGCCCTGCGTCAGCGAAATGACTCGATGCTCGATACTCTCTGTCATTGCGAGGCCCGCAACGCGGGCCGTGGCAATCTCAGGCGTTCGAGCGGTAGGAGATTGCTTCGTCGTCCCCAGGGGACTCCTCGCAATGACACATCTCTCAATGCTTGATGTCACGGTCAGCGTTCCGGCTGCTCGCGGCTTTATGACCGCCCGCCCGGCCAGGCCGACTCGCCGTCCAAACCTCGTTCCTGTGTCATTCCCGCACAAGCGGGAATCCAGTTCCTCGCGGTGGTTCTGGACTCCTGCTTTCGCAGGAGTGACAAGTGGACAGTTTTCCTGGATTCCTGCCCGTGCTCGGAGGCAAGGGTGACAAGCTTCCGCGGGGGTGACATAGCCGGGACGCTGTGCGAGAATTTGATTAGAAGTCCCTTTCTGTTTCATTTTTGTACCTCAATTCCTTTTTCATAAGCGCCATAAATACAGCCGGGGGCCTTCGCCCGCCCCGGGCTTCTTTGGCGAGATCCAGCACCCTGCCGAAGATTTCATTGCTGAATCGCCCGGCGGCGCAGCCCTCGACCAGCCAGTTGGTGACATTGCGAAAGCACGTGCGGTCCGACGGCGTCCTCGGGGGAATGATGTTCGCCAGGGCCTCGTCCGTGAAAAAGGCCTGACTCTCAAGCTGGACGAACTTGATCTTCATTCTCATCGTATCCCCGAAGAATTGTGTCGATGAAATGTTGCGCGACTGCCGTGAGTGTCTCTGCTTTTGCCTCAGCCTTGGTCAGACTCGACGCTTGATGCTCGATACTTGTCACCCCGAGTCCCCCGCCGGCGGACGAGGGGTCTATTCTGACTTCTCGGCGAAGCGGCCCAACCACTGGCTGGAAGGAAGAAGGATGGCGATCTGTCCGAACAGATTCCTCGACTTCGGCTGCTTCGCAGCCTCCGCTCGGAATGACAGTGCAGACCATGCGGCGGGCTGTCTCCGCCTCGTTCGCTTCGCTCACTTTGGTCGGAATGACAGTCCTTCTTGGGCTTCGCTCAGACAGTGTCTCGACAAGGCCACAAGACCCCTCCGCGAGGGACCCTGGCGGCCTGATCCCGGCGAAGGAATGACACAGACCTCGAGCAAGTGACAGCGCTTCTTCGATAATCTTCTTTTGCTCGTTGGTTACAAAGAAGACCAGCGGGTTTGCAAACTTGTCCGAAGGTATCTTCGCCGGGGCACTTGGAATCCTGAGGTTGACGAGCCTTTTGATCTGGCCGGGCGTCTGCGGGATGAGCTTCGCCAGCTCGCGTGCGTTCATTTTTTTGCTGAGCCTTTTGAGCAATGCAATCTTCTTGCTCAGCTCATCGGAGCCGCCGAGCCTGTTCAGCGTTGCAAGCAGTACGTCGGCCTGCTCGTCATCGACATCCCAGACTATCACGTCCGCTCGCTTGTAGCCGAGCTGCTTGAGCGCCTGCCAGCGGTGATAGCCGTTGATAATCTGGAAACGGCCACGATCCTCGATGCTCGACGCTCGATGCTTGTTGTCATTGCGAGGCCCGCTTTGCGGGCCGTGGCAATCTCGCCCTGGCGAATCGCTGGAGATTGCTTCGCTTCGCTCGCAATGACGAGGCGCCGCTTTGCCTCGGCTGGAATGGCGGGGCTTCTCTCGATAGGGCCTAACGATGAGCGGCTCGTATCGCCCCGTCTGCTTGATGTTGCGGACTAACTTGGCAAAATTGCTGCTGCTCATCCGGTTCGGGTTGTCCCGATGGGCGATGAGCCTGTCCAACGCGACTGATTGAATTGTGCTTCTGTCCACCATATCTAAATCCTCAATTCCAAATCGGGGTTGAACCATAAGTAATAGACGGGGCGTTCGGTCAGCTTGCTGAGTATGTATCGCGTGCGGTCGGGGCCGGGCGGCATATATCGGCGGCGGCCGTAGCTCTGGAGAAAAAGGCCGATCTCGCGTTCGGTGAATTGCAGCCGGGCTTCGTTAAGCCCCTCGATTTTCTGCTGCACCTCGCGTGCGTCGATGAGGTCTTTGTCCTCTATGCCGACGGTGCTCAGCGCCTCGATGAGTCGAATGCAGCGTGCGGGCGTCTTTGCGGTGTAGGGCTGCATCCCCGCCTTTTCAAAGAAAGGATTGACTATGCCCATCACCGCCATCGCCTCGATGACCGGGACGTTCAATTGCGGCATTGTCTCTCGCACCAGCCGGGTCGCCAGGCCAAGACCTCTGAATCTCGGCTCGATGACGACCCTGGCGATTCGGCGGATGTTCTTATTGACGAGCGACAACGCAGTGCTTCTATCCGCGCCGGCGAAGAAGCCCCCGGTGGCGACGTTGCGGAGCTCGAGGGCCGCGGTGGCTGTTGTATAGACGATGACGCCTGCGATGTTGCCGCCCAGCCACGCTTTCAGAAGGCCGGTTGGCCGCAGAGCGAAGATCGCCGCATACGGGCCGAGGGGACTGTCACGGTAGTGGTAGCGGGCGAGCTTGTTGTAGTCGTCCATTCCGCCGGGGACAACCTCCAATTCCCTGCAGACTGAACAGGCCATAAGGGGCTCTGGCTGGATTGCCGTTGTCATCTGGCCCTTCCTTTCTTTTTGTATATGACCTCGCTCGGCCCGTACATCTCATTGACGACGAGCACGTCCGGCGCCAGCTCCATCAGTATGTCCTGGGCGGTTGAGGCGAGTATGAAGGTTGTGCCGTATCGCTTTGCGTATTTGTGCACGCTGTAGGATATTACCAGGGCGCCGAGCCGGCTGAGGTTCGAGCAGAATTCGTCCGCAAAGACGTACTTCTTCTTCTTGCTTATGGCGACCGCCAGCCGGAATCGCCACTTCTCGCCTTCGCTCAGATTGCTCGGCTGGTTGAGCACGCAGAAGGTGTCGTTGAGACCGGCCACGCTGAACATTTTAAGGGTCGTCAGCAGGTCGCCCTCGATGCAGTCGATCACGGTCCTGTCGCTCGGCAGCTCGATTTCGCTGAGGTTCACGCGCTCGTCCGCCGGGATGCACTTCTCCAGCTCCCGCAGCAGCACGCTCTTGCCCGTTCCCGATGAGCCTGTAACATATACGATGTCACCATCGTTGATTTCGAGCTTCCACCTGTGCGATATGCTCTTTTCCCTCAGGTCGTCCGCCGTCAGCCCGAACACCCTGCACACCAGTGCAACCTTATCCGTGATTGTCCCATGCCAGGTGAAGCCCTTTGAAACGCTGAATGTCGCCATATTTCATGCCTCGCAATTCGTATTTGATAACTGTTTGGGGCCCCAGCCATCCCTGGAGGGACATGTTCGCTACAGGTTTTCTCCAAGTATCCGCCGGATTCGCTTGAGTGCTTTGCGGGCGCCGTGGTAGGTCAAGCCTTGCCTGCAGGCTGTCCTCCTTACCGGCAGACCTGTCAGGAAGTAGTCTCTTGCGACGCCCAGCTCCTCCATATTGAGCTTGCCGGCGCGCCGCACACAGTTGACATACCGTCCGTCGATCAGCCGTCCCGCTATTCTGCGCACCCTTCGTGCGATGCGCTGCTCGGCGGTCCCTGCCAGCCGGGCCATCTCTGCGAAGCTCGTGCCTTTCTCGATATACATCTTCAGTAAGACCCTATCTTTGCCGCTGAGCATATTCGCCCTGCTTCGCAGAAGCTCAAGCGACTTGCGAGGGCGACTCTTGCCGCCCGCCGTCGTGTATCCGGCCTTCTTACCAGTTCCTCTCATTCCTGATCCTCATCGGGTTGGCCTGCGGAGCTTCGACGCAGCCGGAAGCCGCCCGTCGTTGATGTCCATTAGCCTGTTGTGTTGCGTAAAGACTAAACATTCTCAGTATTTTAACAGTATAAACAACTATGTCAACTCTTTTGTTCAATAATTTACAAAATTTTTTCACATAGTAAAGAAACACCTAAAATGTGCGTTTCTTTTGGATGCGCAGATGACACGGAGGCGCAGAAGTGCTAAAGTCCAGCAGATGCCTGGATGTGCAGGCGTCTGTATCGGCTGTCCGACGGGGGCATGCCTCCATCGAGGTTGCTGGACCTTCAGGCGCCCGATTCCGGCCAAGTGTAGCCGTAGCAAAGGTTTAACTCAGGAGGAAATGTTATGAATCCTAAAAAACGAAGAGAAGACGGACGATGGTTGAAAATGGCGGCGGTTCTTGCGGGTGTTTGTGTCCTGACCGCTGCGGCAAATTGCCAGGAGTCCTCGCAGCAGAAGCCCGCGGGCCTCAGTCCGGTGGGACGTGCTTTGACTGGCGGGCCTGTTTTCAAGGATGTTGAATACGTGACGGGAGGGCACGAGCGCCAGAAACTCGATATTTACCTCCCCGGGCAGCGCAGCGAGGCGCCGCTGCCCCTGATTATCTGGGTGCACGGCGGGGCGTGGCAAGGCGGCAGCAAAGAGAACTGTCCCGCAAGGCGTTTCGTACAAAGGGGTTACGCCGTTGCGAGCATCAATTACCGGCTCAGTCAGCACGCGGTATTCCCCGCACAAATCGAGGACTGCAAGGCCGCCGTTCGCTACCTGCGGGCCAACGCGGGCAAGTACGGCTTCGATCCCAACCATTTCGGGGTATGGGGCGCGTCTGCGGGAGGGCATTTAGTCGCGTTGCTGGGCGCGACGGGCGGTGTGAAAGAGTTTGAAAAGGGCGAAAACCTCAATGTTTCCAGCCGAGTCCAGGCCGTCTGCGATTATTTCGGCCCGACCGACTTTACGCTGATAAGCGGGTTCCCAAGCACGATGGACCACGATGCGCCCGATTCGCCGGAGGCCCGGCTCATCGGCGGACCCATACAGGAAAACAAAGACAAGTGCAAACGCGCAAATCCAATCACCTACGTTACCAAGGACGATCCGCCCTTCCTGATTGTTCACGGCGACAAGGACCCCCTCGTTCCTCACAATCAAAGCGAGATTCTCTGCGAGGCGCTGCAAAAAGCGGGTGTGAAGGTGAAGCTACACATAGTCGAGGGCGGCGGGCACGGCGGATTCAAGGACCCCGCCATCGAGAAAATGGTGGAAGATTTCTTCGACAAACACCTAAAATCCGCTAAGAAGACTCGCTGAATAGTCTCCGGTTTGCCGGAACGCTGATGGGAATATCAAAAGAATGATGGATTGGCGTGGCTGCGCAATAGTGTTCTGTAATGTCTAACTCGCTGGCTTGTCATTGCGAGCCGACCAACGGGAGGCGTGGCAATCTCAAGCATTCGAAAGGTCGTGAGATTGCCGCAGTCGTCGCCGGGCCCTCAGCCCCATGGGGGGACTCCTTCGCAATGACTGCGGGTTGTTTTGCCTGTTACAAAGCACTATGCTGCGTAGGCGAACATACATCGCCTCCAAGCCGCGGCGTTTGGTCGCTGGAGGGCCGGTCGAGCGGTTCTACGGCTTTGTTATCCAGTTTTCCACGGCGTTGGAGGCACCGCTGATATCTCGGCCAAAGCCTGAAATCATGTTACAGCCAAATAGCGAAACGAGCAGGACGGCCAGAATAACTGTAAGAAGTACTCTTCTAATCATATCTTCACATTCTCCTTTGCTCACCCGACCCTCCCCCATCGGGATTATTGTAGCTTTTCTCTCGAATTGTGCAACGGTCTTCGTTACAATATTTTTGCAGCGAGCACAAGAATGAGCAATGCAGGCGACAAGTTTCAGCAGGAGACGAAGCACCACGTCGGCAAAATGGGCGGGCACAGGCTCGTCTGGGATGCGAAGCCGGCGTTGTACAAGGAGTATCCGCAGGCCAATAAGATTGAGCTGCCGAGCCCCCTCGATGCGGGCATTGAGCCATGGCGTTCGATGAGTCTCGATGCGGCCTTGAAACAGAGAAAGAGCGTCCGTGACTTTCAGGCAAGGCCCATAAGCCTGGGGGAGCTTTCATATTTGCTCTGGGCATCGACCGGCATACAGCGGATTGAAAAGGGGTACGAATTTCGCACGGCGCCGTCGGCGGGTGCGCTTTATCCGATAGAGACATACGTGATTGCCAACGACGTGAGCAAGTTAGAGCGGGGCGTGTATCACTACTCCGTCAGGGCTCATAAACTCGATGAGCTACGGCAAGGCGACCTGCGGCGGCAGATTACGCAGGCGGCGCTCGGCCAGGATATGTGCGCGACGGCGGCGGCCGTTTTTGTATGGTCGGCTGTGTTCGAGCGGTGCAAATGGAAGTATGGCCAACGGGCGTATCGGTATGTCTATCTTGACGCCGGGCATATCGCTGAGAATCTCGCGCTGGCTGCGGTGAGCCTCAGTTTGGGCAGTTGCGAGATCGGGGCATTGTTCGACGACGAGGTCAATGCAATCCTCGGCATCGACGGCGTTGAAGAAAGTACAGTCTGTATGGCTGTGACTGGCCCCCTGGCGTAGTTCAGAAATCAGGAGTCAGAAGACAGAAGATAGAATCGAGTATTGACCGTTTGTCATGCTGAGTCCACGAAGCATCCGGGCAACGAATAGGAACTGGGACCCGCAGCGAAACGTTCATCTGCCTTTGGCATCGCCTTCTCCCTGTCATTGTGTCGTATTCAGACCAATCTGCACATCGGCCCCTGACGAATCTTCAACAGCTTGCTCTCCCCTAAGCAGACACCCGGTAATCGTCGCCGCCTTCAAGCCCTTCTCCAGCACAATTTGCTTCTTGCCCTCCATAAACTCACACCCGTTAACCACCAGCCGGCCACCACTTGCTCGAATACAAGGGTCTCCAGCACCTTTGGAATCCCAGCCTGCAAAGTGACACGCACTCAATATCAAACTACTCGGCCCACTCTTAACGACCTGCTCCTTGGTCTGCGGCACCGGCCAAAATCCGCAGTTCGTCAACTTCACTGGCCCTTGATTCTTCTGGCCCACTTCAATGGTTCCCATGAACTGGCCATTGACAAACTGGATACCAGCATGCCCTTGTGCTCTATCCACCTTGACAGCCACAGGGCAGATATCAGCTCCAGACTGTGTTATGACGGCATTGCCCGGACCATGCCCGAAATCATCAAAATGAAAGCCAATCTTCGGAAATATGACAAAGCAATTGCTGATATATTCCCAGTCAGTCTTGCCGATCTTAAAACCAATGAGGTTTTTTTCCAGATATGCCTTGATATCGCCGCCGGGATATTTCGGAGAGAGCGCCATCCGCGTCCAGAAATTTGGATTGAAATGGACATTCTCAATCCTGCCGATGTCAGTGCACTGATCAATATACACACCTATCTTCAAAGGGCAGGCAAAAACATTGCGTATAATATGCAGTTCATTCCACTTTGTGCCAAAATCAAGGGCTTGATAAGGGTTTGTCATCGTGATGTCGAGAACCTGGCACATCTCACCATCACCGCGAATAGTCCAAGGATAAGGAATAACATCAGGGAGGGTCTGCTCAGGATAATGAATCACAACGTTGCGGATAACAGCATTAGGTTTCAATGTAATAAGAGGCTCACCATCAGCCTTGCCTTTGCCTCCATAAGCCAAAAGCACAGTCCCGATAGGATGCTCAGAATGAGGCACGCCACCAGAAGCGCCACATAAAGTCACCCCAGGAGGCACAACTAAAGAGCCATCAAGCCGATAAAGGCCTGCCGGCAAATAGCAGATGGGACCCTTCGCAATAGCGGCATCCAGCGCAGCCTGTACAGCAGCAGTATCATCTGTCTTGCCACCACCCACGGCGCCATACTTACTCACATTGACTGCTTGCCCAGGCAGCTTCTCGATCACCATAGGGTATGGGACAGTTATCTGCCTTGCTCCAGCCCCAGAACCGACATTCTCCGCACCAAGGGCCAACATCCCTGTGCAAACACTGACCACCAAGCAAGCCAGAAAGACCTTAATCCTGTACATCTTGATCCTTTCCCATTCTGAAGTCCCTTGAGTCTGCAACCGCCAAACCACCTCAGCGGAAGAACTTGTTTGATCACTCTACCGCCCCCCACTGGATTCGACAAGCCTCTTCTACCTCCTTCGTCCGCCCATGGCGGGCTCAGGATGACAAGACAAGAGAAGTCTTGGATGACAGCGAATAGCGAGTATCACGTGTCAAGCATCGAGTACCGAACACGACCTGCTGTCGGAAATGTCCGGCAAAATGGCACCGCATCCCCAAGGGCAGAGCGATAACGCAGAGGTAGATTGACTACATTGTCACGGTCCTGGAGCGCTGGCTCCGACAGAAATTTGTTCAGCCAGTCCCATAAGGTCTGTTTTTCTCTGCAAATAGCCCAACGACAACACAGAGAAGGTAAAGTTCCAAGATTTATGTCAAAATAGATAATTTTCTTCTTGACATTGCATTTCAAATTAGGTAGAATACACAAACTAAATGGGGGTGAAGGTGATTCACAGATTTCAAAATCTTCAAGCGGTTTAGAAATCACTCTTCACAAAGAAGTATCACCAACACATCAATTGGGGGAAGGTAAAATGGGTATCAGGCACACAGTCATTATGTTGTTCGCGGCGGCTCTACTGGGTTTGCCTTTTGGCGCACAGGCCTGCCTGTTGGGGACTATCGACATTGTTTATGATGGAGCCGGGGCGGGCGGAACAGCCGAGCTTTGGGGCGGGGGCCTCGAAGGCGCAGCCAGACGTACAGGGGTCTATATGCTGGACAAGACCGGCGGTACGGGGGACGGAGCACTCTGGGAGAATGGTTCAATAGGGGCCTTCTGTATGGAGCTGTCCGAAGTCGCACCGAGCTGTACGAAGACCTATAGCGTTGTTCTGCCTGAGGACGGACAGAAGCCAACGACGTTTCTCGGAGAGAAGATAGGTTTTGAGAAGGGCGAGTATATTCGTGAAATCTGGGGCAGATACTTTGACGAGTCCTGGTTTAGAAACGGGCCTTTTACCTTGCAGCAGAACAGCGAAGCCGAGGCCTTTGCTGCGGCTGTATGGGAAATAATCTATGAGGACCTGCCTGCATCGCCATCTATGTGGGATGTTAGAGTCGATAGCACATGCGGCCCGCTTGGTTTCCGTGCCACCGGCTTAGACAGCGATACAGCAAACAACATGTTACATTCTCTCGACGGCACCGGTCCCAAAGCGGATCTAAGGGCTTTTGTGTACTGCGGAAAGCAAGACTACATTACAGAGGTGCCGGAGCTGGCGACGATTCTTCTGCTGGGGCTGAGCTCTCTGGCGCTGCTTCGCGGACGAAGAAAATAGAAATACCCGAACGGGGGGCGCCCAGATGGCCGGGCGCCCCTTGCCCCCCAAGCGAAACTCGGACACACCAATTCTCCACACATTCCCTCTTGCATCTCGCAACGGCGTCCATCCAGCCGAGATGTTCAATTGACGGTTTCCCAAAAGCGAAATTTAGCCTGAAAAGGCCTTGCATTTGCGGGGCGAACGGCTATACTCACCTTTTGAAAAGGTTTTCCCGAGAGCAAAGAGGCAGCGGCGTTTGACCGGGGCCTTGAATTTGCTCACAGAAATTATGCAAGAGTCCTGTTGTTAAGGACGAAGATGTCGGGAAGGAGTCCCAAAGTCGTTGTGATTGGCAGCACCTACGTTGATATGGCGGTGCGGTGCAGCCAAATTCCGTCTCCCGGGCAGAGCGTTGCCGGCTCGGCACTTTCCTATACGCCGGCGGGACCCGGGCCGAACCAGGCGGTGCAGGCGGCGCTATGCGGATGTGAAGTTCATCTTATCAGCAAGGTCGGAGGCGATCCGTTTGCGGAGATGGTCAGGAAGAATCTGGCCGAGTTCAATGTCAATACCGAGTTTGTCTATGCCGCTCAAGCCAAGAATACCGGCGTTGTGGTAACGCTGGTCGGCGGCAGAGGCGAGAACGCAGCGTGTTTCTATTCCGGCGCCAACAGCGCTCTGCAGCCTGCGGATATCGACGCCGCCGAGCACATTATCTCCGAGGCGGATGTTTGTTTGATTCACGGCGGGCTGCCGTCCGAGCCAATTGTAAGGGCCATTCGCTGCGCGAAGGTGCACGGAACAAAAGTCATTCTCGACCCGGCCTGGCCGGTAGAATCTCGATGCATCGGAGCCGAAAAGTCCGGCCATCTGCCGATGGAGTTCTTTTCAGTTGACATTCTTATTCCGAATCTGTGTGAGGCGGCAGAGATAACCGACCAGTCGGCGGGGAACATTCGGACGGCCAAACTGATCGGATCGGATTTGGTTGCCCGCGGCGTGAGCTATGCGGTCATAACGATGGGTAGGCGGGGCTGTATGGTGGTGGACAGGAATGGGGCCGATCAGATACCGGCGTTTGAGGTCGAACTTGTTGATCAGTCCGGCAGGGGGGATGCCTTTGCGGGCGCTCTGGCGGCATCGTGCGCCGTAGGGGATGATATACGCCAGGCGGTCAAGTTTGCATCAGCGGCTGGGGCGCTGGCTTGCACGAAGTTCGGCTTTATAGAGGCGATGCCCAAAAAGGCCGAGATCATCCAGCTTCTGCAGAGAGAGGATATTGACGTGCTGCCGAGGAACCCGTAGCAGGCGAAGGGCAGCGAGGTTGTCTTCAAGTCTTGTGCGCATTTGGGAGAAAGGCGACACTCTTTACTGTCCGTCAAGGGTCCAAACTGCTATGTACGCTTCAGGGTTTTCTTTTGAGGGACTGTTGGCGCTTTTCTGGATGGCGTTGTGCGTTAGCATAGCATCTTTTGTCACGTTTGAGGCGATTGCAGCGGCGCCGTTGGCGGCCGCGATAGCCCTGACCGTGCTCGCGTAGGCGTCAGTTTCGAAGGTTGTCCAGAGGATGCGGTGGGAGAAGTCGGGGTTTACGACGAGAACAAATCCACCTGCCGGCGCCACGGTCTGGCCGAGCACGGTCGGCAGGTCGTCCTTATCCATATTGAACGTTGATACGCCGGTGACATAGACGTTGCCGTGCTCGTCGGCGGCTACCGCGTGCATTCGGACGGCATTGCCTTTGTTGTTGGCCAGACGAGCGAGGAGGAACTGGCCCTTGAGCAGCTCGCCGGTGGCCGGGTCGAGGCGGGCGTAGTAGCTGATGTGGTTGGCGGCGGTGTTGTATGGGCTGTGGAACTTATCGCCGGCCACCTGGTTCTTTTCGCCGAGCTTTCTCGGATTCCAGCGGAAGATTGAATTGCCGCCTGCGCTTTCTGCGCCGAAGTAGAGCTTTCCATCGCGGCCCATTGCGACCCGCAGGCCCCGACTGTCGGCTTCATTTCCATTGTCGCAGTCGGCACCGCTGTAGTTCCAGTTGGTCCATTTTCTGCTTCCGTCGTAGCCGTAACAGAACATAAACGCCACCTGGACGGGACAACCGGGACAGCCTGTATTGGCGCTGGAGAGGCGCTTGTTGTCGAAGCCGACGACGAAAACCGATTGGCTTGTTTCATCAATGGCCACATCCTCGACGTAGCTGTTGGACAGCTTCCAGTCGCCCAGTTGTTGGCCCTTTTGGTCGAAAACGGTTACGGCCTTGCCGTGGAGGGCAGCGACGGTTCCCTTGCTGCCGACGGCGATTCTTCTTCCAGGGCTTGCCACGGCACCGGCGGCGGGATCGAGCATTTTGTGCCAGAGCATTTTGTCGGCGTTGGGCGAAAGGAGGGCTGCACCGAAGTCGCCGATTACAGCGATCTGGCCGGTGGTCACGTCTATCTCCATATCATCGACGCTGCGGCCGATGCGAGTGACCGAGAGCACTTCGGTGCCGGTTGAATTGAATCTGATGATGACCCCATTGCCGCCGTTGAGGAGTGTGATTGGGGTCTTGCCGAAGTCGTTGCCCGGGATTGTTCCGGCAAAGACGACGGTTTTGTCGGGAGCGATGTCGATTGCGGATGCTTCGTCCGCCTGCGGGCCGCCGAGGTAGGTAGCGGCCTGAAGTTGAAGGTCGGCACAGTTCGCCGGCTGCGTCATCGCAATAATCGTAAGAGCCAGGAAAACCGGAAGATAGAGTGACATACTTCTGTTCATACTATTGCTCCTCACATTTTCTGAGGCCAGATGCTTTGCCCACTGGGGACTCAGCATGACAGCACCCCAAATCATCAACAAAAAGTAGTGGTCTGTCACAGATGTTTTGCGTCTCCGTCATTGCGAGCGAAGCGAAGCAATCTCAGTCATCCTAAGCTACGAGATTGCCGCGGCCTTTCAGACCTCGCAATGACAACCCATCGAATCACGAGTAACAGAGCAGTAGTTATCTGCCGAATTCGGTTCAGCTATTTGGCTCCTATGAGCAGGTATTGCGGGCTTTGGGATATCGTCAGCGCAAGGGCATTTTCCTTCCAGGATATTTCCTGTTTTGTGCCGAGCATATCGATGAGATTTCCTTTACCAGCAGGGGTCTGCAAGGTTATCTGATGCTCGTCGCCCACCGTCCATATCGCTATTGCCTGGTTGTTGCCGTTTATCAGTTTGAAGGCGAAGTCT